>CACAQC010000004.1:0-75742 GCA_902534495.1 uncultured Candidatus Actinomarina sp. | reverse complement strand
CGTAATCAACTCGCAACTTTAGGAACAATGGTTGGTTTTCTTACTAATATAGTTTCTCCTTTAACTCAGCTGCAAGACTTTGGAATAACAACTGCTTTAGGAATATTTTATGCATTTATATTAGTAATGACATTGGTTCCTGCAATTAGGACTTTACTTGATAAAAGGGCAGAAAAGAAAAATTCTATAGATGCAGATGCATTTGCATCATCCGGTGAAAAGTTATTTAACAAGATATCTGCTTCAACTGCAATAATTCCAAAAAAATTAAAATTTTTGGCAATCGTTTTGATTATAGGAATTGGTGGATATGGATACTACAGTTTTACCAACATATCAACAGTGTTTGAATTTACTGATTTTTTACCTTCAGATAATCCAACAGTAAAAACTTTTGATACCTTACAAGAAGAATTTGGTGGAGGTTTTGGAGAGACTACAAGTGTTTTAATCGAATCAGAAAACATTGCTACTCCTGAAATTCATAACGCATTAATCGATTCATTAAACAATTTGGCTGATGTTGATAATGTTTTGGTATTTGCAGGTAATGTTGCAGCAGAATCTGTAGTTGGATCTCTTGGTTCTATGCTTATGCCTCCATCAGCAAATCCACAAGCGCCACCACCAATGCCAGATATGGCATTGATTGGACAGCTAACTAGTTATGGTGTTCAAATAATGAGTGGTCAAGGATTAGATGCACTCAGAGTAAGTTCAACTGGAGATGTTAAAGGTCTTTACACATATCTACTTGAAACTGACAATGATTTGTTTAGTACTAGTCTTTATGTGGACGAAACTAATAATATTTCAGCAATGCAGGTAAGAATTACTACTTCTGCAGGGACATCTGGAGCAGCACAGATTAGAGACGATTTATATACTGCATTTGAACCACTTGCAGAATTAGGTGTATTTGTTGGCGTAACTTCAGACAACATTGTCACTGAAAGTGTAAATGAATTAATAAACTCCTCTCAGTTCCAGTCTTTAGTATTTGCAATATTAGCCTCAATGGCATTTCTTGTTATATATTATTTAATAGATATGAGAAGGCCATTCTTGGGTGTCATTACGGTACTACCTGTCGCGGCTATTGTTTTAGGAACTTATATGGGTATGTTCTTACTTGATATTCCACTAAATCCAGTAACATCAACGCTCTCTGGTCTAGCCATAGGTATTGGCGTGCCATTTGTTATTCATGTAACAAATAGATTCAGGGAAATTATTGCGACGGGAATAGAGCCTGTTGAAGCAATTCGTACAACATTGAAAACTACGGGTGGCTCTTTATTTGGTAGCGCTTTCACTACAATGGCAGGATTTGGGATTTTGACAACTTCAACTTTAGTACCATTTCAACAAATGGGTACAGTAATTCTAGTATCTATTGGTTTTGCTCTGGTTGCTTCGTTAACAATTCTCCCTACTTTTTTAGTACTTTGGGCAAATTATCATAATAAAAAAACTGCTAAATCTTTATAAATTTACTTATTACTATTAAATAAGTGAATGTAGGTAAATTACTAGAAACTGTTGATTCATTAGTTCCATTAAATAGTGCTTTCGAGGATGATTTCGTTGGAATAACTATTGGTTCAAAAGATTCTGAAGTAAATGGATTAGCAGTTGCACATGAAATTGAACACTCTATTCTTGACTACTCAATTAGCAATAATATCAACACTTTAATTACATACCATCCACCACCACTTCAAAAAGTTTTTGATGAAGACGGTACTGAATTTTTTGAGGACGATACGCTAACCTCTAAATTTAGAGAGGCAGGAATAAATATAATTACTGTCCATACCGCGCAAGATGTTTGCAAGGGGGGAAATGCAGACTCATTAGTAGATTTATTCGAGATAAATGATGCTAAAATTTTTGCACACAGTGTAGGTACGTTTGGTGCTGGCCGATATGGAAATATAGAAAAAATGTCAAAAAATAATCTAATCGAAATAGTTGAATCAAAACTTAATACTAACATCATAAGAACAAATGAACATTTTCAAAATATTAATGAAATTGACAGACTTGCAGTCCTCCCCGGATCAGGCACTCAATTTTTGGAGGAAATAATATCTAAAGTTGATGTTTTTATAACAGGAGATATTTCTCATAGGTATCTATTAAAGGGCGATGAAACAAATTTAGGATTGATTCAAGTTAATCATTTATCAACTGAAATTCCGGGAATGAAAAGATTTGTTAGCAATTTAAGTAATGAGTTAGGAACACAGATCGAATATTTTTATAATAAGTATTATGAATGAACCCTTTTTATTTAGTAATTTGATTGATTTACAGGATTTAGATAATGAAATATTTAAATTAATTGCTGAAAAGTCTGAAGGAGAAAGTGTAAATATTTTAAAAGAACTAGAAATCAATTATTATGAAAATAATTCACTTTTAAATAAAAAGAAAGAAGATCTTTCAAATTATTTCGAAGAAAAAAAAATTTTAGAACAACAAATACATGAAAATAATAATAAGCTAAATAATATTTTAGAAAAACTTCAAAACCCTAAACTTGATGCAGGTGAACTTCAAAATTTTAGTTTACAAAAATCGAACGTTGAGAACAATATTGTTGATTTAAATCAATCAATTGAGAGACTTAACGATGAAAATTCAGAAGAACTATTAGAATTTTCAAGAATCGAACAATCTCTACAAGATTTAAAACCTGACTTAATTGAATTTTCAAAAAAAATTCAGTCAGAATGGAAAGATTTAGATAGCAAGATAGCTGAACTTGAAAACAAGAAATATGCATTACTTGACTCTTTCCCTGGAGATATTAAGGAACTCTATGATCGGTTAAAACTCAATGGAGTAGAAGTAATAGCAGCCTACAAAAATGTGGACCAGTGTGGTTGTTGTGGGGTTAGTCTGACATCAAGCGAACTAGATTTAATTGCGGATTCTGCATATAATCAGTGCCCATATTGTCAAGGTGTGGTTATTTAATGTATCAAATATATTGTGATGGAGCTTCTCGTTCTAATCCAGGTGAAGCTTCGATTGGAGTATCTATTAATAAAAATAATACTGAAATAGACACTATTAAAAAAAAGATTGGTATCAACACAAATAATGTTGCTGAGTATTTAGGGTTAGTTGCTGCTCTAGAATATTGTGTAGAAAATAGTATAAGTAATGTCAATATTTTTTTAGATTCCTTATTAGTAGTTCAACAAGTGAATATGGAATACAAAGTTAAATCAAAAAAATTACAAAAGTATTATGAAAAAAGCCTAAAGCTAATAAACCAAATTGAGGATATTGAAATACATCATATTAGAAGAGAATTTAACTCGAGAGCAGACCAATTAGCAAATGAAGCACTAGACGAAAAATGATTATTTGGACATCAAGTATTTCAGTATTACTTTTTCGTTATATTTTTAAGGATAATTCTGCAGATTTGAGATATATAATTCTTGGTAGTCTTTACCCCTTATTTCTGGATTCAATTATTTTTAATTTAGGAATTTCAAACAGAACTCAATTTTTAGGTCATAGTTTGTTATTCAATGTTTTATTATTTTTTCTAATAATGATTGTCACTAAACGTAATACAAGAATTAGAAGTAATGCTCTATTGTTTTCAATTGGTTCTTTTTTATATTTAGTTCTGAGTTTTACATGGTCAAATCAGAGTGTTTTTTTGTATCCTTTTTTTGAAAATGAAGAAAGCTCTATTGTTTTATCATCACAAATTAAAATATTTCTAAATTTAATTGGTATTTCATATCTTATTGTTACATTAAAAAATTTTAAAAATTTGAAATTATTCTTGAAAAATGGAAAACTACTTTGATGTAAAAAACATATTTATTGATACAAATATTAAAAATACTCCAAAACTAATATTTAAAATATTTTCTGGTATATTAAAAGCAAAATTACCACCCAAAATCGAGCCAGAAACTCCAAAAATTCCAACGTATACACCATTTTTAATCGAGTCTTTATTTTTTCTAATTTTTGTTACGGCAGCTGTTAATGCTGTAGGGACAGTTGTTATTAATGATATTCCTTGAGCGATGATTTGCTCAAATCCTCCAAATAGAATTAACATTGGAATTCTTATAATACCTCCGCCTATACCTAGTAATCCTGAACCAATGCCGGATACAAATCCAACCAAAAAATAAAGAAATATATTATTTTCGTATAATGTATTTACTGATGTAGAGAAAATCATTCTGTAAGCAGTTGCAATAAGTAATAAAGAAAAAATTCTAATCAAAATTTTATTATTTAATTTAGGTGTTAATTTACTCCCTAAATAACCACCAATTATTCCACCAGTTACTATAACTAAAATCGCAAATACAAGATTAAAGCCTTTGTTAAAATCATTAAATATATAAGTTAAACTGCTTGCTGTAGCAACAAAGACTACTGCGAGGGAAGAAATTCCTGTGTTTGTTTTAAAATCTACCTTTGTCAGATAGGTTAACAAAGGAACAAAAATTACACCCCCACCAACTCCCAATAGACCAGATAATAACCCTCCGGTAAATCCAATAATTAGATAAGCTAACAATTTATTTGCGAAGTTTTGGTAAAAGTTCTTTACCCAGTAATCTTATTGTCTCTTCTTGGTTTATCGATGAGATCTGAATTGTTACGATCTCCGAATCAAATTCATGTACCAATGGTTTATAAATTTCATATAATTCATCAACTGTAGAAGCTTTTGAAAATTTACCCATAATTTCTTCTTTAGGAAAACTATCAGCTTCAAGTCTTAAAGCTTCTGGATCTAATTGTTGAAGTCTACTAGGTGCTCGCAGACCTCTCCAAGATCTTAATGCTGTCCAGGCGTCATCATCATTATCTGCAAACATTGTCCATCTGTATGTATGAACAGATAAAGTATCTTTTTTTAGCTCTGACGTTTTTTCTTTTGCAGGATCAATTACTCTTTCGTAGGAATCTTTAGGATCTTTTACACTAATCATTAGCCCATCCGCATGTTCTGCAGCAACCTGAGCTGATTTAGGACCGCCAGCAGCTAACCATATTGGAATATGTTTTAATGGGGGAGAGTACAGCTTTGCTTTTTCAGTTTTATAATATTCGCCATCAAAAGTCAGCTTTTCTCCATTGAGCAGTCTTCTAATGATTGTTAATGATTCAATTAATCTGTTTTTTCTTTCTTCGTATTTTGGAAAGTTATAACCAAGAGGTCCTTCATTTATGTTCTCTCCAGTACCAACTCCTAGATGAAAAATAGAGGATGATAATCTATCAACAGTTGCTGCAGCCTGAGCAACTACACCAGGATGAATTCTCCAAAGGGGAGTCGTAACGCCTGTACCAATATCTAATTTAGGAAATTTTGTAGCAAGAGCACCTAAAGTTGACCATGTAAAATTTGCTGCGGAATAATCATCAACCCAAGGGTGAAAATGCTCTGAAATTGTCAACATATCAAAACCTGCTTCTTGTGCTATTTCGGCATGCCTTATTAGATCTTCAGGTTGCCATTGTTCTGAACCTAGGAAATAAGAAAATTTTGTCATTAGATAATAATAGTTTGATATATTTTTTAGGTGGGTGCCTCATAAAGAGGCACCCGAGTTTTGTGAAACTATAAGCCGGATTCTGTATGCGCACTGCGCATGATAATCATCCATCTTGTATATTTGTTACCAAATATATCTAGCTACTTACCCGCAATTGATGACCGAGCAAGCCAATTGCTTCTTAGTATTGCTCCAAGAGGGGTTTGCAAGCTAGCTTAATTACTTAAACTACTGGTGGTCTCTTACACCACCTTTTCACCCTTACTTGCCAAAACAAGCGGTATATTTTCTGTTGCACTTTCCGTCAATTACTTGCCTGGGAGTTACCCAGCTCTATGCTCTATGGAGTCCGGACTTTCCTCGATAAATCGCGATTATCCGTTTCACATTCTCATTTTAATTGGATATTTTATTGATTTGAATAAGAATTTATTATTTCTTCTACATCACTTAAAGATAGTGGGCCAATGTACTTTTGAACTATTTTATTATCTAAAATTATGTGTGTTTCTGGCACCCCAAAAACTCCAGAATAAATTGCTAGTTTACTTTCTGTATCGATTGCGTAAATTATATCTCCTCTTCCGTATTCATTTACAAAGTCTATTGAGTTCTCAATAGAATCTTGGAAGGATACAAGTATGACTTTATCTTTCAAGCCTCTTGTTTTTGATAATTCCATTAAAAATTGATGTTCTTCAATGCATTCAAGACACCATGATGCCCAATAATTAATAATTACATAACTCGATGTGTCAATTGATAAACTTTCATTTGTTTCGAGTGCTTTAAGACTATTAAAAATACTTTGTTCAATTTCAATCTTCGAATTTTCAGAATCTACAGAGCATGACATAATTAAAAAAAGTAATAAAACAATTCTAGCTTTCATAAATTTCCAAAATCTCTTCAATAATTGACAAATCTTCTTCCGATAACGAAGGATTACTACGTAATGAATCTAAGATTAATATTCCCTCATCTCTTGTATCTGATTGTTGAATTAAGATAATTCCTCTATAAGTTTGTGCTACTAATGACTTTGGTGATATTCTTAAGGCCTCATTTATGTAATTTAAAGATGTATTTATGTCTCCAGACTCATATACCATCCAACCAATTTGAGATAATGACAGACTTTTTAAATCTACATCATCAGAATTTTCAGCAACATACATGAAGTGGGGTAAAGCACTCGAATAATCAAAAGCTTCAAAATACCTATTAGCTAGAGCTATTCTCATAGGCATTATGTCCGGATTCAGTTCAATCACTTTTTCCATTTCTTGATTTGAAACTTCGTCTAAGTTTGTTGATTGATTTGAGGAATTCTCAGTATTATTTTCTAGATTAACAAATAGAAAAATTGGGAAAAAAACAATAAAAATTGATGAATAAAACCATTTATTTTTAAACATATAATTTTCTCAAAAAAACGTATATAAATATCAAAACTAAAAATAATGGAATCAAAACAATTTCATAATTTTTTTCAATAGGATTTGTAATTATTCTCTCACCATATCTAGTAACCCAAAACTCATAAATATCATTATCTGTCATGCCGTTGTTTATTTGTTCTTGGAGAATAGATCTCATGTCGTCTGCATATTCAGATGGAGAATCATAAATAGTTTCACCTTGACATACAGGGCATAATAAAGACTTACTCCATTCATCAAATCTTGATTCATTATTTGGAAGAAATAGCGGAACTGATGCCAAAATAGTTATTAAAGCGAATGTTAAGTACTTTTTATACACGTTTTTTTAGCCTTGGAATAAATGAAATCGAGGATATGAATAAACCAATCCACATAATTAAAATGCCGTGGTTGTTTCTAACTATTAATTTGTAACTATCTTCATCTATAAATTTTACAGTTATATAGATATCGTTAGACAATGATCTAAATACAGCAGGCGAACTTATAGCTTGTTGTGAGGAATTTCTAAAAATATTTAAAGATGTATATTTTGTAGTAATCTCATTGGAAATTGGAAGTTTGATTATCGTCTTTTCTGGTTTATTTTCTTCTATAGAGTCATATACAAAAAAAGAAGAGTTATTGAATTCAAATTCTTGAAAAGAATTGATTTCTTTTTCAGTTGAATAGCTTTGTGTTACATTCAAAATAATACCAAGTGCAAAAACAGCTATACCCAAATGAGCTATTTGACCTGTCCAGTATGTTTTATTTGTGTTTGTAATTTTTACTCTTTTAACCATATTTTTGATTGTTAAAAGAATAAGAATTATAGATGCAGCAGTGGTAACTATTAAAAAATAATTATTGTTTAAATTTATTAATAAAAATATTGCTATGGCTAATGATAAATTTAGTAAATTAGAGTTTTCAGTAAACCATGAATTTAAATTTATATTATTTACTGTAAGTTTTATCGAGAAAATCATTAAGCAAAGTAAAACTAATAACATTGGTCCTACGATAATATCGTAATAAGCTCTACCAATAGTAATTTGTCTGTCATAGATGGTCTCATAAAATAATGGAAATATTGTTCCAATAAATACCACTAAAGCTGAAGAAAACAAGATAATATTATTCAAAACAAAAAAACCAGACTTACCAAACCAATTATTAATTTTTTTTGATTCAGAAAAGTATTCAATATTTTTTGAACCAATAAATATAAATAACAAACTAAAAATCGTAAGACCTATTAATAGATAAGTACCAATATTTCCATTTGAAAAAGCATGAACTGATATTAAAACACCAGATCTTGTAACAAATGTTCCAAAAATTGTAGAAAGAAACATTAGTCCAACTAGTATGTAGTTCCAATTTAATAATGTATTGCTAGATTTTTGAATTTTTGACGAGTGTAAAAATGCAGTTGCAAGTAGCCATGGGATAAATGATACATTCTCTACAGGATCCCAAGCCCAGTAACCGCCCCAACCTAGAACTTCATATGACCATGCTGCGCCCAGAGTTATGCCAATTGTTAAGAATAACCAAGGAACATAAGTTGTTTTTTCAGCTACCTCAATCCAATCATCTGATTGATCTCTTTTGAACAATCGACTAGTAGCTGCAACAAAAGGAAGCGTCATACCTACATAACCTATATAAAGCATTGGAGGGTGAATGGCCATCAAGGGATGATTTTGCAATAAAGGATTTGGCCCTCTTCCTAAATTACTCATAAGTGTATTTTGAAATGGAATCAAGGTTGATTTGTTGCAACCAATTGTTGCTAATTCAATACATCCCGCAAAAGGAGAGGAACTGAAAACTGTATAACCAACGAAAAATATGGTTATAAATGAAAATATTTTTATGTCTAGATTCGAATTTTCAATTTTATAGTATTTAAGATATAGGAACATAAATATGCTCAAACATAAATTCCACAATAAAATTGAACCATCAAGAGAACCCCACAAAGATGCAAACTTATAAAGCGGGGGAGTAGAAACAGCTGAGTAATTAGCTATATAGGATACTGAAAAGTCATTTAAGAACAGCCCTATTTCCAATAAACAAAATAAAAAAATCTGTAAAAATAGATTTACTCTAACTAGCAAATGAACTCTATATTTGCTTTCAGTAAAAAACAGATATATTAAAACTGAAAAGCTTAACCAGCTAAATAAAATACCAAGATTGTATATCATTCTGAGTAATTTTCTACATTATATGTTTCGCCATCGCTTGAAACATACTCATTATCATGCTTAACTAACATGTCATCAGCAAGGAATAAGTCATCATCAAATACTCCATCAAGAATCACACCCATATTTTCCTGAAATAGTTCAGGAACAAATCCATCAAACACAATATCAATATCTTTATTTCCATCAGTTATTGTAAAGAGTGTAAATTCTCCATCCTTAGTGATAGAATCTTGTAAAACAAATCCTCCAAGTTTTATTCTCTCTTCATTTGATATTTCTATTTCCAAAGTTTCTGAGGTTGTGTAGTAGTAAATAGTATTTCTAGATGCAATGACGGTACTTGCATAAATAATCAAGCCAATGCCCAATAGGACAATTAATAGATTTTTTTTCACTTTAGTTAAATTTTAGCTCTTGATTGAGGATTTAAATAATCTGCCCATGATATATCATTTGATATTCTAAATCTTTTAGTAAGGAAAACATGAACAAGTGTCACTAGTAAAACACTAATTAGAAGAGTTACAAGTATATCACTTGACATAGGTGCATCACCTGAAGCTACAGTTTCCTGACTTAATATGCTTGCTTGTTGGTGAACAGACCTCCACCATATAACACTAAAATGCAAAATTGGAATTTGTATAATTCCAAAGATTCCGATAATTGATGAATTCTTAGCAGTTTTGGCTAAATCTTTATTGAATTGTCTTGAGGCTATGTATCCTAAATAAACTAGTAAAAGTATTGCTGTCAAATTAAGTCTTGCATCGCCCCACACCCACCATGTTCCCCAGGTGAGCTTTCCCCAATATGATCCTGAAAGTAAAGTAACAATGGTAAAAATTACACCAGACATCGCATTAGCAACTGCAAGTGAATCATATTTTTCTTTTTTGGTAAAGAAATATAAAACTGAGTACAAAAAAGTAAGTGAGTAACCTAAATATGCAACCCAAACTGTAGGTACGTGTACGTATAACAATTTTGATGACATACCTTGGGTAACATCGTAAGGTCCAAGAGACGCTACGGCAATCCAAACTAATAGAGGTCCGTATAGCATCATTACGATTTCCTTAAATAAAAATTGGTGAATGAGTATATGACCATAGTTATTCCTAAAAACATCAATAAGTAAATATTACTTATTCCTTGATTTACACCTAACCAAAGGGGTGCAATTAAAATTGCAAAACCAATATAAATTGGGACAATCAATGTAAATTGCACAAATCTATTACTGAAACTAGTAAAGATTTGGAAAAATAAATTTATCATAATTGTGTTCAAGCAAAAAAATAAAATTGATAAACATATTTGTAATAAAGATGAATTTAACGAAGTATTAGTAAAACCTGAAAAGAGAATTAACAAAATGATTATTTGTGGATAAAAAATTATTAATTCTGAGAATGTCTTGCTGTAAAAATAATCTACTTTTTTTATAGATCCATAATTTAATTCTTTTATTAATTTCTGCTCATTTAGAGGGTTTCTGATTGAAAAAAGTGTTGTAAAAATAATTAAAAATAAAAGCTCAACAATCAAAAATATATCATTATCAACACGAAATCTATTTTCTGACAAAATTGGAAAAACTATTATCAAAACGCACATTGTGGGAGTAATTAGAAATAAAGAAGTATTATTTCTAAATTCCATATTTAGCTCTTTTTTTATAATGTATTTTTTAATCATTTAAATTTATTGACCTTTCAATTGACGTAAATGCACCAATACTTTCCTGACTAGACAAAATGGAAGCATTTCCTTCCTTTTCTCTTTTTGTAATAAGATTTAGCAATAGGTCAACTCCGTTTTCATCAAGATATACTTTGGGCTCATCAATACAAAGCACTTTTGGGTTTTTAAGGTCTGCAATTGCAATTTCACTTCTTTTAACCATTCCACTTGAGAAATCTCCAATTAGATCACTCTTAAAACTATCTAATTCATATTTATCTAGAACATTCGATATCGTGGTCTCATTTATATTTTCATTAAATAAAAAATACTTGATATTTTCTAGCAATGAAAGCTCAGGCATAAGGGATGGGGAAGAGCCAATTTCCATTATTGAAGTATCTTTTCTGTAAATATTAGAGTTAAAAGTGTTTCCTATAAAATTATTACTTATACACATGATTAGAGTAGTTTTCCCAGAACCATTTCTTCCTGTAATTTCATAATTTTTTGAAAAGTTTAAAGAAATTTTTAAATTTTTAATTACAAGTTGATTTTTGTAACCAAGCGTTAGATTGTCAGATTCAAAAAATAAGCTCATGATACTATTGTATTAGGTTCTGATTTTCTTAGGTAACGCAAAATTATTTGAAGTTCACTTAAGAAATGTGGAAAAGAGTATTCCTCATTCAAGTTATTATTTTTAAATAAATTACTAGTATCGTTAAAGTTTTCTACAAAAATTTGTTTGCCTTGAATTTTAATTCCATGATTTGATAGTTTTAAATTAATGTCATTATTATTTTGTAGTATTTTATTAAATAAATCTGACAATTCTTGGTGTTCTTCAAGTGTGGATAATAATAATTTGTATTTTTGAGCATTTTCAAATTCTAAATTTTTAGAGTAATTTTTAATTAATTTTTTTATTTCTAAAATTTTTATATCCAGATTTTCGAAATATTTTTTAAATTCTTTATTTTTTTGGGTTAAGTAATTTTCTAAACTGAAATTATCTACGCAAGCACATTGAGAATTTAATAATAATGAAATATCACACTTCTCTTTTCTAGCATTATTTTTCTTACATTTTATTAATTGAAATATTTCTTCTATAGACTGTTTGTAATAAATTGCTTTCGAGTAACTTGTAAAAGGTCCAAATTTGTATAGTGTATTTTTTGTACTTTCAATTTTAGAAATTTCAAGTCTGAGTTTATTGCTTTTTAACTTAACCCAATAGATATTTTTTGGTACTTTACCGCTTCTATTGTAAGTTGGTTTGAAAAAATTAATTATTCTATGCTCTGCAATGAGTGCTACTAATTCACTATCCAATTCAATAAAATTTAAATTATTCGAATTAGTTACTATTTTATTTGATTTAAAGCTTCTCGCGTAACTTAGATGTGATCCAATTCTGTTTCTTAGATTGTTTGATTTTCCTACATATTGAATTTTGTTATTTTGTAAAAAGCAGTAAATACCTACTGTATTGGGTATATCTTCATAGGAAAATTTAACTTTTAGTTGATCATCAACTTTGTTTAAAAAAGAATTTAAATGCGAAATAGTCTTCTTATTTATAATTCTTTCATCACTCCCAAGATATTTGAATACTTCATAAGTTGTTAAAACGTCAGCTTTTGAATTATGCTCATTCTTATTAGTTGTTTTAAAGTAACGACTTAATGTAGATAGTTTATGATTTTTAACTTTATTCCTCAATAAAGCTCTTGATAACTTTAAGGTATCTATATTTTCGTTCGTAATATTTTTTAGCCCATGATTTATTAAGTCATAATTTAAAAAAGACAAATCAAATTTTAAATTATGACCTATAACAACAGAATCACCAATAAAATTTTTGATATTTTTGATCTCTTGGTCAATTGTTGGAGAGGAATTGACATGCCATTGATATATCCCTGTTAAATTTGAAATGAATAATGGAATTTCAATTTTTGGATTAAATTTTGAATAGTATTCATCTACAACTTCATTGTTGTAAACTTTCAGCATATAAAGTTCAATAATTTTGTCAGTATTAGCTTTTATTCCAGTAGTTTCAATATCTAAAACAACAATATTTTTATTTTTTATAAATTCCAATTATTTTGTTAGCTCCCACATTGCTATAGCTGCTGCTGAAGATGCATTTATTGAGTCAACATTATTTGTAGATCTAATAAAAAGGGATATGTAGTTAGAGTTAAACCAATTAATAGAAATACCATATTGTTCAGCACCAACTACCAAAGCAAAATTCTGTTTAGGGACAAAACCTTCAAGACTCTCATCTCCCTCTGGGTCTAACAATAGAACTTGGTAACCATTAGCCTCCAATAATGAAATTATTTCATCATTACTTCCACTAGATATATTTGAATTAAATATATGACCTATTGAAGCTCTTATGACATTAGGATTATATACATCAGTTATTTCATCAGATAATAATATATTATTTATACCAAATGATTTTGAGGTCCTTATCATAGTTCCTAAATTTCCAGGTTTTTCAATTTGGTCTGGTATTAGAATTGGGCCAGATATTGTTTTTGGTAACTTGTTTTTATTTACATCAAAAACAGAAATCATTCCGTCTGGTTTATCACGATAAGATATTTCTTTAAATACTTTTGATGCTACTTTTACAATTCGAATATTTTTATTTTTAAATTTTCTAATAAGTTTTTCATTATTTTCACCTACAAAAAACTCTGGACAGATATATAAAGTATCAACATTCAAGCTTGAATCAATTAAATTTGAGTTCTCTCGATATCCTTCAGCAATAGATTTATTTTCAGATTTTCTATTTCTGTTTTTTTTAAGAGATATTAAAAATTTATATTCTGGATTGTTTAAAGATTCAATATATTTATTTATTGAATTTCTCATAATGTACTAGTTTTTTCTTTGTTTTTGTTTTTGTTTTTTTTTCAATATTATTGTTATCTTCTATACCTGCAGTAATCATTCCAATAATTTTATATGTATTTGGAATATTTAACATTTTATGTATGCCATCTCTGTCTGTATTGTGTAATCCCATAAAACCACTTTTTAATTCTTGCTCTTCAATCAGTAACATACAATTCATCATTGCTGCACCTGCATCTACATACCAATAGGGAATATCCCAATCTTTTGAACTTACGCTTTTGACTTTGTCGAGACTATCGTATCTCTGGTGGTAAGCATTTTCATTTAGTAGGATAAAAAATAAACAAATGGAATTTGATATCCATTTAGGCTTTCCTTTTTTGATATACTCTAGCTCATTAAAGCATTCAGCAATACTACTAATGCTTTGTTGATTAGTTACTTGTAAAATTTCTATCCCGCGCGAAAACCCTGCAGTTGGGATTTTTATACTAAATTTTGAAATATTTTTTAATTTTTCACGATCAATTTCAATTTTTTTATAATTCCTTACAACTTTTCTGTTTGATATTAGGTTTTCTAGGTAAGTGAAATCTTCACTCATTTAAATTAGATAATTCTTCAACTACTGAATCACCAACTTCTTCAGTAGACATTCCCATTTTTCCAGCTGAAAGAGAATCTAATTTAATTGCCGTATTAATGATTGCTTTTTCAATATCAGATGCATATTTTTCTTCACCTAATTCTTTAACCATCATTGCACCAGCTCCTATACAAGCAAGAGGATTAATAATATTTTTACCTGTATACTTTGGCGCAGACCCTCCTATAGGTTCGAACATTGATGTTCCTAACGGATTGATATTTCCACCTGCAGCGATCCCCATTCCTCCCTGAATCATTGCGCCTAAATCAGTGATAATGTCTCCGAACATGTTATCCGTAACGATAACATCAAACCATTCTGGATTTTTAACCATCCACATACAAATTGCATCTACGTGTCCATAATCAGTTTCAATATCAGGATAATCTTTTGCAACATCGTAAAAGATTCTCTCCCATAAATCATGTGCAAAAGTTAGCACATTTGTTTTGGCACAGAGAGTAATTTTTTTTCTATTGTTATTCTTTGTATACTCAAATGCGTATTTTATGCATCGATGAATTGCATGATAAGAATTTATTGATTCTTGAGTTGCTATCTCATTTTCAGTTCCATAATGTATATAGCCTCCAGCACCAGCGTATAGTCCTTCTGTATTTTCTCTGACAACAATAAAATCAATATCTTCCGGCTCTTTATTGGCAAGAGGGGTCTCTACTCCTGGATATAAAATTACTGGTCTGAGGTTAATATATTGGTCAAACTCTTTCCTGAGTTTGAGAAGAATACCTTGCTCTAATATACCTGGCTTTACATCTGGGTGGCCGATTGCACCGAGTAGTACTGCATCTGAATCTTGAAATTGTTTAATATCATTATTTGTTACTAAGTCACCAGTATTTAAATATCTATCTCCTCCAAGATCATTGTGTGAAAAGCTGAATTGAGTGTCGTAATAAGATGAGGTTTTACTTAGTACTTTAACTGCTTCATTTACTACTTCAGGACCTGTACCATCTCCAGGGAGAAGCGAGATATTATATGCTTTACTCATTTATTTAATGCATTTAGAAATGATTCAACTGAACCTTGTACTACATCTGTAGATACAGCGCGTCCCTGTTTCATCAAATGGCCATCATTTATTATTGTAACGATTTCTGCAGTTGCGTCTGAACCTTTAGTAATACTTTCCACACGGTAGTCAATCAATTTCGCATCAGAATCTAGTATCTTCTTTACTGCTGTAAATGCTGCATGAATCATTCCGTCACCAGTTGCTTCTTCTGTAACTTCTTTTCCATCCACTTTTAGTGTTACTTCTGCAGATGCATGTTCATCTTTACTATTTACAGATACAGATACTAACTTTGTTGAATTTTCTTTATTTTCAACTTGTCCAACAATAGCTCTTAATTCATTTTCAACTATTTCACCTTTCCTATCTGCAATTTTTTTAAAAGTATCGAATGCATTATTAAATGAATCATCATCAAGGCTTATATTTAAATTGTCTAGTGCATCTTTAAATCCTGCACGACCAGAATGTTTACCTAAAATTATTTTTGCTTCTTGTCCAACAGAGTCGGGTGACATTATTTCGTAGGTTGTAGTATTCCTCAAATAACCATGTTGATGAATTCCAGACTCGTGACTAAATGCATTTTTTCCTACAACCGCCTTATTGTATTGAACAGGATATCCAGTTAATTTCGAAACTAATCTAGAAGTTTCAAAAATTTCAGTAGTTTCTGCTTTTATATCTACTCCAAACTGATCTTGTCTTGTCTTTATTGCCATAATGATCTCTTCTGTTGAAGTATTACCAGCTCTTTCACCAATACCATTAATTGCACCTTCTATTTGTCTCGCACCTGCAGTTATTGCAGTAAGAGAGTTAGCAACTGCTAATCCAAGATCGTTGTGACAATGAGTAGAAATAATGACATCTTCATTACCACCCTTAACATCTTCAAATACTGATTGGAGAAGATCTAGATAGTCTTTTGGTGTTGCATAACCTACGGTATCAGGAACATTTATAGTTGTAGCACCCTCTTCAACGGCAGTTTTTAAAACTTCAATTAGAAATTCTTTGTCTGTTCTTGTTGCGTCTTGTGCAGAAAATTCAACATCTTGACATAATTTTTTCGCATATTTTACAGATTCTCTTGTGTCTTTTAGAATATCTTTCTTTGTTTTTCGTAGCATATGTTCCATATGAATTTCAGATGTTGAGGTAAATACATGAATTCTTGAGTCCTTTGCAATTTTAATTGCTTCCCAAGCTTGTTCAATGTCATCTGGATGACATCTTGCAAGAGACGCAATTGTAGAATTTTTAATATTTTTTGCTATTAGATTAACACCTTCCCAATCACCAGGGGAGGATGCAGCAAATCCAGCTTCAATTACATCAACCTTTAATTTTTCTAACTGCTGTGCAATTAGAAGTTTTTCTGATGGAGTTAGAGCAATACCTGGACTTTGCTCACCATCTCGAAGTGTTGTATCAAATATTACAAGTTTATCTTCACTCATTTATCTTTTTTTACATCCTTAGCATCTAGAAAAGGCATCATATTTCTTAAATTTTTTCCTATAGCTTCAATTTGATGAGCTGAAGCCTCTTCTCGCATTTGATTTAGAAATGGCGCACCTTCTCTTGCTTGTGACATCCATTCTTTTGCAAATGCACCAGACTGTATTTCTTCTAACACTTTTTTCATTTCATTTTTTGTTTCATTTGTAATTATTCTTGAACCACGTGAAAAGTCACCATATTCAGCTGTATCTGAAATTGAATGTCTCATCCACTCAAAACCGCCTTCATACATTAAGTCAACAATCAATTTAACTTCATGAAGAGTTTCAAAATAAGCACTTTCAGGTTGGTATCCAGCTTCCACAAGTGTTTCAAAACCGTTTCTTATTAACTCTGTCAATCCACCACATAAAACTACTTGTTCACCAAATAAGTCAGTTTCTGTTTCTTCCTTAAAAGTTGTATTTAGAATACCAGCACGTCCACCTCCTATAGCTGAAGCATATGAAAGGGCAATTTCATGTGTATTTCCACTTGAGTCTTTTTCGACCGCTACTAAGCATGGCATCCCACTTCCTTCTTCATAAGTTCTGCGTAATAAATGACCTGGGCCCTTTGGCGCAACCATGCCTACAGATAAGTCTTCTCTTGGAATTATCTCATTGAAATGAATATTGAATCCATGAGCAAAAAGTAAAGTTGCACCTTCTTTTATATTGTCTGCAATCTCAGAGTTATAAACATCTGCCATAACTTGATCTGGAAGTAGCAACATTACAATGTCTGCATCAGATACAGCATTTTCTAGGTTTTCAACTTTTAAACCCATCTTTTGTGCTCTTTTGAATGATTCTGAATTCTCCCTAAGGCCGACAGTAACATCTACACCTGAATCATATAAATTTAATGCGTGTGCATGACCTTGACTGCCAAAACCAATAACACTAACTTTTAGTTCTTTAATTAGATTTTGATCAATTGATGAATCGTAAATTATCTTTGTTTCCATACTTCTCCTTATAAGTTGGTTTGAATGGCAATACTTCCACCTCTAACCATCTCAATTATTCCGAACGGTTTCATTAAATTTTCAAATTTATTTATTTCTTTTGAGGAACCAGTAAGTTCAAAAACTGCATAATTTTGTCCAACATCTACTGAGTTAGCACCAGATAAGTTTGCTTTTTCAATGACTGATGTTTGACTGTCTTTATTTATTGATACTTTTAATAAGAGAACTTCAGTCTCTATTGTCATTTCTGGGTCTAATTCTACAATTTTTATTACATTGACTAGCTTGTTAAGTTGTTTCTTTACTTGTTCTACAGCATCAAGTTCAGTGACGATTGTCATTTTTGATCTTCCTTCTATGTGAGTGGGTCCCACAGATAATGAATTTATATTAAAACCACGTCTAGAGATAGTTGACGCAACCCTAGCTAATACACCAGGTTTGTCTTCAACTAAAACAGATAAAATTCTTTCACTCATAAATTTTTTAAATCTTTTTCATTTAAAATTATTTGGTCATTACTACCAC
The DNA here is from genome assembly GCA_902534495.1 of uncultured Candidatus Actinomarina sp. Lineage (GTDB taxonomy): Bacteria > Actinomycetota > Acidimicrobiia > Actinomarinales > Actinomarinaceae > Actinomarina. The sequence continues at coordinate 57,268 of CACAQC010000004.1, read as the reverse complement.
CTGCTGGAACCATAGGAAAAACCATATCTTCAGGGTCTACAACGCAATCAATTAATACTGGTCTATCGTTAATCTTTAACATTTCTGAGAAGACATTTTTTACTTCAGATTTTTTTATCATTCTTAAACCTACAGCGCCCATCGACTCTGCCAATTTGACATAGTCAGGCACTACGTGGCCTAGTTCAGACGCAGAGAATTTACTGTTATAAAATATTTTTTGCCACTGTCTAACCATTCCATGATTTCCATTGTTAAATACAACAATTTTTATAGGTATATTTTCTGTAGTGGCAGTAATCAACTCTTGACAAGTCATTTGAAAACAGCCATCTCCATCTAATGCAAGTACTAATTTCTCTGGATATGCAGTCTTAGCACCAATTGCTGCTGGTAATGAATATCCCATAGTTCCAAGACCGCCTGAATTTAACCATGTGTTTGGTTCGGTGAAATTCCAGTGTTGTGATATCCACATTTGATGTTGGCCAACCCCTGAAACAACTATTGCTCCTTCTTCAGTAAGATCTTGCAGCTCTTCAAGAACAAATGGAACTTTCAAGGGACCATTTTCATCTTGATTATAAGAAAGCGGATGTTCAGTTTTCATACCATTCAGTTCGTTTATCCAATTTTTCGTATCAAGTTCTTCATCTTGCAGTGCATCAATAAGCCCTAGTATCACACTTTTTGCATCTCCAACTATGGGTACTTGAGCTTCTCTTACTTTTCCTATTTCAGCAGGGTCTATATCGGCATGAATTACTTTTGCATTTTGTGCAAAAAATGATGGATTAGCGGTTACTCTATCATCAAATCGGACACCTATAGCAATAAGTAAATCTGACTTCTGTATAGATGTTGTTGCTGTATAATTTCCGTGCATCCCGGGCATTTCCAGACATAACTCATGACCGTCAGGGAATGCACCTCTGCCCATTAATGTTGTGACAACAGGGATATTAAATTTAGTTGCCAGATCAAAAAGCTCTTTGTTGGCTTTTGAATGTATAATTCCACCACCAACGTAGAGTACGGGTTTTTTTGAATTTTTAATTAAATTTGCTGCTTGCTGTATCATTTTTGGATTAGGATCTAATGTTGGTTTATATCCCGGTAGTTCAAGAGGACCTGGATCAATCCAATCAGATTTTTGATTTAAAATATCTTTTGGAATATCAATTAACACTGGTCCGGGTCTTCCAGAAGTTGCGATATACTTTGCTTCTTTTAAAACTTGAGGTATTTCGGAAGCATCTGTTATTAAATAATTGTGTTTTGTAGCTGCCATTGAAAGTCCTACAGTGTATGCCTCTTGAAAAGCATCATTGCCAATTGCATCAGATGCCACTTGACCAGTTATTGCTAAAAGAGGAGTAGAGTCCATCAAAGCATTTGCTAATGGAGTTATAAGGTTTGTAGCACCTGGACCAGATGTTGCAATTACAACACCAAGTTCGCCGGTTGACTGCGCGTACCCCTCAGCCATGTGACCGGCACCTTGTTCGTGCCTTGCTAAGATATGTCGTATTGGACTATCGTACAATGGATCATAAGCAGGTAAGATTGCACCACCAGGTACACCAAAAACAGTTGATATATTGAGGTACTCAAGACCTCTAATAACTAATTCTGCACCGGTAAGTTGTTCTTTACTCACTCAAACCACTTTACTCCATCTATCCTAAAAAAAAACCTCCCGACTTGGGAGGCGCTCATCACAGCAAAATGAGCGCTAAATAAGTAATAGCACTAATACTGAAATGAATATAGCTAAATTTTTCATTAAAATAACTATAGTAAAATCACAAAAAAATGAAAGACATAAATTTTAATAATTTTATATTAGATAATGCTATAAATATCCCCGATGAAATATCTATTGGAGTTGTTTCAGTGCCTTCAGGTTTAAATTTTTCAAGTCAAATTAAAAAAGTTAAAACTCTAAATCAACATGCAAACATGAAATTTACATTTTCTAATCCAGACTATTCAGGGTTAGTTGATAAGTTTAAATGGGCAAATTCTGCATTAATTTTTGCATATGATTATAAAAATAAGGTAAATATATCGAACTTAACAAACACAGGGTATGGTCAAATAGCAAGATTCGCACAACAAGATTTTTATTTACCATTAAAAAAAAATATAAAAAAATTTGAAAATTTGTTTAATGATTTGAATATCAGAAATGAAACATTTATTGATAATCCAAATCATTATGACAGATCTTTGTTTGAAAAATCTGGAATGGGTTGGCAGGGAAAAAGTACAATGATGTTAACTCCAGGTATTGGCCCTTGGCAATTGCTTGGAACAATTTATGTCGAAATTAATTTTCAACCTACGGAAGAAAGAAGTTTCTCATGTGGGGAATGTAATTTATGCCAGATATCATGTCCGACGGGAGCACTTGACAAAGAATATAGATTAGATTCAAATAAATGTATATCTTACTGGTTGCAGTCACCTGAGATAATTCCGTATGAAATGAGAAATTCAATTGGAAATAGATTTTATGGTTGTGATGAATGTTTAATATCATGCCCTCCTGGTCAAAGCAATAAAATTAAAATTAAATCTAAAAACGAAAATGAAGTAAATCTTGAGGAGTTACTTGAAGCAAAAAATGAGGTGATACTAAAAAATTATTACTGGTTTTATATACCAAAAAGAAACCCAGATTATTTGAAAAGAAATGCTGTTATCGCATTATCAAACAATCCTACTGCCAATACTTTTAATTTTTTTGTTAACTTATATTCAAATTCTTCAGATTTTTTAAAATTTTATATTTTGTGGGCATTCTGGAAATTAGGAAAAATTTTTGAAGTTGACAGTTTGATTAACAGTGAAGTAAATGAAAGTTTAAAAATTGAATATGAAAAATTAAAAAGTATGACTTCATAATTGAAATAATCTATTCTTATTCTATGGAAAAAATATCTGATGACGTAACTAAAGGAACAGGTAAATCTGCTGCTAGAGCAATGTTAAGAGCTGTTGGGCTCAAGGATGATGACTTTAATAAGTTTCAGGTTGGGGTTGTTTCAGCCGGTAATGAAGTAACTCCATGTAATCTAACTGGTCCAGAATTATCTGAATATGCCAAAAAAGGGGTTAATGGGCCAGATTCTGCTGCACTAATATTTTCAACTATTGCTGTTTCTGATGGAATTTCAATGGGACATGAAGGCATGAGAGCTTCACTAGTTTCTAGAGAGGTAATTGCTGATTCAGTTGAATTGGTAATGCATGCAGAACGATTTGATGGAATGGTAACAATTGCTGGATGTGACAAATCTCTTCCCGGGATGTTAATGGCAGCAGGTAGGATTAATCGTCCAGCAATATTTTTATATGGTGGAAGTAGTTTGCCTGGAGTTTATAACGGTAAAGATATTTCAATAGTTGATGTTTTTGAGGGTATAGGTGCTTTTGAAAAAGGTATTATCTCGGAAGAAGAATTATACAATATCGAGTGCGCAGCATGTCCCGGTGTTGGATCGTGTGCAGGAATGTTCACAGCTAACACTATGGCATCAGTTGGTGAAGCAATAGGAATGAGTCTACCTGGTACTGCTGCAATTCCTGCTGAAGATTTAAAATTACGAGATGCAGCCGTAGAGTCTGGAAAGCAGCTAAATTATTTATTAAAAAATAATATAAAGCCCAGTGATATTATGACCCACAACGCTTTTACCAATGCAATCACAACTGTACTTGCTCTTGGTGGAAGCTCTAATTCCGTACTTCATTTACTTGCTATTGCACATGAAACTGGAGTTGAACTTTCAATTGATAAATTTGATCAATTAAGCAGAAGCGTTCCTCACTTAGCTGATATGAAACCGTTTGGTAAATATCACATGGTTAATTTGAATGAAATTGGAGGAGTTCCTGTAGTTTCTAAAATTCTTCTTGAAAATAATTTAATTGATCCAGATTGCATTACAGTTACTGGAAAAACTGTTGGAGAGAATCTTGAGAATATACAAATTCCAAAAAATCAAGATGTCATTAGTTTTCCAGACAATCCAATCTCAAACGAAGGTGGAATTGCAGTACTAAAAGGTTCCTTGAGTCCAAAGGGTTCAGTTGTAAAAACTGCAGGAATCGATATTAATACTTTTACAGGACCCGCAAATGTTTTTGACTCCGAACAAGATGCTCTAGATGCTTTGTTTAATAACAAAATTAAGAAGGGAGAAGTTGTAGTTATTCGCAATGAAGGACCTAAGGGTGGGCCGGGAATGAGAGAAATGCTACAAATTACTGCAGCAATCAAAGGCGCAGGCCTAGGCAAGGATGTTTTACTTATAACTGATGGTAGATTTTCTGGAGGTACTACTGGTTTGTGTATTGGCCATGTTGCTCCAGAAAGTTACGACAAGGGTCCGATTTCAATATGTCAAAATGGAGATATCATCACTCTGGATATAGAAAATAGGTCCTTAAATCTAGAAATTGAAAAAAATGAATTTGATGACAGATTAAGTAAATTAAAATTGCCTCCTCCAAGATACAACTCAGGTGTTCTATACAAATATTCAAAGCTAGTTAGTGGTTCTGATACAGGTGCTGTTACAAGTTAATAGATGATATTTATTTCAGACGTCCATCATCAATTAGAATTTTTAAAATTATTGCCAAAAAAAAGTGAGCCAGTAGTTATATTAGGCGATTTAATCAATTGGATAGATTATAGAAATGGCGATGGCATAGCCAAAGAGGTATTTGGATTAGAAAATGTGCAAAAGCTTATTAATTTGAGAAAAGAGCATAGATTCGAAGAAAGAAAAAATTTATGGAAAATTTTATATTCTGATAATCCAGAAGTGATTATGAAAAATATGAGAGATGCTATTGAAAATCAATATGAAGAAGTTTTTAGGATTTTAAAAAAATATCATGTATGGTTTATACCTGGGAATGTAGATGACGTTGAAATTATGAATAGCTATACATCATCTTCTGTAAAAAACGTTGATGGTCTTTTAATTGAACATCAAGGCACTAAGTTAGGTTTTGCAGGAGGGGGAGTACCCACGCCTATCAACGCAAGAGGAGAAATTAGTGAAAATGAATTTTCGAAAAAATTAAATAAGCTTGTTAAAGCTGATATTATTTGTACCCATGCACCACCGTATGTAGATGAATTAATGACAGATGTAGTTACAAATAAAATAGAACAGGGATGGAAAAGTCTGCTAGATTTTATAAAAACAAATCATCCTAAATTTGCCCTTTTTGGAGATGTTCATCAGCCTAAAGCTTCTACTTGGATAGTAAACAATACAAAATGTATTAATACTGGTTACTTTAGAGCCACTAACCAATATTTAGAATTATCATCAATAATATAATGAATTGCTTATCTTTTGACGTTGGAGGCACAACAATAAAATATGGAGTTATAAATAACAGTTATGAAGTCATTCACAAAGATAAAATCCCCACCCCTAAAGATGAAGAAAAGTTCATAGAGTCACTCTCAGAAATTATTCAAAAAAATATTTATACCATTTCAAAAGTATCTGTAGGGATGCCAGGATATGTAAATGTAGCAAGTAACAAATATTTGTATGGTCCACATTTACCATTTGAAATTGATTTTTCAAAATTATCAAATTTTTCAGACTACAAATTTTATCTAGACAATGATGGAAATGTTGCAGCTTATTGTGAATATTTTTTAAATTACAAAAATAAATACTCAAATTTAATTATGTTAACTTTTGGTACAGGGGTCGGTGGGGGAATAATTTCTGAAGGTAGATTATTAAGAGGAAGTGGAAATGCAGGAGAAGTTGGGCATATGCTCACTTCAAATGATAGAGATGTTGAGGGCGATAGTGGAAAGAAAGGTAGTTTTGAGACATCAGTTGCAGCATCAGTATGGACAAAGAAATGTTACGAACTAACTAATAAAAATCAAGATTCAGAACTGGCTAAAGCTTTTGCTTTAAAAAATATTGGTTCAGTACTTTTTGATACCACATTAAACTTAACTGACAAAGAAGCCACTGTTAGAGATGAAATAATTCAAAATATTTCAAATGGACTTTTAAGCTTATTTGAAATATTCGATAATGAAGCTTTTGTTCTTGGCGGAAGCATGTCCTCCGAACCTTTTGATTTAATCAAGCTTATACAAAGCGATATAAAGAAAAGATACAAATTTCCTTCTAGAACTTTTCCTGAGGTGTTTATTGCTTCACAAGGAGAAGATTCTGGGATAATTGGTGCTGCTGCATTAGCGTTTGATGAATAAAAAAAATTCTTTATTACTGCCACCACAATTTTTTGAGAAAGATTCTGATGAAAAAATAAGAAATATTCTTGATTTGGATGTTGACGTACTGTATCTTTTTGATCATTTTAAAAATCCCACAGACTCAAGTAAGCCCACTTATAAATTTACTGAAGAAATCTTTAGCTTATATAAAAAAGTAAAAAATGAAATTGAAGTAGGTATTTGTGTATTAAATGTCAATGCAAGAGATTTAAATATATTATTTAAAAATATTATCGATCCTCTTCTTGAGCTTAAAAATATAAATATAGGTTTAGGTACTGGTGACAACAAATATGAAAAGCATGATGAGATATTTGATAATGATATTGAGGTAGTTATTAATTATATTTTGAAAAATAAAAATTTTATTTCAAATAACTCAACATTATTTATCGGAGGAAATTCACAATCTAAATTAGATTTAGTACAAAAGTACAATTTAGGGATTAATCAGTGGATGGGTTCAGATTCAGATTTTATAGATAAACACAACATATATAACAATTTAATTAACCCCAGAGGTACACTTTCAAGATGTGTTACTAATAAAAACATATATGTATTTGATTACGAGAAAATATTCGTTGTAAAAGATTCTAATTTGAAGATTTTTCAAGAAACTATAGATAATATTTTTAAAAATGACTAAATACTCAAACAATTTAATTGATAACTTTCCTGATTATTTGTTTAATAAAATTAATCAGCAAAAACTAGCTCTGCGGCAAAGTGGTGAGGATGTTATTGATCTGGGCTATGGGAATCCTGACATTCCCTCTCATGAATTAGTTGTAGAAAAGTTAATAGAGTCTGCTCAAATAAAAAAGAATCATAAATATTCTGTTTCAAAAGGCATTCATGGGTTACGAAATGCTATTGCAAATAAATATTTGAGAGAATACGAAATTAATTTAGATCCTAGTAAAAATATTGTAAATACAATTGGTAGTAAAGAAGGATTGACTCATTTACTAATGTCTATACTAAACAAGGGTGATAATGTTGTTGTGCAGGACCCTAGTTATCCTATTCATCATTATGCTCCATTAATTGCTGGTGCAAATGTAATTAAAATTGAATGTTTAAGTAGTGAAAATTTTTTAAATAATTTAAATGCAACTTTAACAAGTCATAAAGTTAAAGCAGTGCTTGTATCATTCCCACATAATCCAACGACACTAACTGTAAATCAAGAGTTTTATGATGAACTTGTAGGTCTTGCACGAAGATATAATTTTTTGATAATAAATGATTTTGCTTATTCAGATGTATATTTTAATGAAGAAAAACCTCCATCTTTGTTAAATTCCGATCCACAATTTGACCACACAGTAGAACTTTATTCACTCACCAAGGGCTATTCTATGGCTGGGTGGAGAGTTGGCTTTGCCGTTGGTAACGAAAGTGCTATTAGTTCTTTAACAAAACTTAAATCTTATATCGATTATGGAACTTTTCAACCAATACAAATTGCATCAACAGTTGCGATTAATGAATTAGACGATTATCCACGAGAAGTATCTTCAATTTATCAGGAAAGAAAAATATTGGCAGAAGAATATTTAACAAAATACGGATTCGAAGTCTATAAAAGTACCGCAACAATGTTTTTATGGGCAAAACTACCTGAAGTTTATAAAAATGATTCTATGAAATTTTCACTTGACCTCCTTTCCAAATCTAATGTTGCAGTTTCTCCAGGTGTTGGTTTTGGAAATTGTGGAGAAGGACATATAAGACTTGCTTTGGTTGAGAACAAACAACGTATAAGGCAAGCAATGAAAAATTTTTCAAAAATAATTGATAGTGTTTAGAAGATTTTTATCTGAATTATTTTTTAATATTTCTTTAGGTAATGGTTTCTATTCAGATCTATCTTCAGGAACATTTATAGTATTAATTATTTTTATGATTTTGAGCTCACTTGTGATCAAGTTTTCAGAATATATAAAATTCGAATTTCTTATCGGCTTAGGGTTGCTATTGAGTTCCATAACAACATTTAATGTTCTACGGTACAAGCCATATGGTGGTGACGCAAAGATTTATTGTGATTTAACTTCTCTATCAAAATCAAGTAATTTATCAATTTATGATGTGGAATATAAGTATACATTTAATTACCCACCTATTTTTAGACAACTAATTGATTTTTCATGTGATTTTGGATATCAAACAAATTACTACTTATTTTTAGTCCCTGCTTTGATTCTATTTTTATGGATTTTAAGAAATGAAAATAGAAATCTTTTTCTCAGCTCTATGTATTTATTTGGAGCTTTTCTAGCTCTTCGGTGGGTTCTAAAGACTGGAAACTTTGTTATGTTGGAGTTAGTATTTCTAATTTTTTTTGTTTGGCATTACAAAAAGAAAAGTCATTTATCATATTTGTTTTTGATTCTTTTTGGAATTCAAAGAATTTGGTTTCTTTTACTAGTTCCAATTCTTTTTTTCTTGGACAGTACTAATTTTGCTAAAAAAGCAAGAACAATAATTTATACTTCAGTGTTTGTGATATTAGTAAACATTAATTCTTTTAATGAATTTTTAGGGAGTATTTTGAATTCAAATTCTCAATATAACATTTTGAGAGAATCACCTGGTCACAATACGCCTTCAATATATTTAGGTCTATTAAATATATTGAATATTGACTCAAATATAATTTTACTTACCATCTACGTCTTAGTGGTTATCTATATTTTGTTTTTAATTTTAAGAAAATTAAAAATTTCTACTGATATAAAACTTATAACAACTTTCACTTTTGTTTTACTCATCAATCCTTATCTAAAGCCTTATCATTTTATTTTTATTGTTCCTTGTTTATTACTAGTTAGTGATTCTTTTCTTAGAGATAAGAGAAGCATTATCACTGCAATTATTTTGCCAAATTTGTTTTGGATAATATTTTCAAACTTATCTTCGGGCACTTCTTTAGGATTTTTTCAATTATTGTTCATAATTGCATTTATTATTAATCTGATATCTTTAGACAAGGAAAAAAATGAAATTGATCGATTTAAGATCTGATACAGTCACTAAACCTGACAAAAATATTATTGAGGAGGCTTTACAGGCTAAATTAGGAGATGATGAGTATGGTGAAGACCCTACTGTGAATAATCTTCAAGAAAAATGTGCAGAACTCTTAGGTTTTGAAAGTGGCCTTTTTGTTTCTTCTGGACTTATGGGAAATCAAATCTCACTACTAATTCACAATTCACCTGGTACTGAAGTTATAACAACATCTGATTCGCATATTAAAAATTATGAACATGGTGCAGCTTCATTTCTTTCTAGAGTTCAATTTAGAGAAATTGATCATAAAGATGGGGCGTTAAATTTAGATTCAATAAAAAGTGTTTATGAAAAATCAAAAGTACATAAACCTCAAATTAAGACTATTGCACAAGAAAATACTCATTTAGCATCAGGAGGGTCGATAGTTTCTTATAACCATCTTGCTGAAGTTTATTCTTTTGCAAAAGAAATAGGTATAAATATTCATATAGATGGAGCAAGATTATGGCATGCAATACTGGGTGAGGGAACTACAACAAATTATGGAAATATTTCTGACAGTTTGACTTTTTGTTTTTCAAAAGCATTGGGTGCTCCTATTGGTTCAATGCTTCTTGGCAGTAAGGAATTTATTACAGAAGCCAGAGAGTACCGAAAAATACTTGGAGGTGGAATGAGACAAGTAGGAGTCATTGCTTCAATGGCAGACAAATCACTAGATTTACGGGAAAGGATATTAGAGGACCACCAAAAAGCCAAAGATGTTTTCGATTTTATTTGCGAAAAACAAGAATTTGATGGCTTTTTTAAAGCTGAATATAAAAATACAAATATGATATTTCTTAAATTTAGTAATGGAGCAAATTCACAAAATTTTATAAAAAATCTAGAAAAAGAAGGTGTGCTATCAGGATTAATAAATGATAAAACAGTTAGGCTAGTTTTTCATAAAGATGTTTCAACTCATGACATGGTGCATGTAAAAGAGAAAATTTATTCCTCTTCGTTAATTTGATTCCATTCAGTAATCGATTTTTCTGAGAGATTAACCAAAATCATAGTTCCTACAATGGACGACAGATTTACCGCAAATATATATATAGCTACATCGTTAAAGCAATCACCATTAGAATCAGCTAGACAGAATGCATTTCCTAAAAGATAACCTATATAAGTAGAAAATAAAATAACTATAGCAAAAATTAAAAAACGTGTTTTGTTGCTAAATCTCATATTTATATTAACTTTAGCTTATTATGAATTTTCCTAGTCCTTGGATAACGATTTTAACTTTTGTTGCAATATTTTTTTCGGGTTTCTTTTCTTTTATGTTTAGTAAAAAGACTGTGGAGTTATATTTATCAAAAGTTGAAACTAAATTTTTAAAATCTTTAGAACCACTTATCGGATCAATTGGATTTGTCTCTTCATTTGGATTAAGTTTACTAATTTTATATTATTTTATAATTCAAGTAAGTTAAATAACCTAACTATGTCAACGTGCGTACTATATTATTTTCAATAAATTGAATCTCACAATTATCAGGCCTGTACATTGAAAAATTTTCGTCATTTGTAAAAAAATATGTAAATGCTCTAATTGTGTCTTGATGAGAGATAAATAATGTATTTACATTATTATTGTATTCTATTGCAACTCTTTCATATACACTTTTTAAAGTCTCCTCAACGGGACTTAAATCTAAAGATGATTTTCTTTCTGAATATTCTCTTGAAGATTTAATCTCTACAATCGTCTTTCCTATCCAATTGTTAATTCCAGTCCACTCAGTTAGATTGCTTGAAATAAAAATAGGAGTTTTTAAAATTTCAGAGATTATTGAAGAGGTTTCGCGTGCTCTTAATAGGGGAGATGTAATAATTTTTTGAATTTTTTTATTACTATTTTTTAATAATTTTCCAGCTGCAACACTCTGTTCTTTCCCCTTATCGCTTATTTGAAATCCTGGTAAATTAGCATACTGAATATTTTTCTTATTTAATACCTCCGCATGTCTTAAAAATAAGTTTGTCATAAATTTAGCGTAGTGTGATAAATGATTAATATCTACATATGGGATTAAACAAAAAAGAACAAGAAATTTTAAATCAAATTGAGCAAGAACTTTTAAAAGAAGATCCTGAACTTGCGAATACAGTAAAAGAATCAACTCTTTCCAAATACACAAGAACTAGAGCTGTAGTCTCATTTTTTATATTTTGTATAGGACTTTTAACTATGTTTAGTACATATATTATTCAACCAACTATAGCCTTGGCCGGTTTTGTTGTTATGGCTTTGTCTGCTTACATTTTTGTATCCAATACAAGAGCACTTTTAAATGCTGAAAACATATCTGAATGGAATTTTAAACAAGTTTATAAAATTTTAAGAAACAAAGATACCTCTAGACAAAATTAAAACTTTTAATTAAATTAAATATACATCAATTTTTTTATAGGAGTAAGGTTTTGAAAAAAGATGCATTTACATCTAAGCAAGCTTGTTATTTATCTGGCTGCACATCTCATCAATTAAGATACTGGGACAAAGTAAACCTTGTAAATCCTTCAATACAATCATCAAATGGAAAACCTGGTGTTCCTAAGATGTATTCTTTTAGAGATATTGTTGCATTAAGAGTAATTAAAACTTTACTTGATAATGGAATGAGTATTCAAAGAGTTAGGAGAGCATGGAGATACTTGTCAAAAAATGGTGATTTGATTCAACATTTATCTGAAGTAAAATTAGTTTCAGATGGAAGCACAATTTATTCTGTTGATGATGATGAGGTGCTCGATGCTCTTAAAAATGGACAACTTACATTTTTTGAGACAATTGATAACATCACAAAAGAAGTTAAAGATGATGTATCAAAATTTGAGTTAGATAAAGAAAGATTTTTAAATTTATTGACTAAAGTAGAAGATGATGTACTTAGTCAACAACTGCAAGCATAGAATTTTTACTTCATATTAACTTATGGAAAAATATCGTAGCCACAGAACTCTTATTCTAAATTCCACTTACCAGCCGCTATCTGTGGTTCCGTTCAATAGAGCAATATCGTTATTAATAAACAAAAAAATAAATTCTATAAATGATTCTGAAATAATATTTAAATCAGAAAGTAAAAGGATTGCTTTACCTAATGTTGCATTATTGAATTATTTTGTGAATGCACCTTACTCAAGGAGAGTTGCATTGAATAAGGAAAATATCTTCATAAGAGATTTTTATACTTGTCAATATTGTGGATCCCAAGCAGAATCAGTAGACCATATTATACCTAAGTCTAAAGGAGGTGAACATATCTGGGATAATGTTGTTGCTTGTTGTAAAAAATGCAATTTAATTAAAGCCGATAAAGATCTCACAGATACAAGGTTAAAACTAAAAAGAAATCCTCAAAGACCTGTAGGAGCTTTTTGGATAAAAACAATCGTTGGTTCAAATCCAGATCCATCATGGGAAGAATATTTAATTTCAGCATAAAAAAATTTTTATTAAAAAGTGTTGCAAAGTGGTAGATAGTGTCATATAATGTGTAAAAGTGGTTCAAGGCACGAAAGGCGGAGAAAGTGTTCCTTGGTGAGTTTCAACATACAATGGACTCTAAAGGTAGGGTTGTAATACCATCCAAGTTTAGAGAAGAGCTTCAACAGGGCTGTGTGATCACCAAGGGGCAAGACAACTGTCTCCAAATACTAACTAAATCAAATTGGGAAGAGGAGGCAATAAAAATGGCTTCACTTCCATCAACAGATAGAACATCAAGGCAATTAAGAAGGGCTTTATTCAGTGGTGCTATTGATGTAAAAATAGACTCAGCAGGAAGGGTGCAAATACCTGAAAACTTGCGAGTATATAGCGGAATTGATATCAACGAAGAAGTGACTGTAACTGGTTCAGGCCCTGTTGTGGAAGTATGGTCGACTAGAAGTTGGAAAAAAATTCAAAACGAAGCTGATCAAGCCTTTGCAAATATAAACGAAGTGAAAGGATAAGTTCATAGCCAGCTCTCTAGACAACTAAATTGGAACACCCTTACTCCGCCCAACTTTCCAATTGGTGCCAGTGCTAGAGAGCTGGGTATGAATAACAACAGGGTAGGTTACTTAAAGCATGACGGAGTAATGATATCCGAGGTTAATTCGATAGTATCTAATACACCTGCAGGAATATTTGTCGATGCTACTTATGGTTATGGTTCACATTTTAACTACTTAAAGCAAAATAATAATCACTTAGAGTTTATAGGAATAGATAGGGATATCGAAGCTGTTCATAATTCTTCAGATGAAATTTCACATATAAATTTTTCGAAAATTACTGATTTATTATCTTCTAAGAATATTTTAAATATATCTGGAGTTTTTTATGACTTTGGTGTCTCATCACATCAAATTGATAACTCAGATAGAGGATTTTCATATTTGAATTCGGGACCACTAGATATGAGAATGAACCAAGATGACAAAATTACTGCAGACGAGGTATTAAATCAATTTGAAGTAGAAGATATTGCGAATATTTTGTATAAATATTCTGGTGAAAAAAATTCTCGTAAAATCGCAAAAGCAATTTATAATTCAAGGCCATTAAAATCTACTGAAGAGCTTTCAAAAGTTTTGAAAAATGTATTAGGAAAACAGAATCCAAAATATATCAATCAGACAATAAAAAGATGTTTTCAAGCAATAAGAATTTATATCAATAATGAACTTGAAGAGATTACTTTATCAATAAGTAAAATTAAAAACTTTATTAAACCGGGTGGTGTAATTGTTTGCTTGACCTACCACTCTCTTGAAGACAAAATCGTTAAAGATATTTTTAATGATATAACTGTTAGATGTGTTTGCAATCCGAGAATACCAATTTGCAATTGCGATAATATTCAAGAATTTAGATTTGGTAATAATAAAAAATTATATCCCTCAGATGATGAAATCAAAAATAATTCACGATCAACTTCAGCTACTTTGAGATATGTTGTGAAAATATGAAATTTAGAAATATTATGTTGTTAATGGCAAGTTTTTTTATTTTGTCAATGCTATCAGATTTGTATTACAACTTAAAAATTAATGAATTGTCAAGCGATTTGGAGCAAATTAACAATGAAATTTTACAACTTGAAATTGAAAAGTCAAAGGTTTATCTAAAACATACTGAAGAATTTTCAATTGGAAATATTGAAAAACTTTCAAAAGAAATTAATTTTAAAAGATTAGATATTCACAAGAAAAATTTTGATCTTGTAAAACCCTACAAGTTGGTTGAAGAATCTAATCCTATAATTGTTTTAGGTTTTGGTAAATGAATAATTATCAAAGATTAAAAAATTATTTTTTAATCTTTGTTTTACTGTTTACAGTTCTTGGTTCATCATATGTTTTCATGTCTACAGTTTATGATCTTCAATTTACTAATTCTGATTATTTTAAAAACCAAGCATTGTCATATCGAGTTAAAACTGAAAAGATAAAAGCATCAAGGGGGAGTATTTATGATAAAAATCTTTTGGTATTATCTTCTAGCTCAAGATCTTACAATGTTGGAATTTTTCCAAAAAAAATTGATAATTTAGATGAAGTATTAAACCTACTATCCGCAATTCTATTTATAGAAAGAGATGTATTACAAAAAAGAATAGTTTCTACGTCAAATTTTTTCTATCTTGATAGAAATATAGATTACGAAAAAGGAGATGAAATTAAAAGCTGGAATCTCGAGGGTGTGGTTTTAGAAGAATCATTTAATCGAGTTGTACACTCTAATTCAGTTTCAAAAATTATAGGAAAAGTTGATCCTGATGAGAACGGGATAGAAGGGTTGGAACTTTATTTTGATTCATCGCTTAAAGGAATAGATGGTGAAGTCAGGTATGAAGCATCACCAAATGGAAAAATTATTCCACAAGCACCGATTGAAACAGTTCAACCAACTCATGGAAAGGATTTAATTTTAACCCTAGATTCCGAGCTACAATTTATTAGTGAAAATTTATGCTCTGAGGCACTGGACAAAACAGAAGCATTAAACTGCTCTATTGTCTTTGCAAACGCCAATACAGGCGAAATATTAATTGCTGCTGAAAAAAGTGCATATCTTCAAGATAGTTTAAACATAGACTTACTAAGTATTAGAGCTCAATACGAGCCGGGTTCTTCATTAAAAATTTTTTCTATTGCAGCTGGTATTGAGCAAGGATTATTTGATGAAAATACAAAATATCTTGTAAACGATACCATTGAAATCATAGAGGGTTCTTGTAACAAATACTACGATGGTCTCAAAGGATGTTATAGAGATTTTTTAAAGCATGATCCGTATGAAATTTCTGTCAAGGAAATAATAGAGCGCTCATCAAACGTTGGAACAATTCTTGCAACTAAAGATCTGGATATAAATTATCTAGAAGATTATCTTCACAAATTTGGTTTTGGTGAAAGAACAGGTATCGAATTGACAGGTGAGATTAAAGGAAATTTTACTGAATACAATATTTGTAAAACTTGTTTAAGTTCATTATCTATAGGTTATTCAGTTAATGTAACTCAAGCTCAAATGGTTAAAGCATACAGTATTATTGCAAATGGCGGTAAGAGTATAAATTTGTCATTAATTAAAAAACCACAAGAAAATTCAAATGTTCAACAAGTAATCAGTTCAGAAATGTCAGAAAGATTAAGAAATCTGCTGATAAATGTTGTAGAGGGTGTTAATGGAACAGGCAAGTCATTAAAACTAAATAATTATATCATAGGGGGAAAGACTGGAACTAGCAGGACTCATATTGAAGGAGTTGGATATTCAGATTTTAGATTCAATACTTCTTTTACAGGCTTTATTGAAACATCAGAAGGACCTTTTGTTGGATCTGTAATTTTGTGGGGAGCTTCTGTAAATCCTGCATCTGAGTACGTTACAGGAGGTTCAACTGCTGCTCCAATCTTTAAAACAATTGTTAGCAATCTAGTACCAGGAGAGTAATGGATAAAATTTACAATTTTGAACAATACCAAGGATTGAATTTAGATTATTCATTAATCGTGAATTCAACACTCGACATAAAACATGATTCAATTTTATGTATTAATAATGAAGATGCAGATAAGCTTGATTATTTAATTAACCAAGCATTGAAAAAAAATGTAGATAAAATTTTAACAAGTTCAAAATCTAAAATTTCCAGTGAAAAGGTATTCAAGTTTGGAGACTACGAAAAAGTTTTTGATGATGTTTTATATAACATTTATCCATCATATAAAAATAAAACCTATTTTGGTGTTACTGGGACAAATGGAAAAACAACTACAGCTTATTTATTGAATTCTCTCCTTGGAGATTCATCAATTTTTGTTGGAACAATTGATGACGATAATCTTTTTGAATTTACTAATGAGAAACACCTAACTACGCCAAAATTATTTAATCTTGTAAAAATGCTGTCTTTGCTTGATAAAAATATAACCAATGTAGTTCTTGAGGTATCTTCTCATGCATTAACTCAGAAAAGATTGAATGGTTTACATTTCAAAATGTCAGGATTTACAAATTTAAGCCAAGATCATTTAGATTACCACAACTCAATGGAGGAGTATTTTCAAGCAAAAACAAAGTTATTTAATAAAAACACTTCAGAAGAGTTTGCATACATAGTTTCAGACTATGGAGAAAAATTAAACGCACTATATGATTTCAGAGGAATATCTATCGGAAATACAAATGATAACAAAGTTCAACTCAATTCATATAGTCATAATTCAATTGATTTTGATATTGATGGCGTCAACATAAACTCGAAACTTCATATATCAGGACCAGAAATTATTTATAATTTTTTATTGGCTTTTAGTATGGCTTATTATTCAAAGGTCAAAGACATTGGTGAACTTAAAAAGCAAATTCCACTCCTCAAAAACCCAAATGGAAGATATGAAGTTATCAATTATAAAAATGGTGAAATCATAGTTGATTATTCCCATACACCTGAGGCAATAGAAAAAGTAATTAAATACACAAAAGAAAGATATAGAAAAGATGTAATTGTAGTTTTTGGAGCTGGTGGAAATCGTGATAAATCAAAAAGAAAGTTTATGGGAGAAGCATCGCAACATGCAGATAAGATAATTATTACAAATGACAACCCTAGAAAAGAAGACCAGCTTGATATATCTAAACAAATACTTGAAGGAATTAATCTTAAGAAAAATGTAGAAGTTGTTTTAGATAGAAGAGAAGCAATTAGCAAAGGTGTAAACCTATTAGATGGAAACAGCACACTACTAGTATTAGGTAGGGGACATGAAAAATTTCAAGAAATAGGAGACAAGTTGTTTCAATTTGCTGACATTCAAGTTGTTAAAGAAGTGTTAGGTATCAAATGATTGGAATAATTGTATCAGGAGGATTAAGTTTTTTATTTGTACTTATATCTACATATTTAGGAGTAAATTATTTTAAGAGTAGAAATATAGGGCAAAATATCCAAGAAGAAGTTATTCACCACGAACATAAAAAAGGAACGCCTACAATGGGTGGAATATTCTTGATTATTGGTACTTCATTTGGATTTTTTGTCTCACACATTAACTTTTGGACAATAGGTAGAGGTTTTGAGATTGTTTTAAGAAGTATTAATCAGGATGTCTTAGCCTTATTAATTATCGCTATAGCAATGGCTTTAGTTGGGCTGGTTGATGACTACTTAAAGGTAAAAGGTAATAGAAATTTAGGTCTTACGGTCAAACAAAAATTTGTTCTACAATTTTTAGCAGGTTTACTAGCAGCTGTATATATTTACAATCTTGGTTATTCGACTCAATTTTATATTTTCAGTGGCTTTGGCATTGATATTGGGTTTTTTAAATGGGTATTAATAGTTCTTGTCTTTGTAGGCATAACAAATGCAGTTAATCTTACAGACGGTCTAGATGGTCTTGTAGCGGGAAGTAGCTCAATTAGCTTTGCTGGTATATTAGTTATTTCATTTTGGATATATAGACATCCACAATATTACTCAAAATTTGTTAGTGATTCATTTTTAACTGTTGATATTTCACTTTTGATTTCATCAGTGTCAGGTGCTTGTTTAGGATTTCTATGGTGGAACACAAATCCAGCTAAAATAATTATGGGTGATGTGGGATCTCATTTTATTGGTTCAATGTTTCCGTTGATATTGATATCACTTGGTGCAGAAGGATTGCTTGTATTTTTTTGCTTTTTGTTCTTAATAGAAGCTGGGTCAGTCATAATTCAAGTTGTTTCATTTAGATATAGAAAAAAAAGAATTTTTAAGATGGCACCATTGCACCATCATTTTGAAATGAAAAACTGGGCTGAAACAACAATAATTGTTAGATTTTGGATTATTAATGGAATTTTTGTCGTACTGGGTCTTGGACTCTTTTATGCTGACTGGGTTTTGTTTGGAAATTAAGTGAAAAAATTAATATTTGGATATGGGGAGACAGGCAAAGCCGTAGAGCAATTTTATATAAAAAATAAAATAGATTACAAGATTTACGATGATAATATCCCTGAATTAGATACAGATATTAGTAATCAACTATCAGAATTTGATGAAGTAATAGTATCACCAGGTGTTCCGCCAGATAACTTACTTTTATCAAAAATAAAGTCTCAAAATATAAAAATTTCTACTGATTTAGATCTCTTTACACAATTTCGAGAAAAAAGTATAAAAATAATTGGAGTAACTGGAACAAATGGCAAGACATCATTTGTTAACATTGTTACAGAATTTTTAAACAAAAATGGATATTCTGCAATATCATCAGGCAACATTGGAAGCTCGCCATTGAATTCAATAAAAAAGATCTATGATTATCTCGTATTAGAATTATCCAGTTATCAACTGTATTATTCTGGAAATTTGTTGCTTGATTATGGTGTAGTGTTAAATATTGCAAGTGATCATTTAGATTGGCATGGTAATTTTCAAAATTATTTAGACGCAAAGTCCAAGATTGTTAAATTTACTAAAAAGAATAATCTTTTGGTTTATAGTGAATTAATTCGAGAGAATATGGATATCGTACATAAAGAAAATGCCAACCCTCTTTTCTCATCGATTGAGGATATAAATTTACCTTTGTCAAACGATTTGTTAGTGCCTTTCGTAGATTTGATTTATTTATTAGATTTACAAATAGAGAATATTGAAAAAGCATGTCATAGATACTTAGTAGGTTTGAATCAATTAGAGCATAGATTTGAGAAAGTTAAGTTTAGTGGAAATATAAATTTTATAAATGATTCAAAAGCTACAAATCTTCACGCTGTTTCAAATGCTATACATAGGTCAAAAAATATAATTCTTGTCCTTCATGGTTTAACCAAGAATATTCCCAGTAAAGAATTAAAACTTAATAATGAAGTAAAGAAAATTATTGTACAATCCGAGATGAATTTAGATTTAAATAACTTTAAGGGAAAGACAATTTATTATAAATCTATCAATGAAATTAAAAACTTAATTAAATCAGAGATGAATGATGGAGATACTGTTCTCTTTTCCTGTGGAGGTGCAAGTTTCAATGAGTTTAAAAACTACAAAGACAGAGGTAATTTTTTTAAAAAACTAGTAAGAGAGATTGAAAATGAAATTTAAAATCTATCTTGATGAATATTTGAAAAAACTTAATGAAATTTCCGTAATACTTTTATTAATTTTTGGAGTATTTTTAGTTTCTTCTGCAACAGCTGTTGAGTCTCAAAGAATTTACTCAGATAGTTTTTTCATGATTGCAAATCATGGATTGGGCATAATAATTGGAACAGGGCTGTTTCTTTTGATTAAAAGATTCAATTATTTGTACTTTTTTAAAATTCTGACACCTATCGTACTAGCAATGCTCGGTGCTTTATTCATTCTACCCACCATGGGTGTAAATCTTTTTGGTAGTACTCGATGGTTAGATATTGGTACAATAAGAATCCAACCTAGTGAATTAGCAAAACCTATAATTATTCTTTGGGTAGCAAGACATTTGTCAAATAATAAAATACAGGAACATGATTTGAAGACTTTGTTGCGAGCTGGATTTATTCCAGGGTTAGCAATTATTCTAATTTTTCTTCAACCTGATTTTGGGACGACTGCAACTATTGCTTTCATAGTTTTAATACAATTTTTATTTTCAAAGATAAAATTCATATACCCAGCCTTATTTTCAATCGTAGGGTGGTTCATTGGAAGGTATTATATAGAATCAGAATTTTATAGAGCTGAGAGGCTAAGAGTTTGGAGCGAGGGGATTTGCAATCAGGGTCAAGAACTCCTTGGTGCTTGCTTTCAAGTTCATCAAAGTAGAATTGCAATCAGTTCTGGAGGCATGTTTGGATTAGGTCCAGGCACTTCACGGGCAAGATGGGGATCTCTACCAAGCGCTTATTCTGACTTCATATCTGCAATTATTGGCGAAGAGTACGGTTTTATTGGTTATCTGATATTTATATTTATTCTTTCAGTATGCATAATTAGTTTCTTTTTGATTGCCGTAAGAGAAGAAAATGAATTTAAAAAGATATTTATTTCTGGTCTAGGAGCTTGGGTGTTTTTTCAATCTGTTTTAAATTTAGGCGCTTCTGTATACTTATTACCAATAACAGGAATTGTATTGCCATTTGTATCATATGGAGGTACGGCAATGGTTTCTATTTTTGTAGCTCTTGGGATAATGCATTGTAGGGTCGATGAGTAAAGGTGTATTTTTATGTGTTGGAACTGGTGGCCATGTATTGCCAGCTTATAATGTTATAAAATCAATGCTCAATCAGGGTCTAGATAAAAAAAATATTTTAGTAGTTACTGATGAGAGAGGTGTTGAGTATTTCAAAGACAAAGATATTGAAATTATAGTTTATCCATTTGTTTCTTCACAAAAAGGTATTGGTGCATATTTACTCAAATTAATTAAAATGTTAGAGAGTATTATTTTTTTATATAAATCTTTAAAAAAACATAAACCTCAATTTCTTTTTACTACTGGTGCATATATTGCACCTATTTCAGCTATTGTTTCAAAGTTATTAAATGTAAATTTCTACATACAAGAACAAAACGTATATTCAGGTTTAGGAAATAAAATTGCAGCCCCTTTTTCAAATATTGTATTTACATCTTTTCCAGATACTCAAAACATTCAAAAAAACAAAATTAATTATTGTGGTCCAATTTTGAATTTAGATTTAAATTACAAAAAAACTAAAGTAAATTCTAATTTTACAATTGGTTTTCAAGGTGGAAGTCAAGGTTCAGAAGAAATAAATAATCTTGTCTATAAAATTTGTGAAGATAAAAGATATTTAGATGTGGATATTGTCCACATTGCTGGTAAGGATAATGCAATAGCTAATACCAGCCGAATAAATTACTTTCCTCATAATTATATTCATGATATGGAATTGTTTTACAATTCAATTGACTTACAAGTATCTCGTGCAGGCGGGGGGGTACTAGAAGCTGTATACTTGGATATTTTCCAGTTACTTATTCCTTTCAAACATGGAACTACCTCATCTCACCAGCGACTTAATGCTGAATATTTGGAGAAAATAAATGCAGCAAAAATTATTGATAATTACGATGATTTGACGAATGAAATTGATAATTTTATAAAAAATAAAAATAAAAAAATAAATAAATTTAAAATTGAAGCAGGAAATTCAGTAATCAGTGAAATATTGTTAGATGAGCTTATTAAATAGTTTCAATAAAGTCTTCATAATGGGTATTGGTGGCTCAGGCATGAGCTCAATTGCTAAATACCTCAAACAAAAGGGCTATCATGTAGAGGGTTACGATCAAAGAATCTCTTATATTACCAATATACTAGAAAACGATGGTGTAAGAACTTATCAAAATTATGAGGATTTTATATACGAGAAAGATGTGCTTTATATAATCTCGTCAGCTGTGAATCTTGATAATACTTTTCTTAAAAATTTTAAAAAAAATAAAAACGTTATTTCAAGACCAAATTTTTTCAGAGAATTATCAAATGAAAAAGACATTATTGGAATTACTGGCACTCATGGAAAAACTTCGACAACAGCTTTGGTTTCTCATATATTTCAATTTAATAATAAAAATGTATCATTTATTTACGGAGGAGTCAGTAGTTTTGGTTACCTTGGTGGTCATTGTGGTGAAGACAACCTTCCCCTAATACTTGAAACTGATGAAGCTTTTAATACATTTAAAAATATAAATATAAAAGATTTAATTGTTACAAATATAGACAATGATCATCTGGATTTTTATGGATCGTATGAAAATTTAATTGATGCATTCAGTTACGTAATCAAAAATGTAAAAGGTGTAAAAGTTTTAAATTATGACGATAAGAATCTTTGCTTAATAAATGATAAAAGTACAATTTCCTATTCATCAACAAAAAACTCAGATTATAAAATACAAACTCCTAGTTCTTTTGAATACAAAAATAAAACCTATCAAGTTTCAACTAAGTTAATTGGAGACCACTATCTGTCAAATATTGTAGCTGCAATCGCAATTTGTAATGTTTATGGAATATCGATAATAGATAGCTTAAATGCTATCTCTGAATTCGCTGGTGTCAAAAGAAGAATAGAGTATATAGGGTCCTATAACAATACTAAATTCTATGATGATTATGGACATCATCCGACAGAAATGAAGGCAACTATCAGCGCTTTAAATAATATAACTGATGGCAAATTATATGTTATTTTCCAACCTCATCGCTATACAAGAACGCGAGATAATTTTGAAGAATTTCAGCACAGTTTAGATATTGCTGATGTCCCAATAGTTACAGACATTTATTCAGCTGGAGAAGAGCCAATCCCAGGAGTATCGAGTAAAAACTTATCAAACAGCAAAATTAAATACATTAAATCAATTCGATCCGTACCAATTTTTATTAAAAATAATATTAAACCCGGAGATACTGTTTTAACTCTTGGTGCCGGAGATATTACCTTATTGGGTCCACAGATACTAAAATATTTAAATGATTAAACAAAAAGTTTTATTAAAAAACGAAACAACATATCGTTTTGGTGGTGCTTGTAAAAATTTTTTTTTACTGGAAGATAAAAATGATCTTCATAACTTTAGTGAATTTGACACGTTTAGTAAATATTTTATTTTAGGAAAAGGTTCAAATATTGCATTTTCAGAAAAAGAATTTGATGGAGCGGTAATACAGTCAAGAATAAACTATATAAATTATGACAAAAAAACTAATAAACTTGAGTTAGGTTCAGGTACCTACTTACCAGAAATTTCAAGATTTTTAAAATCTAAAAATTTGAGCGATGGTGAATTCCTTTTAGGAATACCTGGAACAGCCGGTGGAGCTTTATCCATGAATGCGGGTTGCTACGGTTATGAATTTCTAGATTATGTAGAAGCTTTTGAATATTTCGATCTTGAAAGTAAAAAAATCAAAAAAATCAAAAAATCTGAAATAAATTATGGGTATAGATTCACAGATATTAATAATTCAATAATCTTATCTGTAACAATGCATTTTCCTGATGGAGATCCAGAAAAAATTAGCAAAAAAATGAAAGAATTTACAAACCATCGAAAAAACACTCAGCCTTCCGCTTTATATAATGCTGGTAGTGTATTTAAAAATGGCAAAGATTATTTTGCTGCTGAATTGATTGAAAATGCAGGCCTTAAAGGATATAAAATAGACGGAGTAAGAGTTAGTGAAAAACACTCTAACTTTTTTATTGCTGATAAGGATGCAAAATCTTCAGCCTTGTATAAATTAGTCAATTTTGTCAAAAATGATATTTTAAATAAATATAATGTAAAGCTCGAAGAAGAAATTATATTCGTTGGAGATTTTGATTGATAAAAGGAAATATTGATGTAGAAAAAACCAGCCTTAGAACATTTTTAGTATTTTCTATTTTTTTACTAGCCCTTCTCTTACCTTCATATCTTATATTTTCATCTAGATACATGGTTAGATATGTAGAATTTTCTCCAAATTACACTGTTGACAACACCTTCTTGAATAGTGTGTATGATAAATCTATTTGGATATTGGATGAATCCTCATTAGAAAGTCTTTACGTTACTGATCCTACAATAGAAAAAATAGAACTTGTTAAAATTTTACCTTCTAAATTAAAAGTAAAATTAAATTTTCACGAACAAATTGCTGAAATATCTGATTTGAGGGGTTCTCAACCAAAATTAACAGTCTTATTTAAAAATTTATATACTGCTGAATCTATTGAAGCTTCAAAAAATGCAATGTCAGTGACAATTGTAAATGGACCAGTTGATAGAGGATTCAATGGAGAGATTGTTGCTCTTTTTATGACTCTGAATAGCTTTGATGACATCAACGTGGGTTCTTTGAAGCTCACCCACTCCGGTACAAGTATCATAGGATACTATGAAGACACTGAGATTCTTTTTGGTTCGCCGATTGACTTAGCAACAAAAGCAGCTTCCATAGGGGAGCTACTCTCGTATGGAAGCTGCGAAGGAACAGTACGATTCATAACAAACAATTCATTTGTAACAGATTGCAAAATATAAACCTAAAGTTTAGGTATAGATAAAAATACACAAAATTTATTGTTTATATTTGTATATGATGATAATCTAGTTTCATCAATTGGAGATTTTATGGCACAAAGAAGTAAGAAATCAAAACAAAAGGGAGTAAATTTAAATATGAGACCAAGAAATTACACAGCTGTTATCAAAGTTGTTGGTGTTGGTGGCGGAGGAACCAATGCTGTTAATAGGATGATAAAGATGGGCATTAAAGGTGTAGATTTTATTGCTGCCAATACAGATGCTCAAAGTTTACTTGGTTCAAAAGCTGACCTCAAATTAGATCTAGGTAGAAAAACAACAAGAGGGCTTGGTGCTGGTGCTAATCCAGAAGTTGGAAGACAAGCTGCATTGGATTCAGCAGATTTAATTAAAGAAGCATTAAAAGGGTCAGACATGGTATTTATTACAGCAGGCGAAGGTGGAGGAACTGGAACAGGTGCATCCCCAGTAATTGCTGAAATAGCCCACGAGTTAGGCGCATTGACAGTAGGTGTTGTTACAAGACCTTTTGGTTTTGAAGGAAGAAGAAGATCTGTTCAAGCAGAAGAAGGCGTTCAAGCTTTAAGAGATGTGCTTGACACGCTAATTGTTATTCCTAATGACAGGCTTTTGCAAATAAGTGATAACAATGTAAAGGTAAATGAAGCATATTTAAAATCAGATGAAATTTTATCAAATGGTGTAAAGGGAATTTCTGGGTTAATTACTCAGCCTGGAGTAATTAATGTTGACTTTGCTGATGTAAAAACTATTTTGAAAGACGCTGGTAGTGCGGTGCTAGGAATAGGTAGATCTACTGGTGAACAGCGTGCACCAAATGCAGCACAGGCTGCTATATCTTCACCTTTGCTTGAAGCAAATATGGATGGAGCAGAAGGAGTATTGATAACTATAACAGGTTCTGCAGATTTGAAACTTCAAGAGGTTGATGAAGCAGCAAGAGTTATTACAGAGCGTGCTGATGACAATGCTGAAATCATCTTTGGTCACATTGTAGATGAATCGCTTGGCGATGCCGTGGAAGTCACAGTTGTAGCTGCAGGGTTTGGACCAAGACCAAATAGAAGATTAAGAAATGATTCTGAGCAAATTGATAATGGAGGTGACGGTCTTCCTGATTTCATTAAGGGATGATACGTTCACAAATTTTAAATAATGCTTACTTTTCATCCGCAAACGATGGGAGTCTTGAGCAAGTCCTAAAAAGTGTTGGTTTTGAAAAAGGCTCTGCAACAATGCACCAAACACATTCATCGGATATCTCATTTGCTGATTCCCATGAAACTTATGAATGTGATGGACTCTACACTGACAAAAAACTTTTACCACTGGTGGTAACAACTGCTGATTGCGTTCCCATTTTAATGGAATCAAATAAAAGAATATCCGCAATCCATGCTGGCTGGCGGGGATTAGAACAATTAATATTTGAAAAAAGTTTAAAAGTCCACGATATATCAAGTTTAAGCATTTCAATAGGACCACACGCTAGGAAATGCTGTTACGAAGTAGGAGTTGAGTTTACTAAAAAATTTAAAAATTCTATTGATATAGTTGAAAATAAATATTATCTAGATTTAACTAAAAACATTAAAAACTTTGCATTTAAAAATAATATAAATTTAGAAGATACGGGTGAATGCACTATTTGTAATAAAAAATATTTTTCATATAGAGAAAATAGAACAAATGAAAGGCAATTTAGTTTCATATGGATATAGAAAAGAATTTAAATACTATTTCTAAAAAGTTATCAAACTATAACGCAAAGCTAATACCTGTAATCAAAAATAGAACTGTTGAAGAAGTAAAAGAAGTATATAATTGCGGTTTTAGGGAATTTGGTGAAAATAGGCTTGATGACTATTTCTTACATTCCGATAAATTTGACGATGCTGTGTTTCACTTTATTGCTCCCATTCAATCAAGAAAAATAAAAGTTATTTTTGAAAATTTTGAATTCATTCATACCATAAGTCGTTTCAAAGAAATAGATTTAATTTCAAAATTAGATAAAAAAAGGAAAGTTTTACTTCAAATAAATATAGATAAAGATCTCAACAAGTCAGGCATAGATCCTGATTTAATTTATGAATATTTTGAATATTCAAAAAACAGTATCGATTTACCAATTGGCCTCATGTGCATACCAAATATACAATCAGACCCGAGAGTAGTATTTTCTAAAATGCAAAGCATAAACGCTGAATTAAAGAAAAAATACAGTGAATATGTAGGAGAGCTTTCAATGGGAATGTCAGATGACTATGAAATAGCTCTTGATTATGGTGCTACAATAATCCGAGTAGGAAGTAAAATATTCACATAATGTTAGAAAAATTTTTAATTTCAATTGGCTTAAAACAGCCCGATTCTATTCCAGAATCGTTTACTGAGACTACGACTACAGTCCGACCATCAGGTGAAAACAGATTTATAGATAATGAGAATTTTACAGATGTAAGAGTGCACTCACCTAAAGATGAAGTTGAAATCAAGGCTCTTAGATCATTTTCTGAAATACACAATTTAGGTGTTGCTATTAAGGATGAATTTATAGTAGCAATGGATATTAGAGATATTCCAGATCAAGGAGAGAGAAGAAGAATTCTTGATTTTGTGACCGGTATGGCATTCATGAGTAATGCTACTATGAGATCAATAAATAGAGATGGTGTATTTTTAATACTTCCGTCGAATTCATCGCTCTCTTCTGAAGAACGGGAAAGGCTCCAACAACTGGGTTTGTACAAATTAAATGTGTAGTATTACATTCCTTTTATTTAGAGTTTTTTATTACAGCTTATTTGCATGGATAATTTTAAGTTGGATTCAAGTACCGTACGACCATCCTATAGGACAAATAAAAAGTTTTTTAGATAAATACTTTGAGAAAATTCTATACCCAATTAGAAGTAGAGTTCCAGCTTTAAGAATAGGAATGGCAGGTATAGATTTGTCACCTTTAATTTTAATTTTTGGAATAAATATCTTGCAGCCGTATATATTAAGAGTTGTTTGCTAATTTTTTAATATCTAAGGAAACATTTTTGTCATAAATTAAATCCTGTGTATTTTCCTTTTTTAACTTAAGTTCGACTGCTAAAGTTTCATTTTTTACGTATTCTTTGTGATTTCTTAAAGTTTCTTCAACGAAATTATCATTTGATGTGACAGTTAATTCAATTCTATCCACAACATCTAATCCAGTGTCCTTTCTTAATTTTTGAATTGACGAAACAAGCTCTCTAGAGAACCTCTCCATAATTAAAGTTTCATCAAGTGAAGTATCAAGAACTAAGGAGAAATCATCAACAATATCTTGATTTTCATGTTCTTCTTTTTTGTTTAAAACAACGTCAATTTCATTTGAAGAGATTTTTATACCATCAATGACAACTGAATTTCCCTGAAGAATATTATCACAAGTAATTTCGTCGACATTTTTTAGATATTCGCTAATTTTGTTAATTTGTTTTCCTAATTTAGGCCCTAGTATTTTAAAATTTGGTTTAAATTCATAATCTATCCAGTTATCTACATCAAAGTCAAAAAGAACTTCCTTCACATTCAATTCATTTTTTATTAAATCACTAATTACGATTAATTTATTTTCTATTTCTCTGTCTTTTGTAATAATTTTTACTGAATTCAGAGGCTGTTTGTTTGGAAGTTTCAATTTAACTCTCAAATTCCTTACGCTTTTAATAACTTTTTTTGCCAACTCAATATTTTCTTCAAGTTCACTATCAATTAAACTCTCTTTTGCTATCGGATAGTTACAATAATGAATACTTTGATTTTCTTCTTCGATCAATCCTTGATAAATTTTCTCGCAAATAAATGGTAAAACAGGTGCCATACATTTTGAGAACTCCAAAAGCACTTCGTGAAGCGTTTTGAATGCATTTATTTTGTCTATGTCGTTTTCGTCTTTTTCCTTCCAGAATCTTTTCCTATTTGAACGAACATACCAATTTGTAAGTTCGTCAACAAAATTCATCAATGGAGGAATAACCTCATATAAATAATAATTTTCCATTTTTTCATTAACAGTTTTAACAAGAGATTGCATTGATGAGATTATCCATCTGTCCATCATTGTCCGGTCTTGTACTGGAGATGCTTTTTCAAGATCTTTAAAGGAAATATCATCAGCATTTGCATATGTTGAAAAAAATGAATATGAGTTCCATAAAGGAAGAATGATGTTTCTTGTAACTAATTGCACACCTTCCTCCGAAAATTTTAATGGCTCTCCTCTTACAACAGGGGAGTTTATAAGGTAAGCTCTTAAACTGTCACCACCATAACTATTCAACAATTCTTCTGGGTCAGGATAGTTCTTGAGACTTTTGCTCATTTTCCTTCCATCTTCAGCAAGAATCATGCCAGTTGTGATACAGTTTTTGAAAGCAACAGAGTCAAACAAAGCAACGGCAAGAACTGTTAACGTATAAAACCATCCTCTTGTTTGGTCTAAACCTTCTGCAATAAAATCTGCAGGAAACCCATCAAAAAAATTATCTTCATTTTCAAAAGGATAATGTTGTTGGCCGTATGGCATTGCCCCTGATTCAAACCAGCAGTCGAGCACTTCAGATGTTCTTTTATATGTTTTTCCATTAACTTCAATATCTAAGTCATCCAAATAGTGTCTATGCAAATCAGTAATTTTTTTTCCTGACAAATTTTCTAATTCTTCTATAGAACCAATGCAAAGCATATCTTCCGGGTCATCAACATTTATCCAGACTGGAATACAGCTTCCCCAATACCTATTACGACTTATCGCCCAATCTCTGGCATTACCAAGCCAATTAGAGAATCTTTTTTCACCAATAAAACCAGGAACCCAATGGGTAGATTGATTAAGTTCAACCATTCTATCTCTAATTTTTTCGACATTAACAAACCACGTCGGTATAGCTTTATATATCAATGGTGTGCCAGTTCTCCAGCAAAAAGGATAAGAATGCATTTCACTAGTTCTAGAGAATAGATTTCCTCTTTCCTCTAACTGGTCCATAATCAATTTATCTGCATCCTTTACATTTAAACCATTCAGTTCTTTAAATGTACTGTCAAAACGTCCTGAAAGCGTTACAGGGTCTGCGATTACATCTATATTTGCATTTTTTAACGCATAAAAATCACTTTCTCCGTATGCAGGTGCTTGAGAAACTAAGCCAGAGCCTGATTCAGTGTTTGTGTCATCGCTGTGAATTATACGAAAAGCACCTTCTTTAAATAGATGCTCGTATTCGTTATAGGCAGGTATATATGAAGCACCTATTAAATCTTTTCCGTAAGAAACATCTACAATCTCTATTTCATGATCTTTCATTTCAAACAACCTATCAGTAGCTATCCAGTAAAAATTGTTTTTTATTGAGATTCTTGAATATTCAATTTCTTTTCCAACAGCAATCGCTAAATTCCCAGGGATACACCAAGGGGTGGTAGTCCAAACCAAAAACTTGTCCCCTTTGATTATTTTTTTATAATTGTCTCTTGCATCAAGAGTAAAGTAGATTGATGGATCTTCAACATCTCTATAGTCCATATTTGCTTCAAAGTTTGAAAGAGGTGTTGATGCTGCCCATGAGTAAGGCAAGACTTTATAATCTTGGTAAATTAAACCCTTGGACCATAATTCTTTAAATACCCACCAAACACTTTCCATAAAATCGATGTCCATAGTGTTATAATCATTTTCGAAATCAACCCATCTTCCAATTTTTCTGGTAATTTTTTCCCAATTATCAGTATTTGTCTGCACCTGCGACCTACAAGCTTCATTAAATTTACCGATACCGTATTCATCAATTTGCTGAGGATCTTCTAAATTTAACTTCTTCTGAACTTCCATTTCAATGGGTAAACCATGGACATCCCATCCAAACCTTCTTTCAACGTAATAACCACGCATAGTCCAATATCTGGGAACAATATCTTTAATTACACCAGCTAGTAAGTTTCCATAATGTGGACTTCCAGTAGGAAATGGTGGACCATCATAAAATCTAAAAGTTTTATCATTTTTTCGATTTTCCATGGATGTTTCAAATGCATTAATTCTGTCCCAATACGTAGACATTTCTGCTTCAACTGAAGGAAGATCTATATTTGCATTTACTCTTTTAAACATATCATTGAATTTTAAAGGGTTTCTTCTACAATTTGTGTAATTAATGAAGTTTTAAAAAAATATAAAAATCTTTGATTTAATCTAAATATGGCTAATATACGTTCAACAATAAAAATATTATGGCTAGAAAACTTTCCCCAAATACAATTAAAAAGTTCGAAAAAAGGCTTTTAGCTGAACGCGAACAGCTTATAGCAATTTTAGAACAACATCAGCAGGAAAGAGAAAATATTAGAATCTCTGAAGCTTCTGCTGAAAGGAGTCCAGATCCAACTTCTGCCGACGGTGGATCAATGGCATTTGAGCTTGAAAAAGACCTTACACTAGACGAAAACACTAAACATTTACTTAACCAAGTCGAGCATGCTCTTGTACTTATTAAAAAGAAAAAGTACGGAAATTGTGAAAATTGTGGTGAACCTATTCCAGTAGCAAGGCTCGAAGCTCTTCCTTATGCAACCTTACGCAAAGAGTGTGCAGAATTACTTGAATCTTAATAAAAAAATATATCCGTATTTTTTTGCAGTTATTTTTGCTTCATTAGATTTAATAACAAAATATTTTATTCGAGTTAATAACATCCAAGAGCAAGTAATAATTGACAATTTTTTAACAATAGATCTTACATTTAACACAGGCATCGCGTTTGGTCTTTTTAGCGAATATACTTCTATTACTTATGTTTTCTCAATATTTGTTTTCACTTGGCTAATTTTTCAATTCAAAGAGGTTGAAAATGGAACAGTTGAGTTTTATTCACTAACACTTATTCTTGCGGGGGCAATAGGAAACTTAGGCGAAAGAGGTTGGAATCTAATTTTTAATAGCAATGGTAAAGTAACAGATTTTGTAGAACTTCTGTTTATACCAAGTTTTAATTTAGCTGATACTTATATTTCAATTGGAATTGTCTTGCTTTTATATTCGGAGATTAAAAATAAATAATATTGAGGTAATTTTTAAGAGTGACCAATTTTTGGTCTTAAACAAACCATACGGAATTTTGTCACATCCAACTAGCCATTCAAAAGAAGCTACAGTTAGAGACTTTTTAGTTAATGAATTTAATTTACAAATTAAAGATAATAATCAAAGAGAGGGTATTGTTCATAGATTAGACAGAGTAACTTCAGGACTGATGGTCTGTGTTTTGGATGAGAATAATTTTGCATACTTTCAATCTCAATTTAAAAACAGATTAATTAATAAAAAGTACAGAGCAATAGTAGAAGGTTATCCACATACAAAAAGCGGTGAAATAAATCTTCCACTTGCAAAATCAAAAAAAAATAGAAAAAAAAGAGAAGTAAATAAAACTGGAAGAGAAGCTATAACTAAATTTGAAACAGTAAAAAAAACTGAAGAGAATGCTTTATTAGAATTAGACTTAGTTACTGGTCGTAATCATCAAATTAGAGCACATCTAGAGCATTTAAAAATGCCGATTGTAAATGATTTACTTTATGGTGCTAAAAGAAACAGCAAAGTACCAGCGAATGCAATCTGCTTACAGTCGTATTATTTAAGTTTTACAGTAAATGATGAAGATTTTGAATTTGAAATAGATATACCTGATTATTTTAGTTCAATAATGAACATGTAATTTCTCAAAAAAACTTTACAATAAATTTATGACTAAATCATTTGTTCATCTACATGCACATACAGAGTATTCAATGTTAGATGGTGCAGCAAAAATAGTTGACTATTTAAAAAAAGTAAAAGAATTAAATCAACCAGCTGCTGCAATAACTGATCATGGAAACCTATACGGCGCAATGGAGTTTGTCCAAAAAGCAAATGATTTTGGAATCAAACCAATTATTGGGTATGAAGCATACATCACACCAGGTTCCAGATTTGATAGGCCAGATAGAGAAAATAATAAAAGATACCACTTAACTTTATTAGCGGAAAATAATATTGGATACCAAAATTTAGTTGAATTAGTCAGTAAAGCATACACGGAGGGTTATTATTACAAACCTAGAATTGATTACGAACTATTAGACCAACATCATGACGGATTAATAGCTTTATCTGGCTGTCTTGGAGGAGAGCTAGCACAACACTTAGCACCGGACGGTTCAGTAGAGGAAGGCAATACCTCAAATGAAAGAAGTTTTGAAAAAGCTTTAGACATTGCAAAAAAATATCAATCTATATTTGGCAAAGAAAATTATTTTATTGAAATCCATAATCATGGAATCAAGCAGCAACTTGATATTCTTGATGACTTAGTGGAAATTGCTCAACTAATAGATGCACCACTTGTGGCTGCAAATGATTCTCATTATGTAGAGGAAAATGGTGCAGAAGCACATGATGCACTTCTTTGTGTTCAAACAAATAGAACATTAGATGACGAAAGCAGATTTAGGTTCGACGGTTCAGGTTATTATGTAAAGTCTTCTGAAGAGATGAGAAAATTATTTCCTGAAGATAAGTATCCAGGTGCCTGTGACAATACACTTGCAATTGCGGATAGAGTTAAATATGAATTTAATTTTGATAACAGCTATCTCCCAGATTTTCCAATTGAAGATAAAAACGTTTCTCCAGAAGAGCTTTTAAAAATTAAAGTTTACGAAGGGGGAGAGGGTAAATATGAGACTTTAACTTCTGAGATTATTGAAAGAATAGATTATGAATTGGATGTCATAAATTCTATGGGATTTGCTTCATATTTTTTAATTGTTGGTGATTTAATTGAATTTTCCAAAAAAAGAAATATAAGGACAGGAGCAGGAAGAGGTTCTGCTGCAGGATCAATAGTTTCATATTGTTTGGGAATTACCGGAATTGAACCACTTGAATATGGATTAATCTTTGAACGATTTCTTAATAAAGGAAGAAAATCTCTTCCTGATATTGATATGGACTTTGATGAGAGATATAGAAATGATGTAATACAATATGCTATTGAAAAATATGGTCAAGACAGGGTTGCTCATATAGTTACTTTCGCGACAATTAAAGCTAAACAGGCAATAAGAGATGCAGCAAGAGTATTAGGACTTCCTTTTTCTAGTGGTGATAGAGTAGCAAAATTAATGCCCCCAATGATACTTGGAAATACAGCAACTATTTCTGAGTGCTTAAGTCTTGATGAAGAAAACACTAGTGGTTATAGTAAAGAATTCTATTCTGCGTCAGAAGAACTTAGAAAACAATACAAAAATGATGAGGAAGCTAAACAAATTATTGATATCGCACTAGGTCTAGAAGGCTTAAGAAGACAAGATGGAATTCATGCTGCAGCAATAGTAATTTCTCCCGACACTATAACAAAATTTTTACCAATTCAACAAAAAGGCTCGAATGCAGAAATTGTTACACAATACGAAATGCACACAGTGGAGCAACTTGGTTTATTGAAGATGGACTTTTTAGGACTGAGAAATTTATCAATAGTTGATAGAACTTTAGAGCTTATTGGTAGTGAAAGCCTTGATATAGATAATTTAAAACTTGATGATGAAAAAACTTTTAAATTATTTGCTGAAGGTAAAATGACTGGAGTATTTCAACTTGAAAGTAGAGTAGCTCAGTCTACTTCGAGAAGTTTAAAGCCAAAAAGATTTGAAGATATAGTTGCATTAGTTGCATTAATTAGACCGGGGCCTCTCGGTGCTGGTATGCACAATGAATTTGCGGATAGAGCAAATAACAGAAAAGAGATTGAATATCTACACACTGATCTTGAAAGTATTTTAAATGAAACTTATGGAGTAATTCTATACCAAGAACAAGTTATGCAGATTGCCGAAAAAATTGCAGGATTTAATCTTCAAGAAGCAGACAATTTACGAGTTGCTATGGGTAAAAAAATTCCAAAAGTAATGGAGGAGCAGAGGAAAAAATTTACAGATGGAGCTGTTTCCAACAATTATTCAGAACAGTTTGCGATAGAGCTATTTGACCAAATTGCATATTTTGCTGGCTATGGATTCAACAAAAGCCATTCAGTTCCGTATGCATTATTGGCATATCAAACAGCCTATTTAAAAGCTAATTATCCTGCTGAATACATAGCTGCTTGCTTAACAGCAGTAAAAAGAGATAAAGATCGTACTGCAATCTTTTTATCTGAAGCTAGGGATATGGGAGTAAAAGTTTCAACGCCAGATGTTAATTTAAGCTCTTCAGATTTCACAGTTAATGACAATGAGATTCTTTTTGGCTTGTCTGCAGTTAGAAACGTAGGAGATATTACAGCCGACAAAATAGTTTTTGAACGAGAAAGTAATGGAGACTTTAAATCTATTGAAGAATTTTTATCACGTATAGACTCAAGATCTCTTAACAAAAGAGGAGTAGAGGCTTTAATTCAAGGAGGAGGTCTTGATAAATTTGGCCATACAAGAAAAGGAATGTTTGATGCTGTTATTGATTTGATAGAAAATGCAAAAGAATTAAAAGCTACTAAAGAAAACAACCAGGCCTCTTTATTTCCAATAGAAGAGGCAAATTCAACATCTATAAATATCAAAAGCGCTGAGTGGGATAAAAAAGAACTACTTGAAAGAGAAAGGGAAATGCTTGGTTTTTTTGTAAGCGAAGATCCCCTTGAAGGATATGGAGAAGTTTTAAAATCTGAATCCACCCATTCAATTATCGAGTTACAGAGTCTAGAAGACGAAGAAGAAATAAATGTAACAATTTCAGGATTAATTTCAAATGTTCAAAAACGAGTTTCTAGAAGAGGCAATCCATGGATACAATTTGACATTCAAGACTTAACAGGATCTTCAGGAGTACTCTTATTCAACAAGTTAGTAGATAAATATAATGCATCAATAGATGGAGAAATTTATTTAAAAGTTTCTGGAACTTATGTTGGTGGATCTGAAAATACTATTAGGGCAAGAGATATTGAAGTCATTGAACCATCAAAAATGATAGAGAATCTAGATACTACACCACTAAGAATATCAGTTGATGAAGAAAAATTAGATAAAAAAAACTTAGTACTTTTAAAAGAATTGTTAGAAAAATTTCCAGGATTGTCTTCAGTTGAGCTTGAAGTGAACTCAAAAACTGGTTCGAAATTATTGGAATTAAAAGAAATAAGAGTAAAGAAAACTAATCAACTCAAGAATGAAATTAGTACATTACTGGCAAAATAACTAGAATCTAACTATGTCATTGAATGTAGAAGAACTATTAGATAGATATAAGGAGCGCGCTGAAGCAGTAAAAAACCGTTCTATTCCTCCTGTAGGTGGAGATGATAGAATGGCATTTGTTAAACAAGCCGAAATAGACTACCAAGACTTTATGATTATTGCTGATTCAGAAGTTGAAATTACAGAAGAATACTTAATTCTCAAATTTAAATTAGACAATTAATTTAGATTTTCTCCCATTGGAAATATTTTATTAATCACATCTGCACATGCTAATGCGATTTCCATGTGTTCTTTTTGAGTTCCATTAGCTGATCTTAGTTCAATATAATGTATCCAGCTTCTTAACGTTCCATTCATGTAAAGACGACTTACAGTATTACCTTCTGGCAAAACAGATCTTGCCTGTTCTTTAGCAATACCATTTTCAATTGCCCAGTTGTAGGCTTCAGTTGCGTCTTTGATTATCTTTTCTTGTTTATTTTTCCAATTCTCTGATATTTCATCATCTTCATTTTCGATAGAATTCTGTCTATTTTTTGGATCTTGCATTCTTGCTTCTCTAACAATGAATTCCAAATCTTTTACAGGATTAGCATATCGTTGGCTGAATTCCTGAAAACTAAAAGATCTATGTCTCAACATTTGTCTCGCTATGTCTCTTGTAGTTTCGATTTCTAGACAAGCACTAACCATTTCTAATGGTGACCAATGGGCATTATTGATAAGATATTTTATTAATTTTTCACTAGTCTCAGTGTTTAGTTGGTTTGATGGATTAGAAACTCTTGCACAGAAAGCAACCAATTCTTGAGCGTCATCAATACCACTATCAGAAATTTCTTCAGTTGGTTTGGAATAACTTATTAATTTAACTTTCATTTATGTAACTATATTAAAATATTTAAAATATGTTTTTATTAAGAATAATAGTTTTTTTAATCCTGATTTCGCTAATCATGATTCTTGCATATCCTTTATTAATTGTTTTTGATATTGCAACTGGTGGAAATGGTTTTGGTGTATGCGAGGATCTTTTGACTTGTACAATTCCGATTACTGCAGGTCCAAGATTGCTTGTAATTCTTATTAGTGCTTTTTTCTTTTTAGTTTTTTTACTAAGAATTATTATGAAATCTATAAATTACTTAAATAAAGAAGATTCTATTCTTTAATTACTAGAAATATTGATAATAAAACTAGCAACACTCCTATCCAGCTAATCAATCCCAAGATTTCACCCGCAATCAATATTCCAATAAAAAGTGCAAAAATTGCCTCCAAACTCAAAATTAATGCTGATGTAGATGCTTTGATAATTTTTTGCCCATAAAGTTGGAGATAGAATGCACCAACATTTACAACTATTCCCAGAAAAAATATTGGTAGTATGTATTCCGCTAAATTTGAAAACTCATTTATATTCAACAAAGGAAGGCAAAGAATAGCACCTGTTATTGACTGAACTGCCATGAGCTGAGAGATGCTAAGGTTGCTGACATATCTTTCAACAAAAACTATGTGCATTGCATATGCAATTGCACAAATAAATGTAAAAATATTTCCAAAGATTTGTGAGAAATCAGTTATTGAAATTAAAACAATACCTATAAATCCCAAAACGGAATACATATAATTCTTACGGCTTAATGAAGTTTTGTTAATTGCTCTAGAGAAAAAAGGAGTCAACACAACATAAAAACCAGTTACCACTCCTGAATTAATTGTTGAGGTAGTAACAAGACCTTGAGTTTGGGAAATGTAACCAAGCCAAAGGAAAAAACCCATCAGTACACCTGGTTTCAAAGTTTCCTTTTTTGGTAATCCACCGATTATTAAGAAAAAGATTGCAGCAATTAAATATCTTATGAAAACAACAAATGTTGGACTAAAGGCATCTAATAAGTTTTTAACAATTAAAAATGTTGAACCAAAGAACATTGCTGAAAAAAACAACGCAGCCAATGACTTATTTTTATCACTTAACAACATATGGTTGAACAATAATATATTGTTTAAAATAGTGATGTGTTAACAAATAAAGAAAAAAAAGCTAATGATATTTTAAAAATACTTGAAAAATTATATCCTAAAACTCCAATTCCTTTATCTCACAAAGACCCTTATACACTATTGGTAGCAGTCGTATTATCAGCTCAATGTACTGATGAAAGAGTAAATAAAATTACTCCACTTTTGTTCAAAGAAGCAAACAATCCCAAAAAAATGGTAAAGCTTGGTATAAGAAATATAGAAAAAATAATAAGACCTTGTGGCCTATCACCACAAAAATCTAAATCAATTCACACTTTATCAAAAATGCTTGATAAAGATCATGGTTCTAAAGTTCCAGCAAATTTTAAAGATCTGGAGAATTTACCTGGTGTTGGACATAAAACAGCCTCAGTAGTTATGAGTCAAGCATTTGGGTATCCTGCTTTTCCAGTTGATACCCATATTCATCGTTTAGCTTGGAGGTGGGGACTTTCAACAGGAAAAAATGTAGAACAAACTGAAAAAGATTTAAAACGCTTATTTCCTATCGATAAATGGAATAAATTGCATTTACAAATAATATTTTATGGAAGAGAGTTTTGTCCAGCTAGAGGTCACGATTTAGAAAAATGTATAATTTGCTTTAAACATAGAAGAAAAAATAATTTCAAATAATCATAAGTAACGTAAATATTCATAAAAAAAATCAAAGTATATATTTATATAATGGACCTTAATTTTGGAATTGCATTCTTCTTTGGTGTTATATCATTCTTCTCACCTTGCGTCTTACCACTAGTGCCTGGTTATCTAGCTATATTTTCTTTAAATAAAAACGACCAAATTTCACGAATAATTGGATCATTACAGTTCGTACTGGGTTTCTCTTTTGTCTTTATCAGTTTGGGTGCTTTGGCAACTACTCTGGGCTCCTTTTTCAGTAGAAACGCCACAATTTTGTCACAAGCTAGTGGATTCATAATCATATTTTTTGGATTAATACTTTTAATTCCTAAATTAAATACTCGATATTTTTATGGTTCTAATTTATTAAATATTGATAAATTCAATAAATCCAAAAACTTACTCATGGGATTCACTTTTGGATTTGGTTTTACCCCTTGTATTGGTCCAGTCCTTGGAGCACTATTAACACTTTCTTCAAATGCAGAAACTATAAACAGTGGAATATTTTATTTAATTATGTTTTCCTTAGGTATGGGAATA
Organism: uncultured Candidatus Actinomarina sp.; assembly: GCA_902534495.1. GTDB lineage: Bacteria > Actinomycetota > Acidimicrobiia > Actinomarinales > Actinomarinaceae > Actinomarina. The sequence continues at coordinate 17,827 of CACAQC010000004.1, read as the reverse complement.
CCATTTCTTGCAATAGCGATTATTTCAAATCGAATCAATCTTAAAAATAGGTTATTTGTTAACTTTCAAAAATTCTCAAGTAAATTTTCAGGAGTTGTTTTAATTGGGATAGGTTTTCTTATTTATACAGACAAAATGTATATTTTGGCATCTTTTTTTCAAGAGATATTGTATTTATTAAATCTTGATTGGCTGAGTACAATCTAGAATATGTCATTAAATATAAGCAGCGAAGTATCTTTAAAGTTTTCTGGGAAAGATGCCTTTAGTTTTGTTGATTCACTTATTTCAAATTCAATTTCAGAATCTGAAACAAAGTTTTCATATCTTTTAGGACCAGATGGAAAAGTCATGTTTTGGTTTATTTGTTCACTAAAAAATCAAGAATTTCAAATGTATCAATCCTTAGAAGTTCTTGAAAAAATGATGGAAGTATTTAATAAATATAAAATTAGAATTGATTGTGATATTGAAATATCTAAAGATGTTAGTAACTTCAAAGTTCAAATAGATGATGATAAATTAATTGTGATTCTTTCGGATAAATTAGAGGAAAATAATTCTTGGGACATGTTGGGATTGTCGCTTGAACTACCTTTAAAAAATATTATTGATAACGGCATACTTCCAAATGAAGTTAATTGGCTAGAAAATTTTGTTGATTATTTTAAAGGGTGTTTTATGGGGCAGGAACAAACTTCGAGGGTTAAATATAGAGGTAGGCCCAGGAGAATTCTAAAAACTTTACCAAATTCAACTCAGGAAATAGTAAAAATTTAGAATTATATGGTTGCAAATAAATCTAGGTGTAGTTATTGTGGTCGCGTTTTACACAAACAAGTTTCTGAAAAATATTTTGTTTGCTCAATTAAATGTAAATCTTTAATAAAAAATACAGAATATATTATTTCAGTAGATTCTATTGTCTTTGATCTTAATAATTATAAGTGGAATAAAGTTGAAGATTTATCACAAAAAGCTCAAATCAATAAATTTGATTTTATATCTTCAGTAAGAAGACTTATTTATTTTCAGGCAAAGCTAAGAGCTAAAGATCCAAAAGAAATAAATCAAAAGTCTTTAATAGCTAAAGTGAAAAAATAGCTCCTCTATCAAATTTTTTTAAAGATACTTGAACTATTGGTCCAATACTTACAACCATAAACACAGTCCCTAATCCAAAAGATCCTCCAAGAGCAACCCCAGTTATAAATGCAGTAAAGTCAATTACAATCCTTGTTGCCCTTATGCTTGGACCAAGTCTTGAAACACCTACCATAATCCCATCTCTTGGTCCCGGTCCAAGTCCTGAACCGACATATATACCAATTCCTATACCAAAACAAATAGTTCCAAATACAAGGTATGCAATTTTTATAATTAAGTCATCTGGACTCTGAATGTAATACATAGTCAAGTCAGTAACATTTCCTATAGTTAAAATATTTAAAATTGTTCCAATGAATGGTTTTTGTTTTAAAGGTATCCATCCTAACAAGACAATAAATCCAGTAATAACGGATGCTTGACCAATTTTTACATTTATTAATTTACTAAAACCATCATGAAAAACATCCCATGGATTTAAACCTAGGTTAGCTTCAATTGTGAATCCCAAACCCATTCCACAAAGAAACAAACCTATCATTAGTTGTGGAAGTCTGTTGATAGCTCTTTTATTCATTATTTATAAAAAGGTTCTCAAGTTGAGATATATTTTCAGGACATAGCTCGTAAGTAGATTGGAATCTTAATATAGGCACAATGCGGTCATCCTTATTAATTGATAAACCGTAATTATTAATTTGTGATGTGATTATTTCAATAGAAGCATTTTCATTAATCCACTTTTCTGCATTAAGACAGATTTCTTTACCCAGATTAATTAAATCAGAATCATCTAGTTCATTTAACGTATCTTCGCTATCGGCAATTCTGACTTGATTAATAAACTCATCACCAAATGTTTCAGAATTAAAAGTACTGTAACTTATAAAACTGATTACAGAAATAATAAAAATAACTATAAAAGAGATCAGAGTTTTATCGTTCATATTATATTATTAGCCGTTCTCAGATTTACTTTTATAAACAAGTACCCGGAGGGGGAGTCGAACCCCCACATCCGAAGATACTGGATTTTGAATCCAGCGCGTCTGCCAATTCCGCCATCCGGGCTTTATAAGGATTATATTCATATCAAGATGAATGAGAGAAAATTTTTATAAGTTTACAATAATACTGTGGTAATTCTTATAGATGGTCATAGCATTGCTTTTAGAGCATTTTATGCACTTCCAGATTCTCTTGTTACAAAAGAAGGATTTCCTACCAATGTAATTCACGGCTTCTTGATGATGATTTCTAAAATCATAAAAGATTTTGATACAGATAAATTAATAATTACATGGGATGTCTCAAAAAAAACTTTTAGAACAGATTTATATAAAGATTACAAAGGAAATAGAAAATCTGCTCCTGATGAATTCAAGGTACAAGTAAAAGTTTTACAAAAATTAATAGAAAAATTCAATATTCCACAAGTGTCTGTAGAAGGCTATGAAGCAGATGATGTACTTGGGACACTTTCAAAAAGTTTCAATGACAATAATGAAGAGGTTTTAATAGTTACTGGAGATAGAGATTCTTTTCAGCTAATAGGTGATAAAACAAATGTACTTTACACAAAAAGAGGAATTTCAGAAGTTGAGAGATTTGGTAAAGCGGAGTTTGAAGAAAAATATCAAATTTCAACTTCACAATATATTGAATATTTAGGATTAAAAGGTGATTCATCAGACAACATCCCAGGACTGCCAGGAGTCGGTGAAAAAACAGCAATTAATTTACTTTCTGATTATGAAAATATAGAAAATATATATAAGAATCTTGATGACTTAACACCAAAATTAAGAGATACGTTCCAAGAAAACAAAGATTTGCTGATGCTTAGCAAGGATCTTGCAACAATAAAAAGAGATTTAGACATTAATCTACCTGAAACAAAAATAAAAGATTCTATTTTTTTTAATGAGGAAGTACTTGATAATGCAAAAGATGAAATTATGAAATATGAGCTGACAAGATTTTTAGGTGAAAGAAAAGATACTACTCAAATTAATAATTCTGAAGAACTAGAAATTGTACTTATTAAAGAAAAAATTGCTGATGAAAGTATAATTTTTAATTTTGAAAATAAAAATTACTTTGTGACTAATAATTCATTTGGTGAATTTAAATCATTAGAACAATTTAATAATGTGATTTCAATGTCATCACAAACATTTGCTTTAAATTCAGAATTTGAGCTTGATATTGAAAGATTCTTAGCTTTTGATTGTTGTTTGTTTTTAATTGATCCAAGCATTAAACCAGACAATCTATTAAATATTGTTTCTTACATTGATAAATATTCTGAAATAAATAAAAAATCTAATCTGAGTGAATATCTATTATTTTTTCAAATTAATTTTGATAATATAAAAAAACAATTCAGTGACTTTAAAAAAGATAGAAAACTTTTCCAGATATACAAGGATATAGATTTTCCAATGTTAGATATATTGTCTTTAATGGAAAAGGACGGTATATCTGTTTCATTACCCAAAATGAAAAAACTATCAAAACAATTATCTAAAGAATTAGAATCTTTAAGCAATAAATGTTTTAAGATTACAAATCAAGAATTTAACTTAAATTCTCCAAAACAACTTTCTGAAATATTTTATAATGAAATGAATTTTCCAGTTCTTAAAAAAACACCTAAAGGAGCGCCGTCTACAGATGCTTCTGTTTTAGAGGAATTATCAAAAGAACATGACTTACCAAAATATATTTTAAAATATAGAGAATTAGAAAAGATTAGATCAACATATGTTGATGGTTTAATTCCGGAAGTAACTAAACATAATAAAATCCACACTCACTTCAATTTATTTGGAACAGCAACAGGAAGATTGTCATCAGAAAAACCAAACTTACAAAATATTCCAAACAAGACAGAATTGGGTCAAAAAATAAGAGATTTCTTTATAAGCAAACCTAATTTTTCATTCATTATTGCTGATTATTCTCAAATAGAGTTGAGGGTTCTTGCTCATTTGAGTCAAGATTCTACAATGATTGAAATATTGAAAAATAAAAAATCAGATATACATTCTGAAACTGCTTCTCGAATATTTAATGTACCAATAGGGGATGTTACTTCAGACATGAGAAGAAAAGCAAAAGAAGTAAATTTTGGCTTAATTTACGGAATGGAAGCTTTTGGACTTTCGAAAAGTTTAGATATCGAACAAAAAGAAGCTTCACAATTAATTGAATCTTATTTTTCTCAATTTCCTGAGATTAAAGGGTTTTTAGATAATATAGTCTTAAAAGCAACAAAAGACTCATTTACAGAAACTCTAATTGGTAGAAAAAGATATATTCGTGAACTAAATTCAGCAAATTTTCAAGTTAAAGCTGCAGGAAAAAGAATTGCTATGAATGCACCAATTCAGGGTACTGCTGCAGATATCATGAAAATTGCGATGATCAAAGTTTTGCATAAAATAAAAGAATTAGACCAAACACAATTACTTTTACAGATACATGACGAAATCATTATTGAAACCAAGAATTCATTAAGTTCCAAAGTAGAAAAAATTATTATTTCTGAAATGGAAAAAGCTATGAAATTAGATGTCCCTTTATTTGTAAATACTAAAGTTTCTGAATCACTCGCAAATTTTAATAATTAGTTTGTAAAAAACTCAGATATGTTATTCTTATTGACGCAGCACTATGATTGGAAAAAAATTAAATAATGGTAAGTAATAGCGATGAGGCTTCAGCGCCATCCAACGTAGTGTCTCTTCCAGATGATATAAAACCTGAGGATTTTCCGGAGCTTCTTGAGCAAACTTTAGTATCTTTCAACGATGGTGATGTTATTGAAGGGACAATTGTAAGAGTTGACAGAAATGAAGTTATGGTTGATGTTGGTTATAAGTCAGAAGGTGTTATTCCATCAAGAGAGCTTTCAGTAAGAAAAGGTGTCAATCCTAAAGAAATAGTAAAAGAAGGTGACAAAATCCAAGCTTTAGTTTTGGACAAAGAAGATGATGAAGGGAGACTAATTCTTTCCGTCAAAAGAGCGGTCTATGAAAAAGCGTGGGGAGACATTCAAGAAATATCAGACAACAAGAAATCTATAAAAGGAACAGTTATTGAATCAGTCAAAGGTGGTCTAATCGTAGATATCGGTGTGAGAGGTTTTTTACCAGCTTCATTGATTGACGTTAGAAGAGTAAAAGAACTTTCTTCATATATTGGTGAAGAAATAGAAGCAAAAATTTTAGAACTTGACAGACAAAGAAACAATATTGTTTTATCTAGAAAAGCTCACCTAGAAGAAGAAATGTCAGAAGAAAGACAAGGGTTTTTAGATGATCTTCAAGTTGGTGACATCAAAGAAGGAAAAATTTCATCTATAGTGAGCTTTGGCGCTTTTGTTGATATCGGTGGTATGGACGGATTAGTACACGTTTCAGAATTGTCTTGGAGGCATGTCGAAAACCCAAATGAGATTGTAAAAGTTGGAGATTCTGTCACAATAAAAGTTTTGGAAATCGATAATGATAAAGAAAGAATATCTTTATCAATAAAGCAAGTCAAAGAAGATCCATGGTTAGATTTTGAACTTCATTATAAAGAAGGAGACGTAGTTGAAGGCGAAGTTACTAAAGTTGTACCTTTTGGTGCATTTGTAACTATTGGAAAAGGTGTGGAAGGACTAGTTCATGTATCTGAGATTTCAAGTGAGAAAGTTGATTCCCCAGAACTCGCTTTAGCTCTTGGTCAAAAAGTTCAAATTAAAATAACCGAATTAGATATTGAAAAGAGAAGAGTTAATTTATCAATCAAACAAGCAGATCCAAATTGGAAAGAAGTAGAATCAGATAAAAATACTCCAAAAACGCACTCTAGTGCAACTGAAGATTCTGCACCGAAAAGACAAACAGTTGAAGGCGTTGACGAGTCTTTAGAAAATATCCTTCAAGAACTGAAAGAGAGAGGAATAGGAAACTCTTAATCTTATTTTTTTTTAAGCTTAATCTTTAAGTATGGCAAAAAAAATAATAATTGTAACTGGTCCAATTGGTAGTGGAAAAAGTACAACGATTGAATATCTAAGGAAGAAAGGTTTTCAAACCTTAGATCTTGATAAGATCTCAAACGAAATAATCAACTCAAATGAGTCAATAAAATTTTTAGATACGAATTTTCCTGGTGTTATAAAAAACCAAAAATTAGATAAGGACTCTCTTGCAGATATTGTTTTTAATGATAATGATAAATTGAAAACATTAGAAGAATATCTTCATCCGAAAATTTTAATAGAATTCCAACAACTAGCCGCAAAAATTGACGGGGTACTCTTTGTTGAAGTATCAGCTCCAAAAAATATACACAAAGATTTTGAATGTTTGGTAATTAGTACACCTGAAGCAGTAAGAATAGAAAGATTACTGGATAGAGACATGAAATTAAATGATATTAAAAATAGAATTCAAACACAACAAAATGAAGATTGGTGGAACAGTTTAGGTCATGTTATTATAAACAATTCACATACTTCTTTAGAGCAAGAAATTGATAAATATATAAATGAACAAATTTGAAGTAATTTCTGAATTTTCTCCTAAAGGCGACCAACCTAATGCTATTAAAGAATTAAAAAATGGAATTGCTAGTGGAAATACTTTTCAAACTCTAAAGGGAATTACCGGTTCGGGTAAGTCTGCAACAATTGCTTGGTTGATTGAACAAACTCAACTTCCTTCACTGGTTTTAGCACCTAACAAAGCGCTTGCTGCACAATTAGCAAATGAGTTTAAACAATTTTTTCCAAATAATAGAGTTGAATATTTTGTTTCTTACTATGACTATTACCAACCCGAAGCATATGTACCCCGTTCAGATACTTTTATCGAAAAAGACGCAACTATAAATGAAGAAATCGATAGATTAAGACATTCAGCAACTAGTGCACTTTTGTTACGTGATGATGTAATTGTTGTTTCATCTGTTTCATGCATTTATGGACTTGGTTCCCCAATTGAATATAAAAATAAGTTAATACCAATAATTAAGGGTGAAGTTTTTGATATAGAAGAACTATTAATCAAATTAGTTAAACAACAATATATTAGAAATGATTTAGTCGTAGACAGAGGAGCCTTCAGACTAAAAGGCGATACATTAGATATATTTCCAGTCTACGAAGAGACGATATTTAGAATCGAATTTTTTGGTGATGAAATAGAGAACATATCAAGAATTGACCCAATAACCGGTGAAATAATTGAAAAACTTACTGAATTAGCAATATTACCAGCATCTCATTATGTCATCTCAGATGAGTCGAGAAAAAATGCATTGAAAGAAATTGAAAATGACATGGAGACACAAGTTGCTAAGTTTAAATCCGAAAACAAACTTCTCGAGGCTCAAAGGATTGAACAAAGAACAAAATATGATTTAGAAATGCTCACTGAACTTGGAGTATGTTCCGGAATTGAAAATTATTCAAGATATTTTGATGGTAGAAATCCAGGGGAACCGCCTTTTACTCTACTTGATTTTTTTCCAGATGAATTTTTAATGGTTGTAGATGAAAGCCATATTGCAATACCGCAGATACGTGGACAGTATGAAGGTGATAAATCAAGAAAATCTACACTAGTTGATTATGGCTTTAGATTGCCTTCTGCTCTTGACAATAGACCACTTAAATTTGATGAATGGAAAGAAAGAGTAAATAAAGCAGTGTTAGTGTCTGCAACACCTGGAAAATGGGAAAATGAAAATTCTGAAAATTTCATTGAGCAAGTGATTAGACCAACTGGTTTATTAGACCCTAAAGTAAAAATTAAATCTACAAATAATCAGATTCAAGATCTTTTAGAGGAGATAAATTCTGTAGTTGAAAATGGTAATAGAGTTCTTGTCACAACATTGACAAAAAAAATGAGTGAGGCTTTAAGTGATTATCTAATAAATGCAGGTGTCAAGACAAGATATCTTCATTCGGATATTGATACTTTGGAAAGAATTGAAATTCTTAGAGATTTAAGAAGAGGAGATTTTGACGTATTAGTTGGCATTAATTTACTAAGGGAGGGCCTTGACTTGCCAGAAGTACAACTAGTGGCCATTTTAGATGCAGATAAAGAAGGCTTTTTAAGATCTGAAACTAGCTTAATCCAAACTATAGGAAGAGCTGCTCGGAATCAAGATGGGTATGTAATCATGTATGCTGACAAAATAACTGATTCAATGAGCAATGCAATCGGTGAAACAGAAAGAAGAAGAAACTTACAAAAAAATCATAACATTAAAAACAACATTACTCCCAAGACCATACAAAAAGAAATAACTGACATTTTGGAAATTGTTGAGAAAAATAGAAATAAAACAGGTAAGAGCCTTAACAAATCCTCAATGAACATAACCGATGCTTCAAAAGGTGATCTAATAAAATTATCAAAAACTATTGAAAAAGAAATGAAATCTGCAGCCGATTTCTTAGAATTTGAACTTGCTGCTAGATTAAGAGACGAATTAAAGGAATTAAAAAAAGAAATTCAAGAATTGTCAGAATGAAAGAAGATATTTTAAAAGTCAGAGGGGCTCGAGAACATAATTTAAAAAATATTTCTGTAGATATCCCAAAAAATAAACTTGTAGTAATTACTGGATTGTCTGGTTCGGGAAAATCTTCATTGGCATTTGATACTATTTATGCAGAGGGTCAAAGGCGTTATGTTGAAAGTTTATCTGCATATGCAAGGCAATTTCTAGGCCAAATGGAAAAACCCAATGTTGAAAGTATCGACGGCCTTTCACCGGCAATTGCTATAGATCAAAAGACTTCCTCCAGAAGTCCAAGATCTACAGTAGGAACTGTAACTGAGGTCCATGACTATTTAAGATTACTTTGGGCACGTATTGGAGTGAGTTATTGTCCTCAATGTAATAATAAAATTGAAAAACAATCTGTAAATTTTATAGTGAATCAAATTATGGAATTCGGAGAAAACTCCAGTATTGATATTCTCGCACCAGTTGTGAAATCAAGAAAAGGAGAATTTGAAACATTATTTAAAGATTTACAATCACAAGGATTTTCAAGAGTCTTAGTTGATGGTGAGATAATAAGATTAGACGAGGCTAAAAGACTTGATAGATACTTCAATCATGATATTTCGGTAGTGATTGACAGAATTAAAATAAAAAAAACACCTGGTAGAAGGTTGCCTCAATCAGTTGAAACTGCATTAGATTTGACCTCTGGCTTAGTTGATGTAAGTTTTGAAAATAAAATTTATTCATTTAGCCAAAATTTGGGATGTATTAAATGTGGATTGTCATTCGATAAGCTAGAACCAAGAGATTTTTCATTCAATTCACCCTTTGGAGCTTGTGAATCATGTAATGGTCTAGGTGTAAGTTATGAGATTGATGAGCAACTATTAATTAAAGATATTAGTTTATCAATTAATGAAAATGTCTTTCCAGATATGTCTACAAGAAAATATTTTAGGGCTCAAATCCACGGTGTATGTGAACATTTTGGAATCCCAACTGATCAACCTTATAAGAATTTGTCAAGAAAACAAAAAGATATCCTTCTTCATGGTTCAAATGGAGAGAGTACTGTTATTCGATATGTAAATAGATTTGGTAACTCAAGAATCTGGCACAAGCCATATAAGGGCATAATCCCAATATTTAAAAAAAATTACGAAGAAACAAATTCAGAGGCAGCTAGAGATTACTACAAACAATTTATGAGGGAACTGCACTGTTCTGTTTGTGACGGTGAAAGATTAAATCCAAGATCTAGATTGGTAAAAGTTAAGAGTTATACATTAGGGGAATTGAACAATTTGTCTATTTCTGAATCAGTTAAAGTTTTTAAAAGTCTTAAATTAACCGGTAATGACAAAGAAATTGCAGAACCAATTTTAAGAGAAATAAGTGAAAGGTTGACTTTTCTCAATGAAGTTGGTTTGAGCTATTTACAACTAAGTCGAGGAGCAGCCACTTTATCAGGCGGTGAGGCACAAAGAATAAGACTTGCAACACAAATTGGTTCTGGTCTCACAGGTGTTTTATATGTATTAGATGAGCCTTCAATAGGACTACACCAATCAGATAATAAGAAATTAATTGACACATTAATCAGGTTAAGAGATTTGGGAAATACCGTCTTAGTGGTCGAACATGATGAAGAAACGATGAAATCATCCGACCACCTTATTGACATAGGATGGGGAGCAGGCGAGCAAGGTGGAGAAATAGTAGCCGAAGGTGACTGGAAAAAAGTTTCTGGAAACTTAAAATCAGTCACTGGACAGTACTTATCTGGAAAACAAACAGTACCTTATCCAAATGTAAGAAGAAAAAGTAATGGAGTAAAAATAACTGTCAGAGGAGCCAAAGAAAATAATTTAAAAGATATTACTGTCGATTTTCCTTTGGGTCAATTTATTTCTGTAACTGGTGTTTCTGGAAGTGGTAAATCTACATTAATAACTGATATTTTATCAAAATCTATTCAGAATGAGTTTTCAAAAAACTTGATTATTCCTGGTCTTCATAAAAGTATTTCTGGCCTAGAAAATATTGATAAATTAATTGAAATTGATCAGTCGCCTATAGGTAGGACACCTAGATCTAATCCTGCAACATATTCAAGCGTTTTTGATCAAATCAGAAATTTATATTCACTAACAGAAGAATCAAAAATTCGAGGTTATAAACCAGGACGATTCTCATTCAATGTTCCAGGGGGAAGATGCGAATATTGTAAGGGTGATGGAAATATCAAAGTTGAAATGTATTTTTTACCAGATATATATGTAATGTGTGAAGATTGCCAGGGTACTAGATATAACTCAGAAACACTATCTATTAGGTGGAAGGGATACAGTATTTCTGACATTCTAGATTCAACAGTAGAGAGCGCTCTAAATATTTTTGAAAATCAACCATCAATTTATCGAATAATTAAAACATTAGATGATGTAGGACTTTCATATATAAAGCTTGGCCAACCCGCAACCACCCTTTCAGGAGGAGAAGCTCAGAGAGTAAAATTAGCAAAGGAGTTAAGTAAAAGATCAACAGGTAAAACTGTTTACATTTTAGACGAACCAACTACAGGACTTCATTTTGCTGATGTTCAAAAGTTATTAGAAGTTTTACATTTGTTAGTGGATAAAGGAAACACAGTTATAGTTATAGAACACAACTTAGATGTTATAAAAAATTCAGACTGGGTTATAGATCTTGGACCTGAAGGCGGTGAAAAAGGGGGCAACGTAGTAGCGGAAGGTACACCTGAAAACATATCAAATATTAAAAGCTCGTTAACTGGAAAGCATTTGAAGGGAATTTTAGATGGATAAGTTAGATACTAAAGAAATTCCTGAAAAGCCTGGAATCTATATTTTTAAGGATAAGTTTGAAGAACCGCTTTATGTTGGTAAAGCTAAAAATTTAAGAAAAAGAGTGCCTTCATATTTTGGACAAGGTACATCTTGGAAAGTAAAAAGATTAGTCAATGAAGCTTTTTCCATATCGTTTGTAGTCTCTCAAAATGAAGCGAATGCATTGTTAGCTGAATATTCATTTATTCAAGAATTCAAACCAAAATACAATATTCAATTTAAAGATGATAAATCTTATCCTTATATCACAATCACTAATGAGGAATGGCCAAGAGTTTTAGTTACAAGGAATATAAATAATAAAAATATTAATTTTGGACCATTTCCATTTATTGGAGCTGCAAAAAGATCACTAGACCATCTGATCAATATATTCCCGGTGAGGACATGTAATGATACTACTTACAAAAATCATCAAAAGATGGGTAAACCGTGTCTCTTGTATGAGATTGAAAAATGTTCTGGTCCCTGTGTTAATAAAGTTAGCAAATCTGAATATGATGTAATGCTTAATAGTTTAAAAGAATTTTATAAAGGTAATTCTGACAAATATATACATGATAAAACATACGAGATGAAAAAGCTTTCGGATTCTCAGCAATATGAAGAAGCTCAAAAAATTAAAAATATTATTAAACACTTAGAGAATGCAAGGATCAATCAAACTCTTATGACATCAAATGAAAAAAATGTCGACGTAATTGGGATAGATATTGGTAAATATGATGTGGTAATAACTTGTCTACTGATTAGAAACGGAAGAATTACAGGAGAAGTAAAGAGGTCCTTTGAGCCCATTAAAGTAGACGAAGTAGAAAATTATTTACCACAAATTATTATTAATTTGTTTGAAGAAAATAGTCCATCCAATGAAATATTGATTAGTCATGAATTTCCACTTAAAGATACTATCCAAAAACAATTATCAGATAGGTGGAACAAAAATATTAAATTGTTGAATCCAAAAAGGGGCTGGAAAAAAGATTTATTAGAAACTGCATTAGGCGATGCAAAAGAACTTAGAAGGGTGTCAGATTTAAAAAGAAGAACAGATTTAGAATTTAGAGCACTTTCTTTGGAGCAACTAAAAAATAAATTAAATCTAAAAAACATACCTTACAGAATTGAAGCTTATGATATTTCCAATCTAGGAGATAAATACAGGGTTGGCTCGATGGTTGTAATGGAAGATGGATTAACCAAGCCATCAATGTATAGAAAATTTCATATACGTTCATTCAAGGGTCAAGATGATTTTAAATCAATTGAAGAAGTCTTGTTTCGCAGATTGAAAAGATTAAATTCTGAAAAAGAAGAAGACCAAAGCTTTAGAAGAAATCCTGACTTGATTTTAATCGATGGAGGTAAAGGGCAACTTTCAAAAGCTAAAAGTGTTATAGATTACTTTGAGATGAACATTGATGTAATTGGTTTGGCAAAAAAAGAAGAAGAAATATTTGTACCCTTTAATAAAAAATCTGTTGTTTTGAATAAAAATTCGGAAGCTTTATTTGTTTTACAAAACATTAGAGATGAAGCACACAGGTTTGCAATAAATGAGAATAGACGATTGCGTATAAAAGATTTAGATATAGATAATATTTTAAAAATAAAAGGTGTTTCAAAATCATCTATTTTAGATTTGATTAAAAATTTAAAAACTTTAAATAGACTGTCCAATGCCTCACTTAATGAATTAGAAAAAATCATCAACGAGAATGAAGCAAAAAAAGTGTATGATTACTTTAATCATTCTGAACTTTAGCTTACAATAATTTATTCCAATCTAAATTATTCACAACTATCATATACCTGAGGTAAAAATGGCAACAAAAAGACCGGAAGTATTATTACTAGTTGGAATGTCTGGAGCTGGTAGGTCAGCAAGTTCTAATGTCTTTGAAGATTTAGGATATTATGTAATTGAGAATCTTCCAGCAGAGTTAGTAGAGTCTGTGGTTCAATCAAATGATGTTACAGAAACAAATAAACAGTTAGTACTTACTATTGACGCAAAAGACAACTCTGCACAAACACAATTAAAAGTAAGCTTGGATAAATTAAGTCAATCAGGAGTTTTAACGAGAATAATATTTTTAGATGCAAATAATGAAACATTAATTGAAAGGTATGAAGAAAATAGAAGGCCACACCCTATGGGTATGGAATCTATTTCACAATCTGTGAAATCTGAAAGAGAATTATTGAAGCCTATAAGAGAACTAGCAGATCAAGTAATTGATACTACTGATTTGAATGTTCATGAATTGAGGAAAAGAATTATAGAGGGTTTTCAAGGAGAAGCTTCAAGTCAGGACTTGAAAATATCTGTAACTTCATTTGGATTTAAAAATGGTACACCTAGAGATGCGGATATAGTATTCGATGTCAGGTTTTTACCTAATCCTCATTGGAGAGAAGAGCTTAGAGCTTCAACGGGTCAGTCACCAATGGTAAGAAATTATGTCCTATCATTCGAAGATGCACAAATATTTCTTGAGAAAATAAAGGATATGGTTGAGTTTTTACTTCCTCGATTTATTTCAGAAGGTAAATCATATGTTGGTATTGCGATTGGATGCACCGGTGGTAAACATAGAAGCGTAGTTATGGCAGAAGAAATTACAAAATGGTTAAAAACGAAAGATAATGATGCTGTTGTTTTACACAGGGACATGAAAGAAGCATAAAATCTGTGACAAAAAGTTTAGGTAATGTTTTAATAAGAGCAGATTTAAACGTTCCTATTACGAATGGAATAATAGCTGATAATTTTCGAATCAAACAAGCATTGTCTTCTATTGAACAAATTAAAAATTTTTCAAAAACAATTACTTTTACAAGTCATTTAGGAAGACCAAATGGATTTGACTTAAATTTTTCATTAGAGTCTATAGCTGAAGAAATGAAAAAAATTTTAGATGAAGATGTCGTGTTTATAAATGATGATATAAGAAAACTGTCGTTAACTTTTCATTCACAATATGCTTCAAAAATTTATGTTTTAGAAAATTTAAGATTTTACGAGGGTGAAAAAGAATCTAATACAGAATTTGCCCAATGTCTTGCAAAACCATTTGATACTTTCATATTAGATGCTTTTGGAGCAGCACATAGGAAACATGCATCAATAGTTGAAGTTGGGAAGTACATAAATTCCTATCAGGGTCCATTAATGAATAAGGAAATAAATGAATTGCAATCGCTATTAAAATCTCCTAGTTCACCTTATACGGTAATAATGGGAGGAGCCAAACTATCAGATAAGTTAAATCTGATAAATAAACTTCTTCCAAAAGTAGATAATTTAATTTTAGGAGGTGGAATGTGCTTTACATTTCTTAAATCACAAGGTTATGAAATTGGTGATTCCATGTGTGAAAATGATTTTTTGAATACTGCAACTGAGTTACTTAATTCTACAAATGGAAAAAAAATAATTTTACCGAATGATTTTGGTGTTACCAAAGACTTACTTTCAAACCACAGAGAAGATAAACCATTAGAAAAAATTAAGACAAATGATATTGGGTTCGACATTGGATCAAAAACTGTTGAAATGTTTAACGAGATAATATATTCATCAAATACAATATTTTGGAATGGACCAATGGGCGTGTTTGAAAATGAAAAATTTGAATACGGGACAAAAGAAATTACTAAATCTGTATCCCAATCAAATGCTTATACAATAGCTGGTGGAGGAGATACTGTTAGTGCTATCAATAAATATTCTAAAATTCAAAATTTTAACCATGTTTCAACAGGTGGTGGAGCCTCAATGGAGCTTTTGGAAGGAAAAAAATTACCTGGTGTAAATATTTATGAACCACTTATAATCTAAATCTATGAAAAAGATAATTATTGGAAATTGGAAGCTGAATCTTGATCATTTACAAGGTATTCAGTTATTGCAAAAAATTAACTATTCATTACCTAAAAATGTCGAAGAAAATATTGATATAGTTTTAGCCCCATCCCATACATCTTTAAGATCATTGCAAACTGTAATATCTGCCGATAAATTAAAAATTAAACTGTCTGCTCAGGATGTTTCAATGTTTAAAGAAGGGGCATATACGGGTGAAGTATCATCTACACAACTAAAA
This sequence comes from uncultured Candidatus Actinomarina sp., assembly GCA_902534495.1. GTDB lineage: Bacteria > Actinomycetota > Acidimicrobiia > Actinomarinales > Actinomarinaceae > Actinomarina. The sequence continues at coordinate 2,217 of CACAQC010000004.1, read as the reverse complement.
AAGTTAGATATAAGTTATTCAATAGTCGGCCACTCTGAAAGGAGAACATTACTTAATGAGAACGATGAAATCATTAATCAAAAACTAAAAAGACTACAAGAACAAAATATTACTCCAATATTTTGTTTTGGAGAACCAATTGAAAATCGAGAAAATAATACATATCTAGAATTTATACAAAATCAACTAAATGAAGGATTAATGGGTATTCGCAAAGACAATGTAAACGAAATTATTTTTGCATACGAACCTATCTGGGCAATTGGAACAGGCCAAGTTGCAACTATAGAAAATATTGTAGAGGTGCTAGATTTCACAAAAAAACTGATTTCTTCTAAATCATTTTACGAAGAAGAAAAATTAAGATTTATTTATGGTGGTAGCGTATCACCAGATAATTCAGAAGAAGTATTGAATTTAAATATTATTGATGGCGCTTTAGTTGGCGGAGCCTCACTAGATTCTGATAAATTTGTAAAAATTATAAATTCTGTAAAACTATGAATTTAATTTTTGTTAGACACGGTCAAAGCGTTTGGAATTTAGAAAATAAATTTACTGGGTGGGTGGATGTTGGATTATCCGAAAGGGGAGTAAGAGAAGCCGAAGAGGCCGGAAGAACTCTTTTATCATATAAATTTATCCCTGAAGTGTGTGCCACTTCATTCCTTAGGAGATCTAAATCAACAGCAGAAATTATTTTAAACAAAATGAAAGAAGAAGTAGATTTTGATATTGAAATCAAAGATATTTGGCAACTTAACGAAAGACACTATGGTGCTTTACAAGGACTTGATAAAATTGAGACAGCAAGACAATTTGGGGAAGACCAAGTTCAGCTATGGAGAAGAAGCTATGATGTATTACCACCACTTGCAGAAAAAGATTCTCAATTTGACCCAAAGACAGATAAAAAGTATCAAAATATTAATGAAGAATTACCTTTAGGTGAGTCACTTGAAAAAGTCGTTGAAAGAGTAAATTCGACATTTTTAAATTTATTGGAATTAGCAAAAGTAAAGCAAGTATTAGTGGTTGCACATGGGAATAGTATTAGAGCTATGGTTAAGATTCTAGACAACTTATCAAATACAGAAATAGTAGATGTCAACATACCAACAGGAATTCCGCTAGCATACAAAATATCTGAAAGTGAGAGAACAAGGATAGGTTACCTAGGCGATTCAAATAAGGTTGAACAACTTCAAAAAGAAGTTGAACTTCAGTCAAAAGTAAAAGAGGATAAACGCTAATCTTGAGTTTATGGATACGATAACCGCGATACTAATAACTGTTCATATAATCATTTCTATTGCATTAGTAGCATTAGTTTTATTAAATAGCGGTAAGGGTGGAGGACTTTCAGATATGCTAGGTGGCCCTGGTTCATCTGGTAATATAGGTCAAACACTAGCTGAAAGAAACCTAAGTAGAATAACTGCTGTTGTAGCAGTATTATTCGCGGCTACAACACTATCTCTATTCTGGTTTCTTGATTGAGTTTGCGCGGGTGGCGGAACTGGTAGACGCGCAGGATTAAGGATCCTGTGGGGTAAGACCCGTGGAGGTTCGAGTCCTCTTCCGCGCACAAACTGAGATAACTATGAATAAAACAATTGCAATAGTAAATGATCCAGATGTTACTCTTGGTACATTGCCGTCTTCAATAATTACGATAAATGCCTGGGAAGCTGATTGGAAAAAATTTAACTTAAATGATAATTATATAATTCTAGGTGGTCATATGGGTGCCTATGAAGATGAAAAATACGAGTATCTTAAAAAAGAAAAAAACTGGATTAAATATGCTGTCGAATGCAATACAAAAATACTTGGAATTTGTTTAGGAGCCCAATTGATCGCTGACTCAACTGGTGGGGAAGCATTCTTATCAAAAGAAATTGAATTTGGACTCAAAGATTTAATATTTATTGACAATGAAAATAATGAAAATATTGTTGATATTTTTGAATCTAATAAAGTTTTTACTTGGCATAGAGACACTTTTGATTTGCCAGAAAAGGCAGTTTTAATTGCTAAAACAAATTTTCCACAAATATTTAAGATCCAGAACAGTTTTGGATTACAATTCCATCCAGAAATTACTAAGAATTTATTTTTAACATGGTATTCAAGTGATCTTTCAAAAAAAGAGCTTGCAGGTTTTAACGTTGAAGAAGAATCTTCAAATTTATTTGAAAATTTAGATAATTTTAA
>CACAQC010000003.1:0-79770 GCA_902534495.1 uncultured Candidatus Actinomarina sp. | reverse complement strand
TTGTAACTTTTTACAAATTCGTTAAAGTTGTCTAAATTATTTGGAAAAAATGGGAAGAATAGGCTTGGATGCATTGGAAGCCCCTCTAGGAGGTATCCATAATTATCTTTTAAAAATAAATTATCGTCGGAATAAATTCCCTGCATTGTACCTGCCCACGGTTTCTGTTCTTCTGAAAACTTACCTGCAACACCTGAGACAGGGTGAAGTTTTAAATTACGACCAAGATGTTTATTTTTATATCCGCTATCAAGCAAAATTTTAGGAGTATTTAAGGAACCTGCTGCAAGAACTACTTTATCAACTGCAACTTTATGTAATGTACCATTGTTTTCAATATTAATGTGGGTTGCTCTTCCATTTGATAAATCAAGACTTGTAACATTTGTATCACTAAACACATTATTGGGTTCAAATCTTTCTTCTGAAAACCAAATTTTGTTGGTTGAGTTAATGCTTTCGTCATAACGACCAAAGGTGCTGAAACCAGATTCTGTGCATTCATCATTACTTGTATTTCTTGGGATAATCTTATAACTCAAATTACTAAGCTCTAACCCCTCAGCCAATTTCTTTTCCTTTTGAGGTATTCGATTATTTTTTATATCAACATTTAATTCTTTACAAACATAATCCATACTATTTTTAAATTCATGCGAATTGAAATAATTATCTTGTTCAGTTAAAGTATCCCATTCATTTAGAATTTGATTTGGAGTCCTAAGTGAAGTTGTCCAGTTCACACTTGTGCCACCACCAATTCCCATTCCAGCTAAAAGTAAAACTTTATATCCTCTTGTCTGTTGAATTCCATTTGTGTCGTAGAAGTTGTGATATCCGAATGTTTCATTGTTGGTCATACCATTGCCGTAACTTCCTTTTTCAAATATACCTACTTCATATTTTTTATTGAGAATATTGGCTGCGACACCTCCACCAGAACCACTTCCAATCACTGCTACTTCAATACTTTTTGGAATTGATATATCTTTTTTTTCTATTGTTGTATTTTTATAAATTGGATAATCAAGATGTTTATATACAGATCCCTCACCATCAAGCGATCTAGCAGTGCTCAATCCAAATAATGCTGTCATACCTGAACCGAGTTTTCTGAGTAATGATAAGTTCGAGCTTTGTAGATTTTGTACAAATTTAGGTATATTTTTATCTTTTATGAACACTTTTCGTATTCCAAAAGAAAAGATAAAAAATACGATTTTTAGTAGTGTGATTTCTGATCTATCAGGAAAATTTGCAAGGATGAAATTAAAGTATTTTTCAGAGTTTTTTGCTTCTTCTTCATTGAAATTTGGGTACAAACTAGAAAAAATGACCCTGAATGATTTAGATATTCTTTTATCCATATATATATTGTACAGGTTGTTTTCAGACGACCTAATTTACTTTTGATAGTTTTGGCATTGATGAAGCCTATTTGAGGCGAAAGGTATGCAAATTTTTTAAAAAATATTATTTTTACCATTACACGGTGTCCTTATTACTGTGGGAATATGAACATAATTCTCAAACTAGATGAAACAGTTGAACTTAAATTAATTGAAAAAGTTGAAGTCACTCATGATACCAATCGTTATCGATTTGGATTTCCAAATGAAGATGATGTTTTAGGACTACCGACTGGAAAACATATTGCACTTACATTTGAAGATGAATATGGTGAGCCAGTTTCACGTTCATATACGCCCGTATCATCAGATGTCGATAAAGGATTTGTTGATTTTGTTATAAAAGTTTACAGATCCAATGTACACCCTGATTTTCCAGAGGGTGGTGTAATGTCTCAAAAGATAGATAAACTCGAGATTGGAGATAGCTTCTCATTTAGAGGTCCTAATGGAAGATTAGAATATATGGGGGACGGAGTATTTAATATCAAACAACTCAAGTCACAGGGTGGAGAAATCATTGAAAAGAAGGTTAAGAATGTCGGAATGATTGCGGGAGGAACCGGAATCACACCTATGATTCAAATTATTCGAGCTGTCTTGAGAAATGAAAATGACCCAACAAAACTAAGTCTATTGTTTGCCAATAAAGAAGAGAGAGACATCATCTTAAGAGATAAATTAGAAAATCCGGACAGAGATTTTTCAGATCGATTCGAAGTCCACTATACATTAGATAAAGCAGAGGATGGATGGTCAGGATTTACTGGTTTCATTGATGAGGAGATGATCAGGAGTACTATGCCTGAACCAAGTGATGGCACCTTAATACTATTATGCGGACCACCAAAAATGAACTCTGAAGCAGTTAAGCCGGCACTTGAGTCAATTGGCTACTCACCAGATTCAATCTTTAACTTCTAGTTAAGAATTTAATTATCAATAATTCCAATTTGTGCCGAGGCTAATTGTTGATACAGATTTTCCTGATGCTCTAGGCTATTCCAGTTTTCCATATACATATATATTACAGGTTGTTTAATGAGGTACCATACGACAAACTTTAACCTTAATCCTTTATAATAAAAAATAATCCTTGCATGGTCATTACACACCCATTTTGTTGATAAAATTTGATTATGGCTGATGTTGATAATACTTTTACCTCTAGTAAATTAATTAATATTTCTCAATGCCATAGTTCTTATGGGAAGAATAATCAGCTAGCTAAGCCTAAATTAGATCGTTGGAAAGATTTAAATAATGCAATTATTGATTGGATGAATAATGATGCTATTGAGGAAACTTCTGTAAGAATTGCTGAGCAAAATAATTTTCAATTCTATGACAAAATTCAAAAAGCAATATTATCTGATTTATTTTCACGATTTAGAACAATATATCCTAAACGAGATACTGAATTTAATCATGACTTTCCTATTAAAGAAATAAATAAAGAAATTAATGGAGAGGAATATGCTTTAACAACATACTTTACATATGAGTTTATTGATCAGGGTTCTTCAGAATTTATAAAATTAAAAACTGCTTTTGATCCCGAATCCGAGTTACTTGATAGAGCTATAATTTCAAAGTTAAAAGAAGAAAATGAGGATTTTTACACTGCCTCGATTGAAAGGGAGGATTTAGAAGAAATTGAATTAGTTGATAATCCAGATGAAATAATAAATCAACATTTTGATATCTTAGAAAACTTTTTAAACAACAGACAAGCTCGCAATCCAGGTGAATTGTGTAGTAGGGGATGCGATATGGCATCACGTTGTGGACAATTTCCTTTAATTAATATAGATAAGCTCACTAATCGAATAAGAGAGGTAAAAATTTCAAAGACAAACACAATTAAATTACAAAATTGTGAAAGACGAGCTGCTTGGAATGTTCAGTATGGAATTCCAAGAGAAGATTATATTGAATATGAGTCTGAATCCTCAGGAACCAAGTTTCATAATTACTCACAGGAAATGCTTGTTAATAATAACAACTTCAGAAGCGATGAAGATATCGAGCGATTTAACAAAATATCTGAAAATGAAGAAGTAATTACACGTGAAAAACTTTTTAGTAAATATAGAGAACTTATCGAAAAGTTAAAACCATATAGCAATTTATCAATTACAAAGTCTGAATTTAATTTAGGGTTCACAATTGTTGCTGATGGTAGAGGTCTTAAAAATGGAGAAGTTGTTGATAAAAAAGTTGCAAGTGTGTTTATGGGGCGTGCAGATTTGGTAGGCCGAGTTGATGGTACTCCAATAATTATTGAACTTAAAACTAGGCCTGAATTACCTGAAGACTTTCTTGAAGCACAACTTTACGCCTTAGGTGCGTCAAGACTACTGAATGTTAATGAAATAAAAATATTACATATTTACCTGCCAGATGAAGACTCAAGTATAAAAGAGAGAATATTTTCCGAAAGTGAATTGGTTGAGGCTGAGAAAAAATATGAATCTTTAGCTATTAAATCTGCTTCATGGGTCCCTTTTAATGCTTTAAGTCCGGCTTATAACATAGGAGATTGGTGTGAATTTTGTGAGTTTAAAAGTACCTGTTTAGAAAATAGATAACTTTATCTTTAGACATAAACAAATATATACTTATAAAGATGGATCTTTCAAAAACACATATTGAACTTGTAAAAAAAGTGTATGCAACACTTGAAGACAATATTGCAAAACTAAGATTAAGAAAATCTGATTCACTAACTTTATCAGAAAAAATTCTTTACGGTCATGCTAGAGATGTCAACGAGGTGTCTTTGAACAGAGCAGAAGACTTTGGTGATTTCTTACCTGACAGAGTTGCTATGCAAGACGCTACAGCTCAAATGGCTCTGTTACAATTTATGCAGGCTGAGCTTCCAAATACTGCAGTTCCTACAACAGTTCATTGTGACCACTTAATTCAAGCTTACGAAGGAGCAAACAGCGATTTAAAAGTAGCAAATAAGAATCATAAGGAAGTATTTGATTTTTTAAGAACTGCGTCTGAGAAATATAATATTGGTTTTTGGGGACCTGGAGCTGGAATTATCCATCAAGTAGTTTTAGAGCAGTATGCTTTTCCTGGGGGAATGATGATTGGAACAGATAGTCATACTCCAAATGCTGGAGGTTTGGGCATGATTGCAATCGGCGTCGGTGGCGCAGATGCTGTAGATGTGATGGCTGGTATGCCTTTTAATACAAAAATACCAAAACTAATCGGAATAAAGTTGACTGGTTCTTTGAGTGGATGGACTTCACCAAAAGACATTATCTTAAAAGTTGCAGAGATACTCACTGTAAAAGGAGGTACGAATGCAATTGTTGAATATTTTGGAGAGGGCACTAAATCAATATCTACAACTGGAAAAGCTACTATAACCAACATGGGTGCTGAAATTGGTGCAACCTGTTCAATATTTCCATTTGACTCTAAAGGTGAAGAATATTTAATTGCTACGGGAAGATCTGATATTGCAGAGCTAGCAAAAAATAATATGAATTTGTTGACAGCTGATCAAGAGGTCATTGAAAATCCGGAATCATATTTTAATCAAGTTATTGAGATAGACTTGGACTCACTAGTCCCACATATAGTAGGTCCACATACTCCAGATTTAGCTCGCCCAATTACAGAGTTAAAATATGATGCTGAAAAAAATAATTATCCTGTAGAAATTTCAAATGCTTTAATAGGATCTTGTACTAATTCATCTTATGAAGATATAGGCCGCGCAGCATATATAGCAAGAGAAGCTGCAAAAAAAGGTTTAAAGTCAAAAGTGCCTTTAATGGTTACTCCAGGTTCAGAAGTTACAAGGGCAACTATTGAAAGAGATGGATACCTAAAAGATTTAGAATCTATTGGGGCTACTGTATTAGCAAATGCTTGTGGGCCTTGCATTGGCCAGTGGAAAAGAGATGATATAGGTGAAGGTGAAATTAATTCAATTGTTTCCTCGTACAACAGAAATTTTCCCGCTAGGAATGATGGAAATAAAGAAACACTTTCATTTATTGGTTCACCAGAGTCAGTAATTGGGTTAGCTTTAGGTGGCTCATTGGATTTTGATTTTTTAAATGATTCTTTAATTAATGATTCAGGAGAAGAAGTAAAACTTACTCCTCCAATTGCAGAAGAATTACCTTTAGAGGGATTTGCAAACACCTTAGAAGGATTTATTCAGCCTACACCAGGTGATGATGTAGAAGTAGTAATTGACCCTGAATCAAATAGATTACAAAGACTAACTCCTTTTGAAGCACCAAAAGAGAATGAATACGCTTCAATGAGTGTATTAATGAAAGCTGAAGGAAAATGTACAACTGACCATATATCACCAGCCGGTAAGTGGCTACAGTTTCGAGGTCATCTAGAAAATATTTCTCAAAACTTATTTAATGGAGTGAACAATGCTTTCGCAGAAAATGCTGGTGATGGAGTAAATGTTTTAACAAAAAAAGTTGATACGTTACCAAATATTGCAAAAAATTATCATGTTGAGAATGTTAAATGGGTTGCGGTTGGCGATGAAAACTATGGAGAGGGATCTTCAAGAGAGCATGCAGCAATGGAACCAAGATTTAGAGGATGCAAAGTAGTTTTGGTAAAAAGTTTTGCAAGAATTCATGAAGCAAACTTAAAAAAACAAGGTATCTTGCCTTTAGTTTTTGATGACAAAAATGATTATGAAAAAATAGAACAATTCGACAAAATGACAATAAAAAGTCTGAGCGATATAAAAGTAGATACTCCAATCGAGATTGTCCTAGAGAAAGAAAATGGAGAGCATGAACTCATAAAAGCCAACCACTCTTTATCTTCAGATCAGATATCCTGGTTTTTTGCTGGTTCTGCATTAAATTACATCAAATCTAAATAAATGGATAGCATCTCTGACAAAGTTAAAAAGATAAGAGTTGAGTACGAAGACAAGCCACTCAATTTGGAAGATCTCAATCAAGATCCTTTAGAGCAATTCAATACATGGTTTCAAATTGCTATAGACGCTGAGGTAAATGAGGCAAATGCTATGGCAATATCGACTATTTCTCAAGAAGGAACACCAAGATCTCGATATGTACTGTTTAAAGATATTGTCGATAACAAATTAGTTTTTTACTCCGATTATCAAAGCAGTAAGGGTAGAGAGATGGATAATAATCCAAATATTTCTGGGTTATTCTTTTGGCCTGAACTCCATCGCCAAATAAGGCTTGAAGGCGTTATCTCGAAGACTTCAAATGAAGTTTCAGACAATTACTTTGCTTCCAGGCCAAGAGGCGCACAATTGAGTGCAATAGCATCCAGTCAAAGTACTGAAATAAAAGGAAGAGAAACAGTAGAAGAGAGAATTCAAGAATTAGAAAAGGAATTCGAAGGAAAAGATATACCAAGACCTGATAACTGGGGCGGATATGCCATTGATATAAGCTTCTGGGAATTTTGGCAGGGAAGAAGAAGCAGAACTCATGATCGTTTTATTTACGTTAAAAATGATAATTCATGGGAAATAACTAGACTATCACCTTAAGAAAAAGTTTTATGAGAGATATCAAAGTAACCAAGAATTTTATTAACTCTAAAAATACATCAGTTCTCTACGAGTCAGGAAATACGAAAGTATTAATAACAGTCTCTATTTCAGATAGAGTCCCAGGATGGCTTGAAAATTCAGATAAGGGCTGGCTCACAGCTGAATATAACATGTTGCCAGGTTCTTCTGATCAAAGAATTTCTAGAAAATCATTTGAAGGAGGAAGGTCTAAGGAAATTTCAAGATTAATCGGTCGCTCCCTCAGAGCTGTTTGTAATTTAGGAATAATTAATGGATATTCCTTTACTGTAGATTGTGATGTTCTTGAAGCAGATGGTGGAACTAGAACGGCATCAATTAACGGAGCTTGGATAGCTTTAAATGATACTTTTACAAAGATGGTAAATGAAAACAAATTAGTGCAAAACCCATTTACATGTAAAGTCGGAGCAATTTCTGTCGGTATTGTTGGTGGAGAGTTAGTAGCTGACTTAGATTATGCCAAAGACTCAAATGCTGAGGTTGACCTGAACCTTGTTCTAGATGAAAAATTTGAAATCTTGGAGATTCAAGGCACTGCTGAAGGAAAACCATTTTCAAAAGACAGTCTTGATAGCCTATTTAATATTGCTAAAGAATGTGTTCAAGAGATTTTTAAGATACAAAATTAAAAAGAATGCAAATTATCTTAGCCAGTCAGAATAAAAATAAGTTAAAGGAACTATCTACAGTATTTCAAAAAAAATTAAGTAAACATTCTTTGGTGTTTCCTAATAAAGTTTTGAATGTTATAGAGGATAAAGAAACTATAAAAGAAAATGCGGAAAAGAAAGCCTCTGAGTATTTTAAGTTTTATGATTTACCTGTTATCGCAGATGATTCAGGTCTTTTTGTAGAGGCACTTAATGGTGCTCCTGGTGTCCATTCAGCCCGTTTTTCAGGAGAAGATGCAAATGATGAAAAAAATAATCGTAAATTATTAGATTTGCTTCAAAATAATTCAAATAGATCAGCAACTTTTAAAACAGTTTTATGTTTTTTTGATGGTAAAGAATTTTTATACACATTGGGTGAACTAGATGGAGAAATTTTATCTTCTCCAAGAGGAAAAAATGGTTTTGGATACGACCCTATATTTGAAGTAAATGGCAAAACACTTGCTGAAATGACATTAGAAGAAAAATCTGAGATTAGTCATAGAAAAAATGCGACTATTAAGATGGTTGAGTTGTTAAATGAAAAATAAAACATTATTAAAATTTCTATTTGTTTTTCTTCTACTTTCTGCATGTGAGGTTAAGTGGGACATGGAAATTTCTTTTGAAGAAGACTTATCGGGAAGTTACTCCATTGCAGTATTGATAGATCAAGAAGCTCAAATGTATGCGGTTGAGACGGGTCAATCTTCAATTGGAGGTCTAGATGCAATACTGTCAAATCTTCCAGATGGCTTTGGCTCCAGCGTTTATCAAGAAGGCAATTATTTGGGAATTCTTATCCGAAATGATTTTGAAAATACAGATGAATTGTTATTACAGTTTAAACAATTAAGATCAGAGGAAAATACCGCTTTACTATTGTTACCAATTCAGGAAATTCAATTTGATGATAGTGGACGTGATTTTGGAATTAATGGCAAGTTTGCAGAAATTTTTGTAACAGATGAAGAAAACTTAGAGGGATTTAAAAGAATTTTTGACGGCCAGCTATCTGTTATTGTTCCTGGTAATATTACCGAGCCTCAGATTAGTGAAATTGTTAATAATACAATAATTTTTGAAAATGATGGTCTATCAGTAAAAACTTTCAAATTGGTTACAAGAACCAAACCAATCTTTACTCAAGAACTAATTGCCGCTTTAATATCTATTTTTGGTCTAATAATTTATTTTGTTAGACAATCTGCCAAAAAGAAGTAAAATTGTTTCAATGAAAAAAATTATAATTATTATTTAGGAGCAGCGTTTTCAACGTTGTTACCCTTGCATGGCAAGGGTTTTTTTTTAGACTATGAAAATTGATATATTTGATACAACTTTAAGAGATGGCTTTCAGCAAGAAGGGATTTCTCCTTCTGTAAAAGATAAATTAGAAATTGCAAAATTACTAGATAATCTCGGAGTATCCTTTATTGAAGGTGGTTGGCCTGGTGCTTCTCCAAAAGAAGAAGAATTTTTCAAAAAAGCAAAATTAGAACTCAATCTTGATAATGCAAAATTGGTTAGCTTTGGATCAACAAGAAAACTTACCTTAAGTGTTGATAAAGATCCACAAGTGCAAGCATTGGTTGATGCAGAAACAGAATATGTATGCATAGTAGGAAAGTCTTCCAAACTTCATATTACAAAAGCCATACAAGCCACTGTAGATGAGGCAATAGAGATGGCAGTTGATACTATTAACTTCTTAGTACAAAATAAAAAGAAAGTATTTTTTGATGCCGAACATTTTTTTGATGGATACAAAGAAGATCCAGAAACAAGTTTAAAAATATTAGATGCTGTAATTTCTACAAAAGTTGAATGCTTTGTATTTTGTGACACAAACGGTGGAACACTTCCAAGTGAAGTTCATGAGATAATTTCAGAGATAATTTCAAAATATCCAAAAGCCAACTTTGGCGTACATTTTCAAAATGATAATGGTTGTGCAGTAGCAAACTCAATGGTTGCAGTAGATTTAGGTGTAAATCATGTACAGGGAACCATTAATGGATATGGTGAGAGAACTGGTAATGCTGATTTATGCACTTTAATTCCTAACTTAACATTAAAAAAAGGCTATCAAACAATTTCTGAACGCTCATTAGGCCGATTAACTCAAACAGCAAATCATATTGCTGAGTTGGTAAATGTAGCGATCGATTCACGTCATCCTTATGTAGGTTCCTCAGCTTTTACACATAAAGCTGGATTACATGCATCTGGAATGGCAAAGGATAGCTCACTTTATGAACACATTGATTCAGCCGCAGTAGGGAATTTTACAAGGACAACAGTATCTGAGTTAGCTGGTAGAGCTAGTGTTCTAACAAAAGCAGAGGAATTTGGTTTGGAATTTAATAATGATGATGCCAAAAAATTAATTGAAGAAGTGCAAAATCTTGAACATATAGGGTATCAATTTGAAGCAGCTGATGGATCACTATTTATATTGATGAACAAACTCAAGAATATAGAACCCAACTTTTTTAAATTTGAAAGCTTTAGGGTATTCTCTGAAAGACGAAATTCTGAAAATGTTGTTTCAGAAGCAGTTTGTAAAATTATTGTAGATGAAAATAGATACGTTAAAACTGGAGAAGGAGTAGGCCCAGTTGATGCTTTGAGCAAAGCTTTAAAATCTGCTTTAGAAAATGATTATTCAAGAGTAAATGAAATTAAGCTTATTGATTACAAAGTTAGAATTATAGATTCTTCAGATGGAACTGAAGCTAAAACAAGAGTCTTGATTGAATTTACAGATTCCAACAAGAAATGGAGTACTATCGGAGTTCATGAAAACATAATCAATGCTTCATGGAATGCTTTGTGTGATGGTTTTAATTACTATTTTATGACTTCTTAAGTAGATTTTTCACTTCTTTGATATATATACTATTTTAAGGGAATATAAATATGAATGAAAAAATCGAAAATTTACTTAAAGAAGAACGAAAATTCCCTCCTTCGAAACAACTCACAGAAAACGCAAACGCAACATCTTCATGGCACGAAGATGCAGATAAAAATCGCTTAGAATTTTGGGAGAAGCAAGCTTTAAAAAGAATATCTTGGTATAAAAAACCAACAGAAATATTAGATGATTCAAACCCTCCTTTTTTTAAATGGTTTAAAGATGGAGAGCTTAATTTATCTTATAATTGTTTAGACCGCCATCTAGAAACTGATTCAGATAGAGTAGCCTTTTATTGGGAAGGTGAACCTGGAGATACCCAAGAAATAACTTATCAAGATCTTCATGAAAGAGTCTGTAAGTTATCTAATGCATTAAAACAACTTGGAGTTCAAAAAGGTGATAGGGTAGCAATTTATTTAGGTATGACTCCAGAGATTGTTGTTTCAATGTTGGCATGTGCAAGAATTGGTGCAGTTCATTCAGTTGTGTTTGGAGGTTTTTCTTCGGAAGCACTCGCTGACAGAATTAATGACGCAAAGGCAAAGACTGTTATTACAGCTGATGGAGCGTGGAGAAGAGGGGATATAGTTCCACTTAAAAACAATGTCGATGGCTCACTTGATTTAACAGACTATGTTGAAAATGTAATAGTTGTAAGACGAACAGAACAAGAAATAAATATGGCTGATGGTAGGGATCACTGGTATCACGAAATAACAGAGAAACAATCTTCTGAATGTGAGCCTGAAGTCATGAATGCTGAAGATTTGTTATACATTTTATATACATCAGGAACAACAGCTAAACCTAAGGGTATCGTCCATACACAGGCTGGTTACCTCACTGGAGTTACAACTACTCACCATGAGGTATTTGATGTTAAAGAGGATGATATTTATTGGTGTGCTGCAGATTGTGGTTGGGTAACAGGTCATAGTTATATTGTTTATGGCCCTTTAGCAAATAAAGCAACAAGTGTAATGTACGAAGGTGCACCAAATGCCCCCGATGAAAAAAGATTATGGAGCATAATTGAAAAATATAAAGTTAATATTTTTTATACTGCACCAACGGCAATTAGAGCATTCATGAAATGGGGAGTTGAGCATCCACAAGCTCACGATTTAAGTTCATTGAGAATACTTGGTACTGTTGGGGAGCCAATTAATCCTGAAGCATGGATGTGGTACCACGAAAATATTGGTGGAGAAAATTGTGCAATTGTTGATACTTGGTGGCAGACAGAAACAGGTTCAATTATGATTTCACCTTTGCCAGGCGTAACAAGCACTAAACCAGGATCTGCCTGTGGTCCTTTACCTGGTATCGAATCTGTAATTATTGACAATGATGGAAATGAAGTGGGCAAAGGAGAAGGTGGATTTTTAGCAATCAAATCTCCGTGGCCATCAATGCTTCGAACAGTATATGGAGATGATAAAAGGTATATTGATACATATTGGTCTCAACATGAAGGTCTATATTTTGCCGGTGATGGTGCAAAATATGATGAAGAGGGTTACATTTGGCTTTTAGGTCGTGTTGATGACGTAATGAATATATCTGGACATAGAATATCTACTGCGGAAGTTGAAAGTGCGTTAGTTTCACATAATGCTGTTGCAGAGGCAGCAGTTATTGGTCGAAGTGATGAAATAACCGGTGAAGCAATTGCTGCATTTGTTTCTTTAATTGGCACTGAGGAAGGCAATGAAGATTTGATTGCAGAACTGAGACAGCATGTAAGTGACAAAATTGGTCCGATTGCAAAACCTAAAAGCATAGTTATTACTGCTGATCTGCCAAAAACGAGAAGTGGAAAAATTATGAGAAGATTACTTAAAGACATTTCAGAAGAAAGAAAATTAGGTGATGTGACAACTTTAGCAAATGCTGATATTGTTTCAGAGCTTCAAACAAGAGCTTCAGATTCTGACGATGAATGAAAGAACATTTTATTGGAATTCTCCAAAAGAGTTAGCCCAGAAAGTAATAAAATTAGACAAAATTGAAAGAAGAAAATTTTTTCAGAGTTTAGAAATGCATGATGTTCCAATGGGTTCCTTGATGGGATTCACAAAAATTCAAATCGATGATGATGGTAGAGTTTCATTTTATTGCAAGCCTCAAGAGTATCATTACAATCCTGTCGGAAGTGTACATGGTGGATTTGCAGCAACACTGCTTGATTCTTGTAATGGAGTTACAGCACAATGTAACTTAGATAAAGGTTTTATATCTTTGACATTAGATCTCAAAGTCAATTATTTACGTCCTATGACTGCTGATACAGGTGAAGTAGTTGCAACAGGCAATATTACAAAAAGTGGAAGAAAAGTAATTTTTGTGGATGGAGAATTAAAAGATTCAAATAATAAATTACTTGCCACTGCGACTTCAACAGAGATCATTATCGAAGTTTGATTAATCTTGTGCGGATGAGAGGAGTCGAACCTCCACGAGCAAAGCTCACTGGATCCTAAATCCAGCGCGTCTACCAGTTCCGCCACATCCGCCAAAATGTCGCGTGGGTCGCCGGGGACTTGAACCCCGAACCTGCGGATTAAGAGTCCGATGCTCTGCCAAATTGAGCTAGCGACCCCTTTTAAAGAATAACTTAGATTATGATAGTTAAGTATAAATTTTTTCTATTTATTGTTTAATAAAATCAGTTAACATAGAAAAATAATTAAGTTGCGGGCTGTGGCTCAGTTTGGCTAGAGCGCTTGGTTTGGGACCAAGAGGTCGTGAGTTCGAATCTCACCAGCCCGACATACCTGCGGGTGTAGCTTAATGGCAAAGCTCCAGCCTTCCAAGCTGGCTATGAGGGTTCGATTCCCTTCACCCGCTCTGGCAGAGCTCTCGTAGCTCAAATGGATAGAGCAACAGACTTCTAATCTGTAGGTTGTAGGTTCGAGTCCTACCGAGAGCGCCGTGGTGATCGTAGCTCAGTTGGTTAGAGCGCCTGGTTGTGGTCCAGGAGGTCGCGGGTTCGAATCCCGTCGGTCACCCTTAATTTATAGGAGATAAATGAAATATAAAGTAAAAAAAATCAGTGAATTCGAGTCGTCTATTGAAATTACTGTTGATTTTGATGATTTAGAAGATAAAAAAGATGAGGCAATTTCAAAAATTGGCAAATCTTTGAAAGTAAAAGGGTTTAGACCAGGTAAAATTCCAAAAAATATTGTAATAAGAGAGGCTGGTGAAGACTACGTCTTAGAAGAAGCTATAGACATATATTTGCCTGAACAAATTTTTGAGATTTTAAACAAAGAAGAAATCAGCCCTGCTGTAAGACCGGTCATAAAAGACTTAAAGAAAGAAAAAAAATCGTTTAAGATTGAAGTTCTTATTACACTGTGGCCAAAACTTTCTAAGCTTCCTAAGTTAGATCAAACAGTTGAAGTCGAATCGATTGAGCCCACTGAAGAAGAAATAAATGAACAAATAGATAGAATAAAACTACAATTTGGTGAAGTTCAAAAAGTTGAAAGACCAGCAAAAGAATCAGATTATTTATTACTAAATATCTCTGGAACAGAGAATGGTAACGAGTTAAAAGATTTTAATTATCAAGATTATCTTTATGAATTGGGTAGTTCGTTACTTACTCCATCCTTAGACTCAAAACTAGAGGGTGTATCTAGCGGAGCTATTATTAAATTCAATGATGATATTCCAGCTTTAGCAAAAAGTAATATAGAAATATCTGTATTAGTTAAAGAAATTAAAGAAAAAATTATGCCAGAACTTACAGATGATTGGGTCTCATCAGTAACTGAATTTGACACTGTAAAAGAGATGAATGAAGAGCTATATAAAAATATTGAGAGTGTAAAAAAAAGACAAATAGCCAATCAATATCAAGGTTTGTTGACTTCAAAATTAATTGAAGAATCGAAATTAGAACTTCCTGAACAATTAGTAATTGCAGAAATGGATAGTATTTTGCAAAATTTCATGAATGAACTTCAACAAAACAATATAAAGATTGAAGACTATTTACAAATTACTGGCCTGACAGAGGAAACACTACAAGAAGATTTAAAAAATCAAGCAACTCGAAATCTGTCTATGGTTGTAATTTTAGATAAAGTTGTCGAAGATCAAGAATTAAAACTTGATGAAAAAGAAACTAACTTAATAGATGAACATGTTTCTAATCTTGATGAAAGCGAGGTAGATGCAGCTAGTCGTAAATTAAATCTTCAAGCAGAATCCCTTAGAAATAAGGCGATGTTACATATTTTACAGCAAGGTGTATCAGTTGATAAGAATGGTGAAAAAGTATACCTACAAGATGTGTACAATCAAGAAGAGGATTTAGGAGAGGAAGAATAATATGAAAGATATACCTTCAAATTATGTTATCCCCACAGTAATTGAAAATACTAATAGGGGTGAAAGAGCTTTTGATATATATTCAAGACTTTTAAAAGACAGAATTATATTTTTAGGAACACCAATTGATGATGGTGTTGCAAACTCGATCATGGCTCAGTTATTACATTTAGAATCTGAGGACCCAGATAAAGATATATTTATGTATATCAATTCCCCAGGAGGCTCAATTACCTCATTGTTTACAATTTATGACACAATGAAGTATATTAAGCCTGACATTTCAACAGTTTGTATGGGCTTGGCAGCTTCTGCAGCTTCCGTTATTTTGGCTGGAGGTACTGAAGGCAAAAGATACAGCCTTCCAAATGCAAGAATAATGTTACATCAACCTTCAGGTGGAATGGAGGGTACAGTTGCTGATATGGAACGAAACTTTGATTTGATCGTATCCATGAGAACTCAGTTAAATGGTTTATTAGCTGATTTTACTGGTCAAGATGTTGAAAAAGTAGCTGAAGATACAGACAGAGATTTTTGGATGACCGCGCAAGAAGCAAAAGAATACGGTATAGTAGATGAAGTGCTAATTCAAAGGGAGTTAGCCGAAAAATAACTAAAAACAACAGGGTAGTTAAAAATGGCAAATAAAGACTCATCTCAAGCATTAAAATGTAGTTTTTGTGGTAAATCTCAGAAACAAGTAATAAAACTCATCGCTGGACCTGGCGTTTATATCTGCGATGAGTGTATTGAGCTTTGTGTTGAAATTATTGAAGAAGAAAAAGTAGAAAAGCTTGATTCTGTACCTGAAGAGTATTTGCCTTTACCAAAAGAAATAAATCAGTCTTTAAATGAATTTATCATAGGTCAAGAGGAAGCCAAGAAAACACTCTCTGTAGCTGTTTACAATCATTATAAACGAATATACAAAGGTGATTCGGTTGATAGTGACTTAGAAATTCAAAAATCTAATGTACTTTTACTTGGACCAACAGGAAGTGGAAAAACTCTCCTCGCACAGACATTAGCAAAAACTCTAAACGTACCCTTTGCAATAGCAGATGCAACAACTCTTACTGAGGCTGGATATGTTGGTGAAGATGTTGAAAATATTTTACTCACATTGATACAAGCTGCTGATTATGACATTCAGCGTGCAGAAAAAGGAATAATTTATATTGATGAAATTGATAAGATTACAAGAAAATCTGACAACCCATCTATAACTAGAGATGTTTCTGGAGAAGGTGTCCAACAAGCTTTACTAAAAATTCTTGAAGGTACTACCGCACAAGTACCACCGCAAGGAGGAAGAAAGCACCCCCAACAAGAATATTTGCAAATTGATACAACCAATGTTCTTTTTATTGTGGGTGGTGCCTTTGATGGTCTTGATCAAATTATTAGTAAACGACTAGGAGAAAATACTATTGGATTTAACACAACAATTAATGATGTTAAAGATTACAAGAAGGAAGAGTTATTCAAATTTGTTGAGCCAAAAGATTTAATAAAGTATGGATTGATTCCAGAATTCATAGGTAGATTACCAATAGCAACGAGTGTAAATGAATTAGACAAAGAAGCATTAATTGAAATTTTGACTAAACCAAAAAATGCAATTACAAAGCAATTTGTAAAAATGTTTCAACTAGATGATATTGATTTAGTTTTCACTGACGATTCAATGGAAGCTATGGCTGATCTAGCATTAACAAGAAAAACTGGCGCAAGAGGTTTAAGATCAATCCTAGAAAAAATTCTTCTAGAGCAAATGTATGAGTCACCTTCAAGGAAAGATATTACCAAAATAATCATCGACAAAGAAAATGTACTTGATGATATTGCTCCAAAAATGGTTCTAAAGGAGTCAAAAGACGACAAAACAGCATAAAATATACTTATGCAAAATGAAACCTATAATCCATTGTCTATAGAGTCAAAATGGCAAGAAAAGTGGGAACAAGGTAAAAAGTTTCAACCTATTGAATCTGATAAAAAGTTTTCAATTGTAATACCTCCTCCGAATGTGACTGGTTCACTTCATATGGGTCATGCATTAGAGCATTCAATAATTGATGTGATAACAAGGGTTAAAAGAATGAACGGTTTTCAAACTCTTTGGCTTCCTGGTACAGACCATGCAGGAATTATTACTCAGCTTTTAGTAGAAAAAGATCTTGAGGAATCTGGAGTTACAAAACATGATTTAGGAAGAGATAATTTTTTATCAAAAGTATGGGAATGGAAAGAAAAGTCAGGAGACAATATCACAAATCAAATGAAATCATTAGGAATGAGTTGTGATTGGTCAAGAGAAAGATTCACCATGGATGAAGGATTATCTAGAGCTGTTTTAGAAGTTTTTGTTTCTCTATACGAGAATGATTTAATTTACAAAGGAACCAGGATGGTTAATTGGGATACAAAGTTAAAGTCTGCTGTATCAGATCTTGAAGTATCCTCAGAGACGCAATCAGGAAAATTGTGGACAATTAAGTACAAAGTTGGTGAAGAGTTTTTGTCAATTGCAACAACACGACCTGAAACTTTGTTAGGGGATACTGCAGTAGCAGTTAATCCGACTGACGAAAGATATAAACATTTAATTGGTAAAACTATTCAAATTCCTGTTGTGAACAGAGATGTAAAAATAATTGCTGATGAATATGTTGATAAAGATTTCGGTTCAGGATGTGTAAAAATAACTCCAGCACATGATTTTAACGATTATGAAATTGGCAAAAGGCACGATCTTCAGTCCATACAATGTCTTGATTTTGATGGAAAAATTGTAAATGATGATTTTGTTCCTGAACACCTTAGAGGCCTAGAAAGATTTAAAGCAAGAGAAAAAATAATCCAAATTTTGGAAAAAGAAGGTCTTCTTGAAAAAGTTGAAGATCACGAAATACAAATTCCAAAAGGGGATAGATCAAAAACTATTTTAGAACCAATGCTTTCTGATCAGTGGTTTGTAAAAACAGAAAAACTTGCAAAAGATGCGATTCGTGTTGTCGAAGAAGATGAAGTTAAATTCATTCCCAAAAATTGGGAAAAAACATATTTTGAATGGATGTACAATATCCAAGACTGGTGTGTTTCAAGGCAACAATGGTGGGGTCACAGAATTCCGGCATGGTACGATTCTGAAAAAAATGTATATGTGGGCTTAAGTGAAGATGACGTTCGTAATAAATACAAATTAAGTAACAACATTCAACTTATACAAGATGAAGATGTTCTTGATACTTGGTTTTCATCAGCCTTGTGGCCTTTTAGCACTCTTGGTTGGCCTAAAGAAACAGAGGATTTATCTACTTATTATCCCACCACACTTCTTGTTACTGGTTTTGATATTATTTTCTTTTGGGTAGCGCGAATGATAATGATGGGCCTCTACTCAATGAATGATATCCCTTTTGGTGATATTTTAATTCACGGACTTGTAAGGGATTCAAAAGGAAGAAAAATGTCCAAAAGCCTTGGTAACACACTTGATCCTCTGGAATTATCTGAGAAACATGGAGCAGACGCACTAAGGTTTTCGTTAATTGAAAAAGCTAACCCCGGCCAAGATGTGCCATTTGACGAAGAATGGACACAAGCTGCTAAAAAATTTGGAAACAAGATATGGAATGCAGCAAAATTTATTCATATTTATACAGAAGGTCTTGAAGATAGAAATTTAACTAAAGTTGAGTTAAATGAAAATCGTTGGATATTAAATGAATTTAACACTTGTTTGGAAGAATTTAATAAGCTTTTTAATGAATATAAAATTTCAGATGCTTATAAGTTGCTTTACAATTTTCTTTGGTCTGATTTATTTGACTGGTATTTCGAATTTTCAAAAAATTTAATTGATAACGAAAATTATAAAGATGAAACACAGAAAGTCCTATTAAATGTTTTTCTTAGCTCAATAAAAATATTAAACCCTGCAATGCCACATTTAACTGAAGAGATCTGGTCTACATTTAATGAGGAATTAATCATTGATAGTTCATGGCCGTCTAGTTTTGAAATAAAATTTTCTGATAATGGTGAATTTGATGATTTAAAGTCAATTATTAATCAAATCAGAAACTTTAAATCAAATTATAATTTAAAAAATAATCTTGTACTAGATGTGGTTAAGCAAAGTAATTACCCGGAATGGTATAACAATCAACTAGAGAGTATTGCAAAGATCAATGTGTTAGAAGTTGATGCTGAAAGAAAATCAAAAGATAAAATCTTAACGTTTCAATCAGGTAAAGTAGTTTTTGAAATATCAGCTAACAAGTACATAGATATTCAAAGTGAGATGAAAAGACTAAGTCAAAAAATTGAAAAGTTAAAAAAATCACTAGATGTATCACAAAATCGTTTAGAGAACGATAAGTTTATAAAAAATGCTAAAGAAGATTTGATTGAAGAGGAGAAAGCAAATATTGAAAAACTTTCATCTGAAATAGAAACTATTCAAAAAACACTATCTTCACTTGATAATTGACTAATTTAAAAAACTATCTAGAAGCAAAAGTAAATAGTCGTGGTAATAAAAATTTAAATTACCTAAGTAGTTTTTTTTCTGAAACTGAATTAGCAATTCTTTCTAACAAGACAATTTCTATTGTTGGTACAAATGGTAAATCTTCGACTGCTAACAACATAGCTATGTTATTAAAAGGATTAGATAAATCATACATTGCATTTACTTCTCCTCATTTATTTGACTATAAGGAAAGAATGACTGCTCATAAAGATTTAAATTTCAATGAATACATTAAGTACTTGGAAAACTTTGAGTTGAAAAATAATATCAATTTAGGTTATTTTGAATCAACATTTTTAATTGCAGCCAAAGCATTTTTACACAATGATATGGATTATTTTATCTGTGAAGCAGGTGTTGGAGGTAAATATGACACAACTTCTGTAATTCAAAGCAAAACTGTCGTATTAACTTCAATTGGACTAGATCACACCGATATATTGGGAAACAAAATAACTGATATATTAAATCAAAAAATTAATGTGTCCGATAATATTGAAACTCTGTTTGTTAGCGTTTTGAATGAAGAATTAATCGAGATTATTAAATCTCAATATACAAATTATTCACAGTCCATCTATTTAAGTGAATATTTAAATAGTAAAAATATTTTATTGTCTAACTTAATATTTAAAGAATTAAATTATTATCTATCTTTAATGGTTGTAGATTCGCTACTACAAGACATAAAATATGCTGATTTAACAAATATAAAAATCCAAGAGGCCATAGGCAGATTTGAAATTGTAAACGATTCTCCTATAAAAATAATTGATGGCGCACACAATTATGAAGGAGTAGAAATACTTTTGCGTAATTATGAAAACAAATATGGACATTTAAATACTGATTTATTTGTTGGATTTAAAAAAGGAAAAGACATAAATAACATTTTCAATCTGATCATTGGAAAAACAAATTATAATCTTCATTTAATAGAAGATGACACTTTTTTCGATCAAGAGATTACAAAAGAAATTGGGTATTTATTAGATAAACATGGAAAAAATTATAAAATTTCATCTTTAGAGCAATTTAATAGAAATAAAAATCCTTCTATATTGTTAGGTAGTTTATATTTAATTGGAGAGTATAAAAAAAGGAACATATGATGAAAACGTTTTTTATGATAAAGCCAGATGGTGTAAAACGAAATCTCATTGGTGAAATAATATCTAGAGTTGAAGAAAAAGGTTTCCAAATAACAAAAATTAAAATGATTACAATTTCTCAAGACTTAGCTGAGAAACATTACGCTGAACATAAGGATAAACCATTTTTTAGTGATCTTGTAAGTTTTATAACGAGTGGTCCTGTTGTAGCTATGCAAGTAGAGGGAGAAAATGTAGTATCACAGATAAGAAATCTTATGGGTGCTACCAATCCTTCAGATGCAACTCCAGGTTCAATCAGAGGAGATTTAGCTACCGAGCTCGATAAAAATGTTGTTCACGGGTCAGATTCTGATGAAAGTGCTGCTAGAGAACTAAATTTATTCTTTTCGTAATAAATTTATTTTAAATGCATACTTAATAGATTAATCTAGATATACATGGCGGGTTTAAATTTAAGAAGAACTTTATTTGGTGGCAATGATATTGCCATTGACTTAGGAACTGCAAATACATTAATTTACGTCAAAGGAGTAGGTGTAGTTGTTGATGAACCTACCTTATTGGCAGTTAATAAAGACGACCAATCAATTTTAACCATTGGTAAAGAGGCAAAAAAATTAGTTGGACGTGTTCCGGACTCAATTGAATTAATTAAGCCATTGAGAGACGGAGTAATCTCTGAAATAGAAATGGCAGAAGAACTTGTTAAAACTTTACTTACAAAGGCAATTGGAAGATCATATTCTTCACCAAGAATTGTAATTTGTGTACCTAATGGTGTTACAAGTGTAGAACAGAGGTCCATTGAGACCGCTGCTCATGCCACGGGAGCATCAGAAGTTTTTACCATAGAAGAACCAATGGCAGCTGCTATTGGAAGTGGTCTAAATATTTTCGAGCCATATGGAAATATGATTATTGACATTGGAGGAGGTACTACCGAAATTGCTGTTATTTCAATGGGAGATATTGTAAATGCAAACTCGGTAAGAGTAGGCGGAGAAGATATGACAGAGGTTTTAATTGATTGGCTACGTGCTGAACATCAAATATTGGTTGATTCAGGCATAGCTGAGAGTATTAAGCACGCTGTTGGGTCGGCTTATCAATACGAAAGAGAGCCCCAAGTAACTGTTACGGGTAGAGATATTGTAAAAGGAATCCCCAAACAGGTACTTCTTGAAGCTAGTGACGTTAGAAATGCTCTGGCACCAGTTGTTAATAATATAGTTGAGGCAATTAGAATTTCACTTTCTCAGACACCACCAGCATTAGTATCAGATATTGACAAAGATGGAGCATGGATTACCGGCGGCGGATCTTTATTGAAACAAATAGATAAAAAGATTGCTGAGGAATTAGGTATCCCAATTAATACATCTGAAGACCCTTTAAGCTCTGTTGTTATCGGATCAGGCATTTGTCTTGAGAGGTTTCAAGATTTTAAATCTATATTAAAATTATCACCAAGACCTAATTAAAACATGCTAAAAACAGAAGCTTTACCAAAAAGAAGTTATGTCCTGTATATTCTTTTTATTTTATTGAGTAGTTTGTTGATTCTCATCGATTACTTTTCTAATAAAGAATTGTCCAGTTATTTTCCAAATTCAGTAAATTTTGAAATTGAAATAGAAAACAGTGACTTTACCATCCTTCAAAGATTTAATACCTTATTTGAGCAAAGGGCACAATTGATAAGCGAGAACATTAGATTGGAACAAGAAGTTCAAGATTTACGTAGTCTTGAAATCGAGAATCGAGAGTTACAACTTCAAATAGAGTCTTATGAGTTGATTTCAACAGTACCTAATATTCAAAATTTTGAACTTTTAGCCAGTGGTTTCATTACAAAAAATTTAAATCTTGAATATCTAATTTATGGTGGAACTAATCAACAGCTAAAAGTTGGCGATTTAGTTATTAATGAAAAAGGTTTTGTAGTTGGATATCTTAGAGAAGTTTTCTACTCCTACTCGATTTTAGAGTCTCCATATTCCTCCGATTTTAACTTGGAGGTAATGGATAAATACAACAATACATATTTAATTACTTCAAATGGATCTGAGATGATAATATCTTCTATTTTGTTGGATAATTTCAAGAACGATATTGATTTTCTATATACTGATATTTCATTCAATCATTCTGGAAAGTTTCCTGTTGTAGATACAAGATTAATAAATTTTGAATATCAAAATAATCAAATAAATGCGGTTGTTGAAATTTTAGAAAACTTTACTTTTAATACAAAGCTATTTATACCAAAGTTTAAATGACATTTTTTCGTAATATTCTGAGATCAATTTATTTTGTGGTTGTACTATTTTTTGAAACACTGATTAATTTTTTAACTGGTATAGATTGGATGGTTATTAGCCCTTTTTTTCTACTTATATACTATATTTCAGTTAAGAGTTTCAGTAATCATAATATTATTCCGTTGGTAATTTCTGGTCTATCATACGATATTTTTCTAAGTGAGAATTATTTAGGAGTTTATTCAATATTATTTCTTATTGTTGCAATTGTTTCTAACTATATACAAAAAAAAGTTCAATCTGTTAGTTACCAAGAGTTTTTATCTTTCACTTTTGGATTTCTAATTTACAATACTATTAATTTATTAGAAACAGATTTTGTTAGTTTTTTTATTTCATCACTTATAATTAACTATTTGATTTATTTTTTTTATCAAAGAACTCTAGGTAATCGTGTTTAGTAAATTTAGATTAAATATTATTTTCATTATTTTTGCTGTTTTTTTATCTTTGATATTTCGAGAACTTTTTATTTTACAAATAATTAACACCGATGAAAACACACAGGATATCGTAAATCAAAATTTTGAGACCTACTACATACCCGCTCCTCGCGGTGAAATAATTGATATAAATGGAAATAAATTAGCACAATCTTTTCTTGAGCCATATTTATTTCTAAATCTTAAGAAAATAAACGAAGAAAATAAAACAGTATATAAACAATTTATTTCATTCAACTTTAATGAGTTAACTAATGCAGAAATAGATAATTTTTTTAATTCGAATGAACTTTTTGTTGAAGTAGTCAATTTAAATGATTATCAAACAGACTTACGTATAAAAATTCAAGACTATGAAGCTTTTGAGATTTTTAATCAACCAAAAAGGCTTTATATTTATAAAGAATTATTTTCCCATGTTATTGGTTATGTTGGGAAACCCAATCAAGAGGAACTTATTGAGTATTCCAATGCTTTTGGAAATAAAATTGTTGGTAAAAACGGACTTGAAAGATATTATGAAAATATTTTAAGCGGTAAACCTTCTGAAATTACACTACAAAATGGAGAAATTATTGATATTACCCCTGCTATTCCTGGTCAAGATATTCAAATTACTATTGATGTTAATGCACAGGAGGTAGTTAAAGAATCTCTTCAACAAGGAATAGTTCTTGCGAACAAATCTTTTGAAACAATTAATTTAATTGAAAGAGGAGCAGTAGTTGTACAAAAAATTGATACTGGGGAGATAACAGCAATGGTATCACTTCCTGATTTTGATCCAAATCAATTTGTATCAGGAATTTCAGAATTTGAATTCAAAAAACTTAATCGTACTCAAGCTTTTAATAATTTTGCTATCCAAGGACTTTATCCTCCTGGATCAGTTTTTAAAGTTGTTGCTTACTGGCTTGCAGTAAATGAAGGTATTTTTCCTGAGGAAGCCTCAAATTCTGGTCAATTTGTTAACTGCGAGGGTAGTCTTTCTTTTGGTTTTGATGACGGATCTAAGCAAGTCTATCAAGACTGGAAACCAGAAGGCCATGGAAAAGTAAATTTAAGTGAAGCATTGAAACAATCATGTAATGTTTATTTTTGGGATATAGCTTTAAAAATCTGGAGAACATTTGGAAATACTGATTCTGAAGCAATGCTACAAGAATACTCAAAAAAACTTGGCTTTAGTTCAATGTCCAACATTGACCTACCATTCGAAAGAGAGGGTGTAATACCTGATAGGCAGTTGTTTGAGGATTGGAAGATTTCTAAACCAGAATTAGTTAGACCCGAGGGATGGCTAGGTGGAGATTTGATGAATCTCATCATAGGACAAGGTGCAATAACTACAACACCCATACAAGTATCCAATGCTTACAGAACACTTATGACAGGAATTAAATCAAACCCTTATCTTTATTATGAAAATTCAGATTTAAATGAAGAAAATATAAATATAAGTTCTGAATTTGTAAATTTTTTATTAGATGACTTAAATTTAGTTACAAATCCTGGTGGTACTGCTTATAGGTCTTTTCAAGTAATGGGAGATTTGACTTATGATATTGGTGGAAAAACAGGTACTGCACAAAATGCTGGTGATTTAAATAACACCTCTTGGTTTGTTGGTGTTGACTCTATTTCTAATCCTGAATATTTAATTGTAACAGTTGTTGAAGAAGGAGGTTCAGGAAGTGCCGTTGCCGCACCAGTCTCAAGAAGAATAATTCAGTATCTATTGGAAGAAAGTTTGACTCCTGTAGAATTTGGAGAAATAACGGAATGATTAATAGAAGAATTACAATTTTAGGACCCGAAGGAACAAATATTTATGTAATTTTTCAGTATTTGATTTTTTGTGTAATTTCTTGGTTTACATTATTTAATATTACGAATGAGATTGGGTTAGACATACAAAATGTGCTTGTTAGACAAATTACATTCACACTTGTAGGTCTTATCGTATTTTTTTTATTCACATATGTTTCAATAAGCAATATTTTTGGACTAAGTTATGTTTTGATGGTTTCTTCAACAATCTTATTGATTGGAGTTTTGTTTACAGAAGAATCACTGGGAGCAAGAAGAAGATATGATTTAGGAGTTTTTGATTTTCAGCCATCTGAGTTTACTAAAATTGCATTTGTAATATTTCTTGCTTCAATAATTTCTCAAAAAAGAAATAATTTATTTGCGATAACTTTGATATTTTCTAATATTTTATTAATTTATTCTCAACCAGATCTTGGAACAACCATCATTTTACTTTCAGTTGTTTTGGGAATGTATTTTATATCAGATGTCAAAATGAAGACATTATTTGCATTTTTAATTACGCTATTCATTTCATTTTTTATACTTTTAGAATTTGATCTAGTTAGTGCATTTCAAGTTCAAAGGATTACAGATTTTTATTCAGCAGAGATACAAGATTTCTCACAAAGACAAAGTAGATTACAAATATCATTGGGCGGTTTTTTAGGGGACAGTGCATCTAATACAGAAAACATATCTATTTTTGTTCCTGTACAAACTACTGATTTTATATTTTCGTCATTTGCCAAAAGTTTTGGTTTTATTGGTTGTGTGGCTTTACTATTTTTTTGGGTATTTTTTGGATTTAGAATTTATTCATTAATCATTACAACAGACTCACAATTTGAAAAATTTCTTTTAGCTGGATTTATGATTTTGCTATACCTGCAAATTTTAATAAATATTGCAACTGTTGTTGGTTTAATTCCTTTAACAGGTGACCCATTTCCACTTCTCAGCTTAGGAGGTTCTTCGATTATTGCAGTCTCATCCATTTTTGGAATAATAAATAGAATTTTTATTGAAAATAACCAGGTTATTTAATTTCACAAGCACACTAATGTTCATACTATGAAAGTTTTTAATAGTATTCGTCTTCATGGAGGTTTTAATGTTTGGTATTTTCAAGAAATCAAAAATAGTAAGAAAAAGCGATAATTTAAACGATACAACAACTAAGTGGTTTAACGGTCAAAAAGTAAAAATCAAATCTGGTACGACATCCCAGAGCTCTCGTAGGAATCAATCTAGAAAGCCAAAAAATCCTACATGGTTTAGAGAAACACCTTTACCAGTGCCATCAGTTGAAAAAAAACAGATGTTGATTAGCTCATCTCAAGGTATATCCAAAGTTGCAATTCTAGAAGGTCCAACTTTAGTTCAATATTATTCATCAGACAATATCGGAAAATCAAAAGTCGGAAATATTTATCTTGGGAAAGTTAAAAATGTGTTACCTGGCATGGAAGCTGCATTCGTTTCATTTGGTGAAGATAAAAATGGTGTTTTGTATGTTGCAGATATAGAGGGTTCCACAAAAAACTCCAAAATTGAAAATCTTTTAAAAACAGATCAAGAAATTTTAGTGCAGGTAGTAAAGGACGCAATGGGAGAAAAAGGTGCAAGACTAACTGGACAAATTTCATTACCAGGAAGATATTTAGTTTTAATTCCGAATTCAAAAACAAAAGGTATTTCAAGGAGGCTTGCTGACAACGAAAGAGAAAGATTAGATAAAATTATAAGAAAAATTAAGCCAAACAATTTTGGAGTTATTGTTCGTACTGCTGCTGAAGGTGTCAGTGAAGAATCGCTTAAAGTAGATATTGAAAAATTAGTCGATGAGTGGAAAATAATTAGCAATTATCAAAGTGGAGATGCGCCAAAAATAATTCATAAAGAACCCGATGTATCAACAAAAGTCATTCGTGAACATTTAAATTCAACTTTTAAAAAAGTACTTATTGATAAAAAGTCCCAACATGATGAGGTCAAAGAATATGTAAAAGAAACTTCACCCGAAATTTTAGATATTGTTGACTTTTATGATGATCAACTTGGCTTGTTTGAAAGATACCATATTGAAGATCAAATAAAAAAAGCATTAGATAGAAAGGTATGGTTGCCATCAGGTGGACATTTAATAATTGATAGAACAGAGGCACTAACAGTTATTGATGTTAACACTGGAAAATTTGTTGGAAAAAATAGCCTTGAAGAAACAGTTTATGAAAATAATTTAGAAGCAGCAGAAGAAATTGCCAGACAATTAAGATTGCGCGACATTGGTGGAATTATAGTAATTGATTTTATAGATATGGAATCTCAAAAAAAACAACAAAATCTCCTCAACAAATTTAAACATGAATTGGCAAAGGATAAAACAAGGACACAAGTTTTTGAAATATCTAGATTGGGATTAGTGGAAATGACCAGAAAAAATGTGGCTGCTGGACTAATTGAAAGCTTTTCCGATGAGTGCGAAAAATGTAATGGTAGGGGACTAATTATCAGTGATATTTTTTCTAACAAAACTATAGATGAAGATTTGCTTGATACAGAAGCTATAGTAGAGTAATTGAGTTATGAGTAAATACGCAGTAGTTAAAATTGGCGCTTCTCAAGAAAAAGTTTCCATCGGAGATGAACTAGTTGTTTCATCTAGCTTTTCAGAGACAACACTAATTCCAATATTAGTGAGTCCCAAAAAAGGAGAACTGGTTTCAGACAACAAAGAGCTAAAAAAATTTAAAGTAGAAATACAAGATATTGGTATAGGAAAGTCTAAAAAAATTAATATTTTCCAATATAAAAACAAAACTGGCAACAGAAGAAGAATGGGTTATAGGGAAGATAACAAAATTATTAAAATAAAAAACATTGTAGGTTTAGAAGGTAGCGAGGAGGAGTAATGTCAAAGACAAAAGCTGGAGGTTCAACAAGAAACGGCAGAGACTCAGAGTCAAAACGACTTGGAACTAAAGTTTTTGATGGTGAAAAAATTTCTGCTGGTTCCATAATGGTTCGTCAAAGAGGAACAAAAATACATCCTGGTGAAAATGTATCCAAAGGCGGAGATGATACTTTATTTTCAAAAATAGATGGTGTTGTAAAATTTTCTACAAAAAATGGCCGTAAATTAGTTAATGTAATCCCAAAATGAGCTCATGTTCGTTGACGAAATTAAACTATCAGTTCAATCTGGAGCTGGCGGCTCGGGTTCAGTAAGTTTTAAAAAAACATCATCAAAGTCGTCTCCTTCTGGCGGATCTGGTGGACAAGGTGGAAGTGTAATTATCACTGTAAATGATGAATTGAATGATTTATCACATATAATCTCTAATAGTTCTCATAAAGCAGAAAATGGAACTGATGGGAATAAAAATTTTCAAAATGGTAAAAAGGGTAAGGATTTAATAATTGAGGTACCAAAAGGTACAAAAATAAAAGTAGAGAACGAGGTTTATGCTGATCTTCATGAAAATAAATCATCTTTCATTGTTTTAGAAGGATCAAAAGCAGGTAGAGGTAATTATGATTTAATTTCAAAAAGAGTTCCAAATCCTCAGTTTTGCGAACATGGTGAAAAACGAAATAAAATTGAAATTAAATTAACTTATTCAATCTATTCAGATCTTGTTATTGTTGGCTTACCCAATGCAGGAAAAAGTACCCTGATAACTAAATTAACAAATTCAAGGGCTCAAATTGCAGATTATGAATTTACGACAACATCTCCTAATTTGGGTATATTAAATAATTCAGATTTGAAATTAAAAATATGTGATTTACCTGGCCTGATAAAAGGTGCTTCAGATGGCGTTGGCATGGGAGAGAGAATTCTGAGACACATTAGAAATACAAAACTAATCGTTTATTTGTTAGACCCATTGAATCAAAGCTATAGTTTAGAGGATCAAGTAAATTTGTTAGAAAAAGAGATAATCGAATACGACCGAAATTTTTATGAAATCCCAACAATTAAAGTAGTAAATAAATTAGATAAATCTGAAATAAGCATTAATGACTCTATAAATATTTCAGCGCAAACTGGTTTAAATATTGAAATTTTAATTCAATATATAGTTGAAATTTTTCAAGTTGACAAGAGGAGGCTTTACGGAGACTTTCAAAAGATTACCTTGCAGAAAGATGATCTAATTATTAATCATGATCATGGAAAATATATATGTACCGGAAGATTTGTTGAATCTATAATTGGGTTATCCGGAAACAAAGATGAAGTAAATAATGAAATATTTTACAGATATGAAAATTCATATCTGCCTAATAAACTTGAAGAACTCGGAGTTGTTGATGGAGATACAATTATGTTAGGAAACCTAGAATTTGAATATAAAAAATAAAAAAACAATTGTAATAAAGATTGGATCTACATCTTTAATTGATGAGGGTAAATTAAGTCAAATGCTTCTTCATTCACTGGCAGAAAAAATAAAACAACATCAAAACACTCACAATTTTGTCATTGTTACATCTGGCGCAGTAAGTCTTGGTGGTATGGAGTTAAATTATAAAACAAGACCAAAGTCAATGAAAAAATTACAAGTTGCTTCAGCAGTAGGTCAAATTCAATTAATTAATGAATACAAGAAAGTATTTAATGAAAACGATTTACAAATTGCTCAAGTATTGATTACTAAAAACCTTATTGATGATAGAGAACAATTTGTTAATACTACTCAGGCGCTGAATGAACTTTTAGCTCAAAATATAATTCCTGTAATTAATGAAAACGATGTTGTTGCAACTGAGGAATTAAAGTTTGGAGACAACGATAGATTATCAGCAATTGTTTCGATAATTGTGAATGCATCTAAGTTGATACTTGTAACCAACAAACAAGGTTTATATAACTTCAATCCAGATAAAAATTCAGATGCAAAAATGATTGAATTTATACAATTTAACTCATCACAATTGAACGATTTAATTCCAATCTCTAGCCATGGTGAAGGCGAGGGAGGATTTTCAACAAAGATAATGGCAGCACAAATTGCAGGTTTCTCTGGAATACAAACTCAAATAATTAGTTGGTCTGAACAAAATTTTGTAGACGCTATAAAAGGTAAACAAGTCGGAACTTTAATACTTGAATCTGATAAAAAAATTAGACTCAGAAAATTATGGATAGCTTATGGAATGCAATCAACTTCAAAAATAGAAATTGACGCAGGGGCATTTGATGCAATTAAAAAGAATGCATCACTTTTATGCAATGGGGTAGTAAAAGTACATAAAGATTTCAATATTGGCGATGGAATCGATGTTGTTTTAAATGATATAAATGTAGCAAAAGGAATTGCCAAAATTTCTTCCAACAAAATATCAGACAATAGTGTGTTAATTCACATAGATGATTTAATTATTTTGTAAAAATATTTTACTAATAAGATTTCTTAATTAACCTTTAGATATGTTAAATGAAATAGGAATCAAAGCACAAAAAGCTTCATTGCAAATTGCAAGGCTTGATACCGAATTAAAGAACAAAATTCTTCTTGATATGTCTGAAGAATTGTTAAATAATCAAGAAAATATACTCAAAGCTAATTTATTAGACATTGAAAACTCTAAAGACTTAAAATTATCAACTGCACTTACTGACAGACTCACTCTAAACGAAGAAAGAATTGTTGGTATGTCAAACGGACTAAAAAAAATTATACCTTTAAATGATCCTGTTGGAGAAGTTACAAGTAGTTGGACGACAGATGATGGATTATTAATTAATAAAGTTAGAGCTTCCTTTGGTGTAATTGGGGTAATTTATGAAGCAAGACCAAATGTTACAAGTGATGTATCAGGCTTATGTTTAAAATCGGGGAATGCAGTAATTCTTAGAGGGTCAAGCTATTGTCTTGATTCAAATAAAGTAATTTTGCAGACACTTCAAAATGCATTGAGGAAAAATCAAGTTGATGAAAATGCAATTCAAATTATTGATAGTAAAGACAGAGAAGACACAATCAAGTTTATGCAAATGACCGAATATATTGATCTAATTGTTCCTAGAGGCGGTAAAGGATTAATTCAGACTTTAGTTGAAAATGCAAAAGTACCATTTATTTTAGACGGAGATGGCAACGTTCACTTATATATACATTCTGATGCAAAAAAAGACAATATTATTGATATTGTTATTAATTCTAAAGTTCAAAGACCAGGGGTTTGCAATGCATTAGAAACATTATTAATTAACGCAGAGTTGTATAAAGAAATGGGTGAAGAAATTGTTAACTCTCTACTTAAAAAGGATGTAGAGCTATTTATTGATCCAATAATCAAAAAAGACTTTCCAGCACTTACAATTGCAACTGATGAACACTTTGAAACAGAATTTCATGATCTTAAGCTAGCAATCAAAGTAGTAAATAATATTGAAGAAGCAATAAGCCATATAAACGAATTTTCTTCAGGCCACACTGAAGCAATTTTGACTGAATCAACAGAGTCTGCTGACTTATTTACAAGTTCGATTGATTCTTCTGTGTTGTTCGTTAATAGTTCAACAAGATTTACTGATGGTGAAATGTTTGGATTTGGTGCTGAGATAGGTATTAGTACTCAAAAATTGCATGTAAGAGGACCTATGGGATTAGAAGCATTGACTTCTGAAAAGTATGTAGTTAAAGGAAATGGACAAATTAGAAAATGAGTGATAAAAAATTGCAAATCAAAGATTTCGAGAAAAATAATTATTTTGCAACCCAAGAATTGGTTGATGTTGTAAATGCTGCATTATTTTTAGATAAACCCCTTTTAATTGAAGGTCCAGCTGGCACAGGAAAGACTTATCTTGCTAAGTCCTTATCAAATATGTTAAGTAAAGAACTTATCAGACTTCAATGTCATGAGGGTATTGATGAGGATAAAGCAATTTATGAATGGGATTATAAAAAACAACTATTATCTATACAAAATGATAAAAATGAAAAAGATTTATTTACTGATGAGTATCTAATAGAAAGACCAATTTTAAAATCATTGAAAACATCAGACTCATTATTTCTTGTTGATGAGATAGATAGATCAGATGAAGAATTTGAGGCACTTCTCTTGGAAGTGTTAGCAGAAAAACAAGTAACTATACCTGAGTTAGGAACAGTTGCTGGTGAAGGTAATAATTTTACAATCCTTACTTCTAATGCCACAAGAGATCTTTCAGAGGCACTCAGAAGGAGATGTATTTATTTTTTCCTTGATTATCCTTCCATTGACATTGAAACAAAAGTAATACTCAGTAATGTTGAAAGCATATCAGAGGAAAAAGCCAAAAAATATTCTCTCTTTAGTTCTTTTATAAGAAAACTAAATTTAAATAAACCACCTTCCTTGATTGAAACTGTTGAATGGGTTAAATACAACCATGAGAATAATCATGGAGAACTTGATTCCAACATCGGTATCCTTATAAAAGATATAGATGATCAAAAACTCTATATAGAAAAATTAAAAGAGAATAATGATTTTAAAAACGGATCAGTTACTTAGATTCTCACAGTTTTGCAAAGAGAATGAACTATTTTTTTCATCTGACAGGCTGTCAGACTTAATCATTTTTCTTAAAAAAAATGAATTAGATAATCAAGATACTGAAATAAATTTTTTATATCATTTACTTCCTACAAACAAACTTGAAAAGGAACGTATCAAAGACTTAATTAATGAATTTTTTGGCTATTCAATCAGCACGGGTCAAGAAGAATTTCTTCACTTAGATGGATATAAACTTGACACAATGACTGATGGTCAAATTAATATGGATTTTAAAAATATTTCTGATGATTTATTAAACAATTTTGGCGATATAGATTTCAGCAGACCTGTTTCAAATCTTTACTGGCTAAACCAAATTAAAAAATCACAAA
The DNA here is from genome assembly GCA_902534495.1 of uncultured Candidatus Actinomarina sp. GTDB lineage: Bacteria > Actinomycetota > Acidimicrobiia > Actinomarinales > Actinomarinaceae > Actinomarina. Next base: position 46,725 of record CACAQC010000003.1, on the reverse strand, counting down.
ATTATATTGATGGAATTGCATTCTTTGATATTGAATTTAATTCTGCTTTAGATTCAATTGTAAACAATCAAAATAAAGAAACATATGTAGAAATGCTTGATTTGGCTTTGTTAGAGAGAATACAGGAATTAAGAAATCAATTTAAAGAAGCTTATGTGCCAAGTGATTTAAGCAAGAAAGAAGATCTACAAGAAAAAGATTTCCTATTTACAGACAGTGATGAAAGAAATAAATTACTAAAAGAAACAAGACAGCTTGGATTAATTTTGGCTAATAAATTTATTAGGTACTCTAATTCTTCCTCAAAAGGAAAACTAAATTTTCGAAAAACTATCAGAAAATCATTACAAAGTGGTGGAAGCCTTTATAAAACCGTATTTAAACCACAAATAAGAAAAAAACCGAGACTTATTTTGCTATGCGATATTAGTGGATCTATGGCGCTTTACTCATTATTTGGACTAACTTTACTTTTTGGAGTTGTTCAAAGATTTAGGTCTGTAAAAGCTTTTGTTTTTATAGATGGCTTAACTGAAATTACTAAAGATCTTCAAAGACTCAAAGTGAACAATATAAAAAGCATACTAAATAGCTGGAATGATTATGTTAAAGTTGACGGGCATTCTGATTATCAAAAATCTTTCGATGATTTGCTAGCGTCTAAAAGTGTTTTTAATTCAAACAGCAATTCACTTCTTGTAATTGGTGATGCAAGAAATAATTATCGTTCTATTGATAAAAATACAATCTATAGACTCTCAAAATCTTTTAAAGATATATATTGGATGAATCCGGAGAGGTCGCAATACTGGAATACTGGGGATAGTAGATTTATGGAATTTCAAAATATTTGCGAACACTACAGTGAGGTGAGAAATTTTATGCAACTGAAAAAATTTATTATGAAAATCAACTTTAAGAAAGTAATCAAATAATGAATGTCGGAGTATTGGGTGGAACTTTTGACCCACCTCATCAAGCTCATATTAAGATTGCTGAAAGATCTATTGAGCAATTTAATTTGGATAAAGTAATATTTATTCCATCAGGTAATCCTTGGCAAAAGAAAGATGCCACTTCTTTTATACACCGATATGAAATGACAAAGATTCTAATTAAGGAATCTCATTTTTTCGAAATTAGTGATATTGAAAATTCACAAAAAAAACCATCATATACTTCAGAAACATTAAAAAAATTGAATCAACCAAAAGAGAAATTATATTTTATTCTTGGATCGGATGCAGCAATGAATATAAAAACATGGAAAAATTATGAAATATTACCTAGTTTGACAAATTTTTTGATTGCACTAAGAAGTGAAGATAGTATCGAAAAACTAGACAAAAATTTTCCTTTTAATTATGAAATTATTCTAGGTGATAAATTAAATTTAAGCTCTACAAGTTTACGAAAAAAATTGAAAGAGAGAAATACTGATAATGGCGAATTACCATTGGGTATTTTGAATTATATTATTGATAAAAATCTTTATTGAATTTTATTTTTTAGGTCATCAATTTCAGACTCTATCTCATCAAGCTTATCTAGTTCATCCTCTTCTAACTCTTTAAGTTTTTCTATTTCCAATTCCAATTCTGCAAGTTTTGCAAGAACATCATCGTTAGTATGAGAATCTACATAATTACGTATAAAGTTAGCTGAAACAAGAGCAGTAACTGTTGCAATTAATCCAAGTCCTAAGAACATCAAAGCACCTGCTACCAATCTTCCCAAAGTTGTGAGTGGTGTTATATCACCATATCCTACAGTTGTAATAGTAACTAAAGCCCACCAGACACCATCACCAAATGTTTTAACTGCGGGTTCTGCGATATAAAAAATGTACCCAAATAATCCTACAAAAAAAATTAATGCCCCGAGTATTGTTCTTAAAATTCGACTATTAAATATAGTCTTTAATAAATTAATAAAATTTTTAATTCTATTCAAATTTCTCCTTGATATTAAGAATAGTGTCTTTATTTTTTACATGGTAGTATATTTATAAGTGTCAAATTTAAGAAAACAAAATATACAAGAATCTTATTTTCTAGACACTCTTTTAGATGTCATTTATTCACAAAAACTTCAAGAAGTTATAATTTATAAAGGAAACATTTCTTTAGCTCATAAAAACATAATTATTGCGACTGCTAATTCAAATACACAGATGAATGGTGTTGTTAAAAAAATTACTGATGTTCTTCAAGACAAAACAAGCATCAATGTAGAAGGCAAAGACTCTACCTGGCTTCTTATAGAAGTTAAAGAAGTTTTAATTCATATTTTTAACAAAGATTCCAGAGAATTTTATAATCTTGAAGATATATATTTTGATTGTGAATTAATTTATCAATATGGATAATCTTATAATTTGGGGCTGTAGCTCAGTTGGCAGAGCACTTGCATGGCATGCAAGGGGTCAGGGGTTCAAATCCCCTCAGCTCCACTTACAATTATGAAAAAGTTTCTTAACGAAACTAAAGAATTACTTTTATCTCAAGGTTTAATTGCAGTTCTAGCAATAATCCAAGTAAGAGTAGTTGCTACAAATCTTGGACCTGAGGTATATGGCAACATAGGTGTTTATTTGGGATTAGTTGGATTAAGTTTTCGCATTTTAAGCTCTAGAAATTCAGATTTAGTATTAATAAATTTTAAATCAACTCATAAAAATTTTCTTAATAGTGCGATTTATTTTGAAATTTTACTAGGAATCGTATCCTTGATATTTGTTTATGTAATATTTTTTGTATATTACAATTTTATTTTTAATTATCTTATCTTATATTTTGTAACTCGAGTTTTTCTAAATATCCTAGAGGTTTTTAAAGGAGTATTTACACACAATGGTGACATGAAAACTTATTCACTGGTTGAATCATCCTCCAATATAACGAGATTTATATTAGTAGTAACATTTGTATCGTTAAATCCAAATATTAGTAGTTTCTTTTATGCTCTAACTTTTCACCAACTTTTTGTAAGCGTATTAGTTTTGCTTTTATTGTTTAAAAAAGAAACGAATAAAGCTGAAAAAATTACCTTTAAAGAATATATAAAAATGTCAAAATCAAATTTTTATAAAATAAGAACTGATCAGTCAGTTGGACTTATACCTACACATCTTGATGTAGTTGTGATTGGTTATTTCGCAGATTATTATTCTGCTGGAATTTATAGAATAGCCAAAAAGTTAGTAGATCCGATTAATTCTCTAATTGTTGCCTTTTCACCGTGGATGTTAAATAAAATAAACAATCAAGGTGATTACAATTTCAGAAACTTATTTATAAATATATTACTTCCATCTTCAGTGATAATTGTTTCCATTTATTACCTTTTTGGAAGTAACCTCATAGAAATTATCGCTGGAGATGAATTTGCCGATGCTTTTTTACCTATGATGATTTTATTATTTGGATTTATGTCTTATTACTTGACTTTCTGGACAAGACATTTTCTTTTCATGAATGAATTAATACATAAACATACAATTGGAAGAGTTATTAATTTGATAATTTTTTTAAGTACGGCCCCATTTTTTATTTCAAATTTTGGTTTTAATGGAATTGCAATATCAATTAGTTTGAGTACTGCATTTCAAAAACTTTATGAATTTAGTGTTTATCTGAAATATAAAAATAACAAAAATAATTATTAAAATTTAATTTGTCGATAGTTAGAGTAAAGGTAATGATAAATAAAGTCCTTGAAAATCAGAATTTACTAAAATTACTTTTTTCATTTTCGATTTTATTAATATTTCTTGATTCTTATCAAGTCTTAAATACACCACTTTCATGGGTTGGAAACTTGTTGCTCACTTTAATTTGTCTAATAATTTTTAGAAAAGAAAAAATGAAATTTAATCTGTTATTTTTTATTATCGTTTTTGTAACTTTACTACCAACTATTTTCAGTTTATTTACAATGACTTATAATTTTGTAAATTTAAATTACCTGGGTATAAGGTTATTTAGTTACTTAGGTTTCATTCTTGTATTTTTCGTAATTATTAATTTTGGATATAAAGAAGCAATAGTAGAAAGTTTAAAAATTATATTTTATTTAATTAGTATCATGTCGATATACTTTTTTATTGCTCAAATATTCAATATTCCCGAACCTATTAGAAACAGACCAGGCACAGGAATTTTAGGATTTGATATACAAACTACTTTTTGGAGTTCAGGGAGCCATAGGATGCTTGGAACCTTTAGGGAACCTGTTTTTTTAGTGTCCTTATTATTTCCTAGTTTCATCGTATTACACTATAAAACTGAAAATAATTTTTTATTCTACTTGTTATCTGGAATAATTTTTGGGTTGACAAAAAGTGAACTTTCTTTACTTCTTATTTTTGCAATCACCATTGTTGATATATTTCTCAAAAACTTTAAATTAAAAAATTTAATCTTCTTTATTTCATATTTTCTATTTTTTATACTTCCAATTCAGGAGTGTGATATTAGTCCAAGTAATATTGAGTGTCCTAATGAGGACTTGTCTGGCACTATTGAAGAAATTGTAGAACTTGATATTGCTAAAGATACAAATGAACTTAGCGGTGTTGAAAATGACATAGATAATCAAGAATCTAATCTAACGAGTTTGTTAAATGAAAATAGAGAGAGGCTCGATATCATTTCATTTACAACAAATAAAATATTTGAAAACACTGGTTATGGTTTCTTATCAATCAATAAAGTTTATACAGAGTATCTGGATCAAGAGGTATCTCACAAAATGTACCTCACAAATAGAACACTTCCTAAATATCTTAAAGTACAATATTTATCTGATTCATTTGGTACAGGTAGATATTTTCTGACTTATGAAATAGTTAATATTCAGAATAATTTTCTCTTTAACTTCTTCTCAATTGGAATGTTTTACCTTATTTTGAATATACTTGTAATTATTTTTTCTTTTCAAAAAAACTTTTCTCATGGATTAAAAGTTTTTCTTCTCTTAATTTCGATTGGTTTAGGATCAATGGAAGATTTGCTTCCACTTTTTGGTTTGTACTTAAGTCTCATGTTTACAATGGAATTAAATGAAAGTTAAAAATTTTGCTCCAGGTCCTTCGAAAATTCCAAAAGATATATTGGATGAAATTTCTCAAGATGTATTAGATTTTAGAAACCTTGGCCAATCTGTTTTAGAACTATCTCACAGGGGAGAGGTCTTTGAAAATATACTAAATGAGTCAAAAAAAAATCTCCATAAACTTTTAAATATCCCAAATAATTTTGAAATTATTTTTTTACAGGGGGGTGCAACATTCCAGAACACTTTTATTGCCGAAAACAAACCCACATTAAAAGATGATATTCTCTTTCTATTATCAGGAACTTGGGGAAAAAAAACTCATCACGATTTTCAAGTAAACTTCAATAGGGATATTCCGAGTATTGCTTTAACAAATCAGAGTTATGAAAAAATAACTGATGAAGTTGGACAATCAAATAAAAAATATTTGTATATTACCTCAAATGAAACAATTCAAGGAATACAAATTAAAAAATTTAACAATTTCAAAGATAAAAAATTGATTATTGATATGTCTTCAGATATCTGTTCATATCAATTTGAATGGGACAATATTTCTTACATTTTTGCTGGTGCTCAAAAAAATTTGGGTATACCAGGTGTAACAATTTGTATTTTCGATAGAGACTTCATCCAAAAAGAGGATTTGACAAGTTATATGGACATAAATAATCATATTGATAAAAACTCTATATTTAATACACCCCCTACTTTTTCAATTTATGTGATGTTAAAAGTCTTGGAATGGATTGAAAAAAACGGTGGCTTGAAGGAATTTGAACGAAACAACATTGACAGAGCAAATAAAATTTATAATTTTTTGGATAATAATTTAGACGATTTAACTCCTCTAGCTCCTAAAGAATTTAGAAGTACATCGAATATCGTTTTTGATTTTAAAGATAAAAAGCAAACCGAAATATTTTTAGAAAAAAGTTATGAAAATAAATTTTTAGGATTAAATGGGCATAGAAGTGTTGGAGGTATCAGAGTTAGTAATTACAACAGCATTACTGATGAAATGATATCAGATTTTTTGATTTTTCTTGAAAAGTTTATCTCATGTAATTGAGGAATGAATGATTGTAGATAATATTACAAAGATAGCACTTAGTGAACCAAAATTAAATGTATACATGGCAAAATTTAATATATTTAAAAATCGTGAGATAATTTTCCCACATGAGCAAACTATCAAAGAAAATCACATAACTGACACAATTATTAAAAACTCTGTAATTGTTTTTGGTGTCAATATCGAAACTTTTGATGAGCAATTAATGATTAATGACGAAATATTTATTCTTGATGGGCACCATAGATTTCAATATATAATAGAAAATTCGATAGACGATTTTTTTGAAGTTGTATTTGTTGACATCAATGATATAAAAATTGAGTCATACAATTCTGAACTTTTAATAAGTGATGATTCTTTTCTTCAAAAAATTTCTAAAGAAAAGGGTTTTTCCGTCTCAAATAAAAGTAAGTACTTTATATCTTTAAACAAAATAAAATATTATTCCGAAGATATTTCAGATATTAATGAATTATATTCTTTCAAAAAGGAACTATTAGAAGATTTAATTATTTTACCTATTAGAAATGATGACAATACTAAAAAATCATTAGTCAATTTCACACCTCTGACGGCACAAAACTTCAATAAAAATAAAGTTTTTCCGTATAAATCAACATGGATTACCCCAAGGTTTGATGTATGAAAATCTGCCATGTTATTAATGATTTATCTAGGGGAGGTGCAGAGTCACATCTTTATTCCCTAGTTAAGCTTCAGATTGAAAAAGGACATGATGTATCAGTTCTTTTACTGGGAAAAGATCTTCACAATTTTGTGAGCTTAGAGAACGAATTTACATCCCTTAACTTAAATTTAAATAGATTTAAGGGACCAAAAAAGTTGCAGGGTATTAATCCAATTTCAATATACAAAGCGATAAGCTATTTTAAGAAAAAAAGGTTTGATATTATTCATACACATTCACCAAGAAGTGATTTACTGGCATATTCATCAAATTTATTTTTAAAAAATAAAGGTAAAAGAATTGTTACTATTCATGGAAAATATGGGACCTATTTGCAAGGGAACTTCTTAATCGATTTTTTAAGAAAAATATTTATTAAACAACAATCTAAAATATGGGAAAAAGCAAACAAGGTAATTGTTATTTCAGAAAGTATAAGGGACTGGTTAGAAAAACTAAATTCATCAATAAAACCAACTGTAATTCCATATGGAGTTGAAATTCAAGAAGTTTCACAAAACAACAAATTGGCAAATCCAACTTTGGGATATTTAGGAAAATTGAATAAAAATAAGGGGATTGAAGATTTAATTGATGTGTACACAAAGTTTCAAGAAAAAGAAAATTCAAGTAATTTTGAATTGACCCTTTTAATAGGTGGAACAGGGTCAGAAAATTACATAAAAAGTTTAAAAAATAAAATCAAAGACAACAATGTAAAATTTCTTGGTTATGTAGAGGATAGATATTCTTTTTTTGAATCAATCGAAATTTTCATATTTCCATCTTATTCTGAGGGTTTGGGTTTAGTTTTGTTGGAAGCCATGGCCCACGGTGTTATATGTATAACAAGAGATGTTACACCAATGAATTCAATAGTAGACAATGAAGAAAATGGCTTCTTATTCAAGGACAATAAGGAACTACTTGAGAAGATTGAAATGGTTTTAAATCTTAATTCAATAGAAAAAAATAAGTTAGTTGAATCTGCTATTAAGAAAATAGAAAAATCGTACAGTATAATGCAAATGTATTTGAGTACAGAAAAAGCTTATAATTAATAATCATGGATTACATTTTTAATGAAATTGAAAAAAAATGGCAAGAACATTGGGAAAAAATTAATCTAGCCAATTGTGATGTTTCGCTAGATAAAAATAATTTTTACAATTTATGTATGTATCCATACCCCTCTGGAGATTTACATATGGGACACGTCAGAAATTATACAATTGGAGATGTAATTACTCGGTATAAGCAAAAACAAGGATTTAATGTTTTATCACCAATGGGTTGGGATTCATTTGGTCTGCCCGCTGAAAATGCAGCTATCCAAACAGGAATACACCCAAAAAAGTTTACTGAAGAAAGAATTAGTAATATGAGGGATCAAATTCAACGCCTAGGATCTTTGTACGATTGGAATAAAGAAGTTGCAGCTCATGATAAAAATTATTACAAATGGACACAATATCTTTTTATACAATTGTTCAACAATGGATTAGCTTATAAAGAGGATGCTCCTGTAAATTGGTGCACATCATGCAATACTGTTTTAGCCAATGAGCAGGTTGTTGAAGGTAATTGTGAAAGATGTGATTCAAAAGTTATCAAGAAAAATTTAAACCAGTGGTTTTTTAAGATATCAAACTATTCAGATGAATTGCTAGATGGGCTTGAAAAGATTGGAAATTGGCCCGAAAATGTAAAATCAATGCAGGAAAATTGGATTGGTAAATCATCTGGAGTTCAATTTAATTTAAAAATAGAAGAAAGTGATTTAAATTTTGATGTTTTTACAACTAGACCAGATACTCTGTTTGGAATGACTTTTGCGGTCATTTCACCAGAGCATGATTTGATGAATGAGATTTTGTTAAAATCATCAAATTCAAAAGAAATCAATAAGTATATTGATAGGGCTAAATCAAAGTCTGAATTTGAGAGAATGTCCATAACAAAAGAAAAAACTGGGGTTGATACTGGGTTAAAAGTATTAAATCCTGTTAACAACAAAAGTGTGCCATTGTGGGTTGCAGATTATGTTTTAATTAATTATGGAACTGGAGCAATAATGGCCGTTCCAGGTCATGATGAAAGAGATTATGAGTTTGCTAAAAAGTATGAACTTGAAATTATTCAAGTGATAATCGATAAAGATCACACTGTGGATATTGAAGAAAAACCTTATATTGAAAATGGTATCTTGATTAATTCTGGTGACTATAACGGTTTGCAATCTCATACTGATGGTTCAGAATCTATACTTGAATTTTTATCTAAGCAAAATCTTGGAGAAAGAAAAGTAACCTTTAGACTACGAGATTGGCTTATAAGTCGACAAAGATACTGGGGGTGTCCAATTCCGTTGATAAATTGTACCCGATGTGGCCTAGTCCCAGAGAGTCTTGAAAATTTACCTGTATTACTGCCTGAAATTGAGGATTACAAAAATTCTGAAGATTCACCATTGGCTAAAAGTAAAGATTTTGTTAATACTGATTGTCCAGAATGTGGGTCTGAAGGCAAGAGGGAAACTGACACAATGGATACTTTCGTTGATTCATCTTGGTACTTTTTGAGATTTCTCGATTCAAAAAATGAAAAATCTCCGTTTGATAAAAACATTGCAAACTCATGGCTTCCCATTGATCAATATATTGGGGGAGTCGAACACGCAATTTTGCACCTTTTATATTCAAGATTTTTTGTTAAAGCTTTAAGAGATATAAATTTACTAAATGTGGATGAACCATTCCATAATTTATTTAGTCAAGGAATGATTAATTTTGGCGGTTCCAAAATGTCAAAGTCTAAAGGGAATGTAGTGGATCCAGAATCATATTTTGTAACTCACGGTGCTGATGCGTTGAGATTGTATATTCTATTTATGGCCCCGCCAAGTGATGGAGTAGAGTGGAATGATGGAGGAATAGAGGGCACTAAACGATTTTTAAATAAATTTTGGGATAATATGACAAAACTAAAAAATTTAGAAAATATCGAAACTAGTAATGAAGACAGTCTTGTGCGAATAATGAATCAAACAATATTTAGTGTAACAAATCATCTCGAAAAATTTGAATTTAACACTGGTGTCTCAGATTTAATGAAGGCAAACAACGCGATTTCTTCATATCTAAATCAAAACAAAACTATTTCTATTGAGACCAAAGATCTTGTCCTAGAAACAATGTGTAATCTTTTATATCCTTTTTCTCCACATATATCATCCGAAATATATCTTTTACATTCAAATAAAGATATCTCAACTGTTGACTGGCCGGCTTATGAAGAATCGAATTTAAGAAATCCTACATATGAGCTAGTTATACAAATAAATGGAAAGAAAAAATTTACAAAAGAAATTAACACCGGAACCTCACAAGAAAAAGCTGAAGATATTTGTAACTCTGAATTTAATTTAAAGGTTACTGATTATAAAAAAGTAATTTTTGTTGAGGATAAAATAATAAATTTTATTGGTTGATGACGTACTTAGTAATTACAGATAATTTAGTTGATAATTTAGATGATCTTGATATTAATGAATTAAAATATGAAAAGATTAAATTTCATGAAATCAATAGCGACAAAAATGTGAGTTTGTTCTCAGATGATTCATACAAATTTGTTATAGATGAATTCTTAACATATAAAAACTTAGAGCTAATAAATTATGATTTTGACTCTAAATATATATTTCAAGTTAAAAAGTCTAATTTGACAAAATTTCAGCATATTAAATCAATACAAGTTATTCATTATTCAAAAAGTACTATTAAATATTTTCCATGGGATCTTTCAAATACAATTTTTGATAATAGAAAAAAAATAGATAAAAATCTCGTTTCTTTTTTCACAGAGAAAGAATCAAATTTTAGAATGTTTTTGAATTTTTTCACAAAAGAAATTTTAAGATTAAAACTTTTAACGTCAACTGACACAAAAAATGTTTTAGAAGTTTTGAATGAAAAAGATGATTATAAATATAAAAAAGCACAAATTCTTTTAAATAAAACGAGTGTTGATATGATTGACGACTCAATCAAATATATATATAAAATGGAAAAAAAATTAGTTGAATCTTCTTACAATCAAGAAAATTCTAAAAGATTTATCATTGCTATGAAGCAAAAATTACAGGCTTGAAATTCTAGACTTGTTTCTATCTCTGAAATTTTTAGAAATTATTCCTTTAGAATAAGCAACATCCAGTGACTTTAATGCCTGAGTTCTTACTTCAGCGGAATCATCACCACTCTCCAGTAATTTTAAAGTCGTTTTTAGTTGACTTTTAAGTGATTTATTACGAAAATTTTTTTTCGCATCTTGGCGAATTCTCTTTTTTTGTGATTTAATATTTGCCATGTAAAACCTTTCGGTATATAAGATATTAACTTAGTAAATATGTTACATAATAAAAATCTCAGAAATATTTCGATAATTGCACATGTAGACCATGGTAAATCTACTTTAGCCGATCGCCTAATTGAGATGTCTGGATTAATAAAGCCTGGCGAACATGTAGATCAAATACTTGACAGTATGGATTTAGAAAGAGAAAAAGGAATTACAATAAAATCTCAACCAATAAGATTACAATTTGATGATTTAACTTTAAATCTTATTGACACTCCAGGTCATGTAGATTTTTCTTATGAAGTTTCCAGAGCACTAATTGCTTGTGACGGCGCTATTCTTTTAGTTGATGCAACCCAGGGTATTCAAGCACAAACATTTGCACACTCTTATGCTGCAATTGAAGCAGGCCTAGAAATCATTCCGGTTTTAAATAAAATAGACTCGATTGATGCAGACATTGAAAATGCAAAAAAACAGATTTTCAATTTAATTGGTTCACGAGAACACGAGATATTTAAAATTTCTGCAAAAACTGGTGAAGGAGTGGAAGATTTATTGCTTCAACTTCCTAATTTAATCAGTCCCCCTGAAAAGAAAATCGATGGTGTTAATGCTCTAATCTTCGATTCCTTTTTTGATTCTTATAGAGGCGTAGTTGCATCTGTTCGTGTTTTTGGTGATGATATTGAGTCCAATCAAAAACTAAAACTTATAAATTCAAACTATACATTTGAACCGTCAGAGATGGGATATTTTGATTTAGATTTCATACCATCAAATAATTTAAAAACAGGAGAAGTGGGATATATTATTACAGGAGCAAAAGAACTATCTCAGATAAGGGTCGGCGATACATTGGTTTCTGATGATGATGAAAATCCAATCATTGTTTCTGGTTATAAGGAGCCCCAACCAACCGTCTTTTCAAGTGTATTTCCATCTGACTCAGATGACTATACAAAACTTAGGGATTCATTAGACAAGTATGTTCTTAATGATGCAAGTTTTTATTATGAACCTGAAACATCATCGGCATTTGGATTTGGATTTAGATGTGGATTTTTAGGTTTGTTACATTTGGAAATTGTTATAGAGAGACTTGAAAGAGAATTTGATCTTTCTTTAATTGTTACACCTCCTTCTGTTGAATTTAAAATTGTTAGAAATAATGATGTAGAGATTATTATTCGTAATCCAAGTGAAATTGAAAAATTTACCGATATTAAGCATATTTTGGAAAAATACTGTGAAGTGAACCTGTTGTTTCCAAAAGAGTACTTAGGTTCAATAATGCAATTATTAAGTGATAAAAGAGGCACTCAAGAAGATTTAAATTATTTAAGTACATCAATGGTTAAGGTTAGGTATAAGCTTCCGTTGCTAGAACTTGTAAGTGGATTTTATGATACTTTAAAATCTATATCCCAAGGATTTGCATCGTTAGATTATGAAATTTTAGATTTTCAAAAAGGAAATTTGGTAAAGCTAGATATATTGGTAAATGGACAAATCATTGACTCATTCAGTTCTATTCTTGCAAAAGAAAATGCCGAATATGTTGGTAGAAATAGAGTTAAAAAGCTATCTGAGCTTATTCCACGTCAACAATTCGATATTCCTATTCAGGCAGCTGTTGGCTCTAGAATCATAGCCAGAGAAACAATTAAAGCTTTAAGAAAAGATGTTACAGCAAAACTATACGGTGGAGATGTTACAAGAAAGAGGAAGCTTCTTGAAAAGCAAAAAGAAGGCAAGAAAAAAATGAGACAAATTGGAAAAGTAAATGTTCCAAAAGAAGCTTTTAGAGATTTTCTGAAACAATAATGTTTATCCCAACTATTTATATTGAAAATATAAAACCTGAAAACAAAAGTATTGAAGTTTCTAGTAATAAACTGCATCATTTAAAAAATGTTTTAAGAATTAGAGATGAAGATAAAATTAAAATATCGAATGGAAAAGGACTCGTCTTTTATGGAAATTTTGTAAACAATTGTGTAAAAATAAATAAATCAAGAATGTATGAAAGACAGAACAGTTTAAGAATTTTTGTTCCATACTTAAGAGAGAAAAATAGATTTAGATTTTTAATCGAAAAGCTGACGGAGTTAAATGTCAATGAGGTTCATATTGGCATGACTGAAAATACTCAAAATACTAATTACAATAAATCAAAAATCTTAGATTGGGCAATTTCTGCACTAGAACAGTCAGGTTCAGCTTACTTGCCAAGTCTATTTTTTCCTGATAATTTAAATTTTTCTGTTTTTAGCACATGTCTTGACATCAGTGGAGAAAAGCTTAATAAAAATCGTGAAAAATTAAATAATTTTGCAGTTGGTCCTGAAGGCGGCTGGACAAATGATGAACTGTCGAAATTTCAACACAAAATAAATATTTCAGAATTTAGTCTGAGATCTGAAACTGCTGCAATAACTGCTGTATCATTAACAATATAATTATATATGCAAGAAAAATCAGTATTTGAATTGATATTATCAGGGGAACTTGATTCGGAATTTATATATGAAGATGAGGAAATATTTGCTATTAATGATATAAATCCCGTTGCAAAAGTCCACATATTAATAATTCCTAAGAGAAAGATTGAGACAATTAATGATACTTCAATGGAGGATCAAAACTTACTAGGAAAAATGATATTAGTAGCAAAAGATTTAGCTAAAAAATATAATATTGATGACTCTGGATATAGATTACTTTTTAACACTAATTCAGATGCCATGCAGACAGTATTCCATATACATCTCCATTTAATAGGTGGAGAAAAACTAAAAAATATTTAATGAGTATTGAAAAAATTATCCCAATAGACAAAGAGCTTGTAAATATTTTTGGTGTAAATGATCAAAATTTGAAATATTTAAAAAATAAATTTAAAAAAATAAAAATTAATGTCAAAGGTAACGTAGTTTATATAACCGGTGACAATGCCCAAACAACAGATGTTATGAAGATTTTAGATGAAATGCTATCCATTGCTGATCGTGGAGAAATTATTGACATTGAAGATTTGAAACTAATGTCTGATATAGAATCAAAAGAAATAAGTAATATTTCTTCAACAAATAATATATCAATCATTGGTTCAAAATCAATTAAGGTCAAAAATGTTACACAATTTAAATATATTGAAACGATTGATAATTCAACTATTACTTTTGGAATCGGTCCAGCTGGTACAGGTAAAACTTTTTTAGCAGTTGCAAGTGCGGTTAAGATGTACAACGACGAAAAAATTAAAAAAATAGTTCTTACTAGACCGGCAGTAGAAGCTGGTGAAAGACTTGGATATCTTCCTGGTGATTTATCTCAGAAAATTGATCCTTATTTAGTACCATTATTCGATTCATTAGAGTATTTTTTTGGTAATGAAACTTTGCAATATTTAATTGAAAAGAGAAATATTGAAATTGTTCCTTTGGCATATATGAGGGGAAGAACATTAAACAATGCATGCATAATTTTAGATGAAGCACAAAATGCAACCGTAAGTCAAATAAAAATGTTTTTAACAAGATTAGGTGAAGATTCAAAAATGATAATTACTGGTGATGAAACCCAAATCGATCTCAATAATAAAGACTTTTCTGGCTTGAAAAAAACCAGAAAATCCTTATCTAATATCGAAGAAATATCAGTAGTAGAATTTAAAAATTCTGATATTGTAAGAAATAAAATAGTATCAAAAATTTTAGAAGTATTTCCCGATCGATAATGAACATCTATATAACTCACTTTAGGAAAATATTTTATATCATTTTGTTTTCTTCAGCTGTTTGGTTTATCTCTTTTTCAATCTTTCCTGAAAATCAAGTAATAAAAATTGAAGTGGGGGATGTATCACCAGTATCTTTTTCAGCTCCTAGATTTCTATCTGTTGTAGATGAACAAGAAACTCAAAAATTGAAAGAGGATGCAAGAAATAGTGTCGCGCCTGTTTACTCAATTGATACCAAAATAAATGTTTCAGTAATCGATGGTATTACAGAAATGTTTCTCACAATTATTAAGGCAAGAACAGAGGAAGTATTAGTTACTGACAATGAAACTAATCCTGAGAATCCTCAATCTATTGTTGAAACAAAAGAATTGAGTAAAGTTGAACAAATTGAAAAAGTGCAATCTTCATTATTATTCTCCACAATATCCACTTCTGCAGTTGAAGTGTTAGTTGAAATCTCAAACTTTGATAATTTAAATTCGTCAAATTTTTTAACCCAAATAGAATTTGAAGCTAAAAGTCAAGCCGACATACTTTTAATAAATGGTATTAATAATGAAAATCTGAATCAAATAAGGCAAACAATCGTTCAAACTCCACCTAATTTAAATTTACCGAGTGAATTGTACGTTTTAGTTCCTGAAGCAAGAGTAAGGTCTATGGTGGGTGAAATCATAGCAGAAAATCTAATAGCTAATCAAAAACTTGAAGATGAACTGTGGAATGAACAAAAAAACAAAGTCTCTGATGCAGTAGAAGTAGTTACTGTTCAGTTTTTTAAAGATGAAATAATTGTAAATGAGGGTGAAATTATAGATGAGGTTTTATATAAAGCTCTAGATGAGTTTGGTTACCTTTCTGGTGAATCAAGAACAGTTCAAACATCAGCCATTCCAATAATCTTCTCTGTATTTCTTGTTTTGTATGTTCTTTTATGGAGATTAAGAGATTCAATTTGGAAAAATGATAATGAATTATTACTAATGCTTACTTTAATACTTGTATCTTCGATATTTCTTAGAGGTGTTTCATATTTTTCAAACTTGTCAGATCTAGATTTCATTCAGTATGCCTTACCAGTTTCTTTCGTTGGAGTTATCTCAGTTATACTTCTGAATCTTCGTGCTACTTTAATTTTATCTTTATCAAGCTCACTTTTAGCGCTTGCAGGTGGTGGAAACATTGGATTAGTAGCTTTAGGTGCATTAGGCACAATTATCCCGGCGGTATTTTTATCAGAAGACACAGACAGGTCTCTACTAAGAGAAAGAATTATTTATATTTCTCTAACCCAGCCTTTACTTGCTTTTGGGGTTTACTTCTTTTTAAGAGATGATGGTAATTTAACGCAAATTTTAATCTTTTCTTTTTTAAGTGCATTATTTGCTAACCTTGCAGCTTTTTCTCTAACTTCCTATATAGAAAGTATGTTTAGATTAACCTCAAGCTTTAAATTGTCAGAACTGGCTGATAGAAATCACCCAGCATTACGTTATCTAGAGGACAATGCTATTGGGACTTTTAACCATTCATTGGTTGTGGGAACTCTTGCCGATAGAGCAGCAAATAAAATTGGTGCTAACAGTCAACTAGCCAGAGCGATGGCCTATTATCATGATCTTGGAAAAACTGCTAATCCCACTATGTTTGTTGAAAACCAAATTGGTTTTTCAAATCCACACGATGGACTCCTGCCTATGGAGTCTGCAAATATATTAAAAGCTCACGTTACAGAGGGCGTTAAGTTAGCAAAGAGATTTAAAATACCCGAAATTGTTTATAGAGGGATTCTAGAACACCATGGAGATGCAGTAATAAGATTCTTTTATGAAAAAGAAAAAACTATTAACCAAAACGTTTCAAAAGACGAATTTAGGCATATAGGCAACAAACCTACAACCAAAGAGTCTGCAATATTAATGATGGCTGATTCTTTGGAAGCAGCTTGTAGGGCAATTTTTATGAATGAAGATGCTGACGAGGAAAAAATAGCAAATGTAATTAATGAAATATTTGAAGAGAAAATTGCAGATGGACAACTAAATAATGCACCAATTACATTTCAAGAGTTAAATATAATTAAAAATTCTTTTCAAGAAAGCCTAGAGGGCCTATACCATCAGAGGATATTATATCCGGAAATATCAGAAGAAGAATAAAGATATTGAATTTTCAATTTCACGGTTATTTTTATAAAAATGAAAAAAATGCCTTTGAAGATGTAAGAAAAGTTTTTTTAAAAAAGTTTTTAATTTCAGAAAATTTTTTATTACATATTCATTCGGTTTCAGATCATTACTCAAAGGAGTTAAATAAACGTTTTTTTAAAAAAAATTATCCTACGGATGTGTTGACTATCCCACTATATAAAGATTTGGCAAGTATTAATGAATTAGACAAAAACAATAATGAAATTCTTGGAGATCTGTTCTTGAATAGAAAACTTATAAAAAAACATTCAAAAAAATACGCAAAAACATTAATTGAAGAATATCAACTAGTACTCGTTCATGGATTGTTGCATTTAATTGGATATTCCCATGATGATGCAAAAAAGCTGAGTAGTATTGAAAATACAATTTTAAAAAAGGTTTGGAATGAATAGTAATAATCTTGACCATTTAGCAATCATTATGGACGGTAATGGTAGATGGGCACTTGAAAGAGGACTCGACAGAACTGCTGGACATGCTGCTGGTGAACACTCTTTATCAAAAACAATAGATTGGGCAATCAAAAATGATATTCAATGGCTTACGGTGTATGCTTTTTCAACTGAAAATTGGCTTCGTTCTGATGATGAAGTGGAATATTTGATGTTTTTTAATCGAGATATTCTACTGAGGAGAAGAGATGAATTCAATCAAAAGGGTGTACGGTTTAGATTTTTAGGTGACTTGACTGATAAAAAAATACCAGAGGAAAATAAAGAATTAATGACTGAGACGGAAAACTTAACTCAAAAAAATACCAAATTAAATTTAAATTTTGCATTTAATTATGGGTCACATGATGAAATTCATAATGCAGTATTAAATTTACATAATTTAAACCTAGATAAAGAACTCACTATAAATGATATAAAGGATAGCTTTATTGAGTACTTTCAATATCCAGAGATTCCATTTCCTGATCTTCTTTTAAGAACAGCGGGAGAGACCAGAATAAGTAATTTTTTACTTTACCAAATTTCTTATACAGAGCTCTTATTTATTGAAGACCTTTGGCCTGATATAAATGCAGACATATTAGATCATGTCTTACTAGAATTTAATTCAAGGAATAGAACTTATGGAAAAAATTGATAATTTATTCGATAAAATTGTAAAAATAGCAAATGCGAGGGGTTTTGTTTTTAATGCTTCCTCAATATATGGTGGATTAAGGAGCTCATATGATTATGGTCCATTGGGTACTTTGCTTAAAAACAATATCTCTGAAATCTGGTGGAAAGATATAAATCAAGATAGCAAAATATCAATATTTCCTATCGATACAGCTATTATTCAAAGTACCGACGTATGGAAAGCATCTGGCCATTTAGCAGAATTTACAGATCCAATGGTAGATCATAAACCTACAGGTGAAAGATTTAGAGCTGACCAAGTACCAGAAAATCTAAAAAAGGAAGATCTAACAGAGCCGCGCCAATTTAACCTTATGTTTGAAACCAACATAGGCCCAGTACAAAATGAAAACTCATCAGTCTATTTACGACCAGAAACAGCACAAGGTATATTTGTAAATTTCGAGAATGTTCAAAGAACAATGAGAGCAAAACTTCCATTTGGAATTGCAAATATTGGAAAATCATTCAGAAATGAAATTACTCCTGGCCAGTTTATATTCAGAACTAGAGAATTTGAACAAATGGAAATTGAGTATTTTTGTAAAAAAGAAAATGAGAATGAATGGTTTGATTTTTGGGTAAACAAGAGACTTGAGTGGTACAAAGGGATAGGTATACCAGAAAAGAAACTTAGGTTGAGAGAACATGAAGAAAACGAATTAGCCCATTATGCATCTAAGACTGTAGACATTGAATTTGATTACCCTTGGGGATGGGGTGAGCTTGAAGGCATTGCAAATCGAGGTAGTTTTGATTTAAGTTCTCACGAAAGCGCTAGTGGAAAAGATTTATCATATTTTGATTCAGAAACAAATGAAAAAATAGCACCAGTTGTAATTGAGCCTGCAGGGGGATTAACAAGAACACTCTTTGCTTTACTGTGTTCAACGTACGATGAAGAAGTAATTAATGATACTACTAGGACACTATTTAGATTTAATTTTGAAATCGCGCCTGTTCAAATTGGGATTTTACCATTGAGTAAAAAAGAAGAATTAATTAAAGTTTCAAACGATATACAACAAAATTTGCAGAAATTTTACAGAACAGAAGTTGATGTAACTCAATCAATAGGCAAGAGGTACAGAAGACAAGATGAAATTGGAACTCCTTATTGTGTGACTATAGATTTTGATTCTTTGGAAGATTTATCAGTCACGATAAGAAATAGAGATTCAATGGAACAGGAACGAATAAAAATAGAGGATCTTCTCGATTATTTTTTAAAAATATAATGGGTATATCAAATCAATCAATCGAAGATTTAAAAAAAAGATCAAAAATTAGCGACTTTGTTCTATCCACTACAACCGGAAAACTTAGAGGAACTAAAGGGATGGCATTATGCCCTTTTCATGGTGAAAAAACTGCAAGCATGAGCTTTACAGATGTCGAAAATTTATTCCATTGTTTTGGATGCAAAATGGGTGGTGACATATATAAATATGTACAAGAAATTCATAATTTGGAGTTTCAAGATGCAGTTGAATTAGTTGCTGAAAAGTATGGATTTAAACTTACATATACCGAAACTAGTCAGACTAACGATTTTAAAAATTTTCAGCAAAAAATCAATCTCATTGATGAATACTTTAGAGAAATGATGGACTCGGAGAAATCTAAAAAAGCAAAAGAGTATCTTACTTCTAGAAAATTCAATGAACAGGATTTAAAAAGATATGGCGTTTCTTTTATTGATTCAAATGTTGAAGATTTTCAAAATTTTTGCGACAAAAATAAAATCTCTAATTATGATTTAAAAAAATTAGGATTTATTTCTAGCAATGATAATTTTCTATTTAGAAATAGAATAATGTTTCCAATTCTTAATCTTAGATCTGAAACTATTGCTTATGGTGGACGGGCTCTTGAAGACTTTGGTCCTAAATATTTAAATTCTTCAGATTCAGTTTTATATAAAAAAAATAGGAATTTGTATTTCACAAAAGAATTTATATCTTCTGTTAAGAAAAAAGGGTATGCAATTTTAGTAGAAGGTTACTTTGATGTTTTATCATTAAACCAATTAGGTTATTCAAATAGTGCCTCACCATCAGGCACTGCTCTTACCATTCAGCAGCTAGAAGCTATTTCACGCTATACGAATAAAATCTTGCTTTGTTTCGATAATGATGAAGCAGGATTAAAGGCAACTGAAAGAGTTCTAGAAATTAAAAATCAAGTTTCTAATCAACTAGAAATACATTGCCTCAATTTACCAGAAAAATATAAAGATATTTCAGAACTGTATGAAGAAAATGAAGAAATTTTTAGCATTATTCTTAAAGATAATCATGAAATAATTGAGTTTTTGATTGATAAATTTATTGAAAGTACATCAGATAAAAAAAATATTTTTAATTATTTTATGAAAATAACAGCTAACTTAAGTCCTCTTGAAGTTGATGTTTCCTTAGATTTACTATCTTCAAAACTAAACACGGCTAAAGACATACTTAAAAAGGAGTTAAAATTTCAAACTTCAGTCGAAGAAGAAAATGTAACAGAACAATCTATAAGTTCTATATCTATTTTTAAAGATTTAATAATTGCAGAAATGATTTCTAATGAATTCAGTCCAAATGAAGAAATTGACCAGTTGATAGAGTTAAATTCTGAATTTAAAAGATTAGTTGATGACATTAGAAATAAAAATTCAAAAAAAGAAGATTATCTTAATATCTCTTATACAAAAGAGCAGCACTTAGAAGCAGTTTCAAGATTGTATTTACATTTTGCAAACCTAAAAATCGATGAACTAATCCAAGAATTTGAAGAATCAAAGGATAAGAATTTCCAACTTCTACAAGAAGTAGAAGACATAAAAAAGAAAAAAGAAATTTATCAGAATACCATTTAATACCTAGTATTATTAATTTGCTATCCGAGGTAGCTCAATTGGCAGAGCAGCGGACTGTTAATCCGTTGGTTGTGGGTTCAAGTCCCACCCTCGGAGCTATACAATTTTATTTTCACTATACTTAGAGTTGAATGGAGGAAAAATGGATTTAGTAGCAATAGTAAAAGAAAGAGCTGAAGGGAAAGACCTTAGCGTTTTGGGTGGTTCAGTAAAGTTTGTCGTAGACGAAAATGTAGTTGTAATTGATGGAAACAGTGGTGAAATTTCATCAGATGATACAGAAGCTACATGTACTATTTCAACTGATGCTGATACTATGCAATCAATTATGGACGGATCATCAAGTCCGCAAGCTGCTTTTATGACTGGTAAATTAAAAGTTGCTGGTGATATGAGTATTGCACTTAAAGTTCAATCTGTAATATCTTAAATATTTAGGGCCTGTAGCTCAGTTGGTTAGAGCAACGGACTCATAATCCGTCGGTCGTAGGTTCGAGTCCTGCCAGGCCCACTTGGTGAAGAAAATTACGTTACTATTTTCAGGAGTACTTTTTGCTCTATCCCTTATAATTCCACCTAATATTGGTAAATTATTTATGCTTGAATATTCAGATATTCCAACTATTTTTTTATTCTTAATTCTTTTATTTTTAAATTTAAAAAAGTTTAAGTTAGACAAGAGTGACTTTTTATGGGTTGGTCTTCTGATGTTATTCGTTTTGTTTTTATTTTTTGATTGGCTTAATCCAACCTCTATGAGATTTATTTTTTATATCCTTATTGGTCTGTTAGTTAAGAAGGTTGCAAAGAATTTGATTATAAATGATCTTGAATTATTTTTCTTACCGCTAATTTTAGTTTCCTTATTAAGCCTTATGTCATTTATGTTTAACCTGTCTTATCTTAATAATTCAATTGGTTGGATTACTAATTATTCAGATACTAATAATATTTTTTTCTCTGGCAGGTTAGCAGGATTTCAAGGTTCAGGACCTAATGTAGCTGGCACAATATTTGGTTTGTTATCTATATTATCTTTCTATTTTTATAAAAACACCAGAAGAAATTTTTATCAAATTTTAATTTTTGTTAATTTATTTTTATTTTTCATAACTTATTCGAGGGGTAGCTATTTGGCTTTATTGATTGTTTCTATAATTTATATACTTTCAAAAATAAAAAGTAGAAAATTTAAAATCATTTACATTTCTGGAATATTTGTAAGCTCATTAGCTTTATTATACTTTGGCCCATCAGATGTTATCTTGAAAGAAAATGACAGGTCTCTTCTAGCTAGTATAGCAATATCAAATATTGAATTTGTAAATGGCGTTGGTGGAGGCCAATATGTTGAAAAAATTTATGAACCTTACCTATTGTCTGTTAATCCAGATTTGCTTGAAGAGAATCTTAAAATAACGCTTAACAAAGTTGAGTTAGGAATAACACCAGAAGAATATAGAGATACTAATATTGATTTTTTTATTGGTACATCTGGCGGAGGCTTTGAAATTCTTCAGCAATATTTTATAGTTGGTCAATGTTCTGATGACAGAAACACATGTCAATATCTTAGAGTTGATGAAAATACAGTAATTAATTTTTTAAATATTTTTAGATTGCCAAATCAAGATTTAGTTCAAAAAGCAATAAACAATTGTGTAGATAATTCAAAAAAACTCATTACACGTGGAGAATTTGCATGCTTAGCATTTGAACTAAATGTTCTTGGTAATAATTTAAATTTTTATGAGTTTTATGATTTAGAAAATAATAGTGAGGCAAATGTACATTTTAGTTATTTAAAGTCAAACTCAATATTTATTGAATGTGAAGCCTCTGGACTTTATTCTTGTAAAGATAGGCCCATTGCAGTTGGTGAATTAAGCGTAATTGTAGAAAACCTATTTATTAGAGATTCTTTATTACCAATAGAAAATCTTATAAATTTTTGCGCGGAGTGTGAATTTAGAAGTATCGATGGCTATATCAAGATAAAGTTCGATAAATATGATTATTTTTTACCAAGATCAAAAATATCATTTTTTACATCTGAAGATAATCTAAATTGGGATATTGTTGGATATCCACACTATACAGGTGAAGTTATAAGTTTTACCACTAATACTGGATTAATAGAAATTGGGGGTCATGCAGATGGTCAATCTTTTGGTAATACATTTTTAGATGCAAACATTAAAAGTATAGAAATTTTCTCTAAAAGTGACAGTAAGAAGGTAACTTTTGAAGAGGATAATTTAAATGAAAACTTTTTTATTTATCAACCTAACTCTTTAAATAATTACAACTCAAAAATTACATTTGAAGATCAAGGATTAAAATTGTTTAGGCCAAATAAGTACTGGGTTTCAATTGAAAATCAATTTGATTTCAATGAAGATTTTGAAATTATAATACATCTTTCAATCCCCGAAATACCTTGGGAGACCCAAACTTTGATTTCAAATACCTCTGCATTTACTGGCGAGACACAATCATGGAAAGTGGATATCGATGATGGAAGACTATTTTTTAGTTGGACTAACAGTGATGGAGAATATGTCAATCAACTTGGGGATAAAAGTCTTAGGTCTGGCGTTTTAGTTCAAAAGAATGGAAAAATTTCTAGTGAACAACCCCCACTTGCTAGCTCTTCATATCTGAGTCAGTTAACAACTGCACATAATGGTTATTTGACTTTTTTTGTTGAGTATGGTTTATTGCAAGGTTTGATATTTTTTATTGTTTTAATATTTTTAGTTTTCAATAAATCGAAGATCATAAACGATAATCAATTAATTTTAATTTTTTCACTTTTATATTTTTTAATTCACAACATCACAAACGATTTAATTTATTCACCAGATGCAATAATATTTTTTATGATTATTTTAGGATTTAAAGAATCAATTACTGATCAAGTAAATCTTGAGAATTAATAAAGTTATAAAAATTATCACTTAATATTAAAACCTCTTGTCCATTATCAGTTCTATAAGGCTGAGTAGGTACTGTCAATTTCTTTATATTTGAAAAATCAAAATTTCTGTATCCCCACAGTATCTGAGTCGCATTTGGAATTGATAATGTTTCATCTATCGTGAAAGTAAGCTCAAGGGCTTTAATAAGATTATATAAATCTGTGTAAGAATTAAATTCATCAAGTCTATTTAATAGAGAAACCACTATTTGTTGTTGTTTTTTCACTCTGTATAAGTCACTGACACCTGGCATTGGTATCCAAGTTGATGCATCGTTACCGTTTTCATCGATTAATTTTTCTCCAACAATTACTTCAGTATTTCTTGACACAACCCAATTAAGAGCTATTTCTCCACTAACTATTTGGCATCCTGCACTCAATTCAAATGAAAAACCTTCTCTTTGCGCCTTTTCTAAACATATCTCTACTCCATCAAGTGAGTCAATTATCTTCTCAAAACCTTCAAATGTGAATAGTGCAAAGTGATCTACTAATAATCCTGTTACATTTAAAATCGAAGCCGATAAGTTTTCAGCAGAATTACCGCATTCATTTTTTTGAAATGTTGAATTTATTCTTTGTACTTCTTGAGTACAGGGGTTTTTAATTAATAAATCTCTTGGAAGTGAAACCAAGGCAATATTCTCAGTACTTTTGTTAATCAAGGCTAATATTATTACGTCGGCTCTTTGTCCTTGTACAAACCCTCTTGATGCTGAACTATTTTCACTCCTCCTATCCGAACCTATTAATAAGTAAGTTTCAAAATATTCAGAGATATTTGTTGTATTATTGTTTTGTAGTAATTTATCAATTTCAGATTGTTCAATATCAATAATCTCATTAATTTCTTCAACAATTGTTGTTGTTGTGGCATCACCCTCAAGTAACGTTGTTGTAGAGCCCTCACTTATTTGTATAATCGCGTTTTGATCAAATTCAGTGGTTTCAAAATTAGGTATTAAGTTGTAGATTAATATTCCAATAACTGAAATAATGATTAAAAATATACCTAAATATAGATTTCGGTTTTTCATATCCAAACAACAACTATAATCATGGATGTCAGATAAAAGTACATAATGTCAGAAATTTATACAATCATAGCTGCGGGTGGATTGGGAACAAGACTCCAAAACTATGGAAATACCAAGAAAACAAAAATGTTACTTGAAATTAATGGTCAATCAATGATTACTAAACAGCTTAATCAATTAATTTCATGGAACCTAGATAATTTTATTGTCATAACAAACCCAAGATATGACAAATTAATAAAAGATGAATTAAGCAAAAACATGTCAGATTTAGAAATTCAATATTCTTTACAAAATGAACAATTAGGAGTAGCACATGCTTTATTACAAGCTGAAAAATTTGTACCAGACGACGCAAAAATTATATATATACTTGGCGATAATTTTTTTGAATTTAATCCATTGATAGATTTGGATATATCAAAAACAAATGCATCAATATTTTTAACAAAAGTAAGTAATCCTGAAGAATTTGGTGTTGTTGAAGTAGTTGAGGGTGAAATAATTTCAATACAAGAAAAGCCTTCAAAACCAAAATCAGATTATATTGCAGTAGGTCTTTATCTTTTTGATAATCTTTGTTTTGAATATATAAAATCAATTCAAAAATCTGATAGAGGAGAGTACGAAATTACCAGTTTGATAGAAAAATATTTAGATAATAATGCTTTAAATTTTCAATTTACCAATGGATGGTGGGTTGATGCTGGAACACCTGAGGCAATTCAAACTATCGAAAAGCTAATCTAGTGCTGGTAGCTTTAAAAAATATACTAAAGACGTTAAAACAGATCCAATATAAATAAATAAAAATATAAATGACAAAGTTTCATTTAGATACAAAATGCATAATGTTATTCCAAGTATCAAAAGAGATACCATTACAAAAATTAGCAGTACTGCTTTATCAGAGTACCCCTTTTTAAGAAGCCTGTGTGATATGTGATCAGTACCTCCTGTCATAGGAGACTTGCCAGATCGTAATCTTGAGATTACAACGGTCGTGAAATCTAATAACGGAATTGTAAAAAACAAAATTACAGGTTGAATTTGAAATACCCATGAACTGTCAATACTTTTATTCCATGTAAACAGAACGCTTATGAACCCTAAACAGTATCCCAGAAATAGGCTTCCAGAGTCACCCATGTAAATTCTTGCTTTTGGTAGATTAAAATACAAAAAACCCAACATAGAACCAATTAAAACAAGTGAAATATCTGTTAATTTGTATTGGTTTGTTAAATAACTTAAAAGAACTAAGCTTAATGCTATCATCGTAGCGGTCGTTGCAGCTAGACCATCCATATTATCCAAAAAATTTAAAGAATTTACTATCAATAAAATCCAAATTACAGTTGAAACGAGATTTAATGAATTATTTAAATTTACATTTAAAAGTCCCTCCACGTTCAAATATATATTTAGGACAAATATTGGTGCGCCAATTGCAATGAATTGTAAAAAAAGTTTAACTTTCCAATTTAAGTTATATAAGTCATCTATAAATCCAATAAATGTAATTAAGACTGCGTAAATTGCTATTTGAATGATATCAAAATCCGCTTTACCAAGTAACCTTATTGAAATCAAAAAAGCTATCGACATTGCAATACCACCAAAAGTCGGTATTTTTAAATTAGAAAGTCTAATTTCTTGATTTTGATTTTTAGTAGGTATAAAGTAATTAAAATTCAACAAAAATTTATTTATTAACAATGAAATAATGCATGAAAATATTATTACTAAAACTACAGGCAATTGAAACTCATTCATAAATTTTGATAAACCTCAACAAAATCATTTAATATTTTTTCTGTAGAAAAATTCTCTGATATTTTTTTTCTTGACCTTAAAGCATTTTCATCTAAATTTTCAATTTTTGAAAAATCCTTAATTGCCTCAATAAAATCATCTTGATTATTATTATCAATTAATTTTCCATTATCATTTTTGTCAAAAATAGGAGTTAGACCGTGAAGGCTGTTAGAAATTGTATAAAGCCCAATATATAGGGATTCCAAAACTATTCGTGGTAATCCTTCATGATAAGACATACAAATTGAAATATCATAATTCTTTAGTTCATTACCCGAATTTATCCATCCTAAGTATTCAATATTTGATTCTTTAGTCAAAAACATTATTTCATCATTTGAATATGATGCGGGATTACCTAGGTCAACACTACCAGCTAGAAAAAATTTATATTTTTTATCCTTAAAAGATTTGGCGAGTTGTAGATATTCATTTATACCTTTATCTTTTAGCAATCGACAACACATAATAATTTTTATTTCTTCTAAGTTTTGCTCATTAATATTTTTCAAAGAAAAGTTTGAAAGCTTAAGTCCACTACCTCTAATTAGATACGATTTGTTTCGGTATTTGACATATTTTGTTAGTACTTTTTTATCCATTTCATTCTGGAATATTAAGATATCAATCTTCTTTTTAAAGAAAAATCTCATGTAAAAACGTAAAATATTTCGAATTATTTTACTAATAAAATTTCTAGAAAATAGATAACCTAGCCCAGTTATTGATAAAACGATCTTAAATTTTTTCTTGTAAAATGTCGTAGCAAATAATGCATATAGTCCTGATTTGAGTGTAAAAATATGGAGTACATCGTCCTCATTTAAATTTTTAAGTATCGATCGCAAATTTTTAATTCCTCTTAAATCAATCAACTTGAACCTATCAACTTCCCATAAATGAATTTGTGAAAAATATTTATCCAATCTATTTTTAAAATCCCCATCCGGTGTAATGGCATTGACTTTGTAGCCATATTGTCTAATCAGATTATCTGATATTTCTTTTCTTGAGTTGTATAAAATCCAATCAGAATGTGCCAAGAAATATATCATATAATTACCATAAATAATTTTAACTTAAATCTATATACTAATTTTATGTATTATAAATATGATGAATATCTCAGTAATTGGAGCAGGATACGTCGGATTAATTACTGGTATAGGATTTGCAAAGCTTAATCATCAAGTTTCAATTGTTGATTTAAATGATGATCTAATAAAAAACTTAAATGAGAATAGGCCCCCGTTTTACGAACCTGAACTTGTAGATTATTTAAATGATTCAAATATAAGGAATAATTTATTTTTCTCAACAAGTTATCAAAAATCAATTAATGAAAATACAGATATTGTATTCGTTTGTGTACAGACCCCAACAGACCCGGACACGGGAAAAACAAAAACTGATTACATTAGTTCAGTCTTGACAGAATTAAAAAAAATAGAAAGCTTTAATTTTATTATTTGCATCAAGTCTACAATTAAAGCTACCTTAGTAGAAAAAATTTCCAATGAAATAGATTTAGATTATAAAAAGATAATTTTTAATCCAGAATTTTTAAGAGAAGGCTCATCATTCTATGATTTTTTTAATCCCGATAGAATTGTTATCGGAGGCTCTGATCAAAAAGGATTAAACCAGTGTACAGAATTGTATGAATCATTTGATTGTGAAAAAATAATCACAGATTCAAACAGTTCACAAATGATTAAATACTTGTCCAACACATATCTTGCGATGAGATTATCTTTTGTTAATGAAACTTATAGGCTAGTCTCGGAGTTTAATGGAAATCCTGAAGAAGTACTCAATGCAATAGGTAAAGATAAAAGAATAGGTAATGATTATTTTCGTCCATCTCCAGGATGGGGTGGATCTTGTTTCCCAAAAGATGTAAAAGAAGTAATTAGTTCTTTTCAAATGGATTATCAGTTGCCAATAATTTCTGAAATTTTAAGATCCAATGAACTACACATGGAGTGGTTCGTTGATTATATTCTAAAAATAATCAACGAACAATCTCTTGAAAACATAGTGTTGATTGGAGCACCATTTAAAGAAAATACTGATGATTTAAGAGAATCGCCGAGTCTAAAAATATACAAACTAATTGAAGAGAAATTTAAAAATGTCTGGATTCTTGATTTTGACATTTCTTTATCAAAATCGTTCAAAGCTATTAAGTCATTGAGCGAGTTAAAGGACAACACTTTATATGTTGAAATGTTTCCAGACTCGTCACAGAATAGAAATAACATAGTAAATACAATTGATAAGTTAATGAATAGCAAAATTTTTAGAA
This sequence comes from uncultured Candidatus Actinomarina sp., assembly GCA_902534495.1. Classification (GTDB taxonomy): domain Bacteria; phylum Actinomycetota; class Acidimicrobiia; order Actinomarinales; family Actinomarinaceae; genus Actinomarina. Next base: position 17,436 of record CACAQC010000003.1, on the reverse strand, counting down.
TTTGGGAAGTATCTTGAATATTTTGATAACTGGTGGTGCTGGATTTATAGGTTCACATCTTATTGAAAAATTTATTGAAAACCAATACAAGGTAATTGTCATCGATAATTTACTAACTGGTTCAAAAAAGAACATAAAGCATTTTTTTGAAAATGAAAACTTTACATTTATAGATTTTGATGTTCAAAATCATATTGAAGTGGCAGAAGATTTAGATTACGTATTACATTTAGCCAGTGCAGCTTCGCCTAAAGCTTATTCTGAACATCCAATAAATACTTTAAAAGCCGGGAGTATTGGCACAATCAACACACTGGGATTAGCAAAAGCCAAAAATGCAAAATACTTGTTAACTTCAACATCTGAAATTTATGGTGATCCCTTAGTGTCTCCACAACCAGAAAGTTATTGGGGTAATGTAAATCCAAATGGAAGAAGAAGTATGTATGATGAAGCAAAAAGATTTGCAGAGGCAGCAGTTTCAAGTTACAACAGAATTTATGATTTAGACACAAGAATACTGAGACTTTTTAATACTTATGGACCGAAAATGAAAGTAAACGATGGGCGAGTGGTTACAAACTTTATCTCACAAGCAATTACTGGAAATGATATAACAATCTATGGTCAAGGTAATCAAACAAGAAGCTTTTGTTATATTGATGACACAGTTTCTGGAATTTTAAAAGCAATGGAATCTGCAAAGTCTGAAGTATTTAATATTGGTAACCCAAATGAAATTACAATTCTACAATTAGCCGAAAAGGTAATAGAATTAACAAACTCAAATTCGGAAATCAAATTTTTAAAACTACCAGATGATGACCCTATGCAAAGAAAGCCTGATATTACTAAAGCAAATAAAGAATTAGATTGGTTTCCAGAAGTTACGCTAGATGAGGGTCTTAAAAAAACAATTAAATGGGTTGAAAACTCTATCGATTAAAAATATCAATTAAATTTTTAACAATATTATTTGTTGAATGATTTTTACTTTGTTTTTGCGCTGTTTCAATATTTCTTAAAATTTCATCTTTATTAAAAGAATCCAGATCATCAATTTTTTCAAACAAATTATTTTTATCAAATTTTAGAATATTTTGTAGATTTTCACTATAAAGAAAATCAAAATCTTCGGATCTATAGAAATTAATAATCCCTGCAGCACAGGTTTCTAAAACTGCCTTATCAAAAAAACCTTTTTGAGCATTGTTTATATTTACATCATATTTTTTGAGTAGTTCTGGCAGTTTCGCATGTGGTTGTTTTCCAAGAAAATTTATATTTTTAAAATTCTTATATTTAATTAACAATTCATTTAAATAACTTTCATCGTCAATATTAAGTGTTCCGCCTATTACATCAATATTTATATTTTCAAAATTTTTACATTTAATGATATTGTCTATTGTATTTTCAATATTTTTTGACTTTGAAACTCTACTCAAGATTGATATATTTTTTAATTGAAATGTTTTTCTCTCTATAAAAAAATTATCAAAATTAATTCCATGTCCAATAGATTTTACTTTTTTAAATCTAAATGGAAAAGAGTGCTTAGAGGCGGTTACTATGTTGTTTGCTAACAAAGATGAAAACCATAAAATTAACCATTTTATTCCAAATTTAGGACCTGAGTGAGTAAACCAGAGTGTAGTTTTAATGTTTTTTTGTATAAGGTAAAATTTTGCGACTAAATGTTGCATAGGTGCCATATGTGCAAAGCAGTGTGTGTAGTTATTATTTTTAATTAGTTTTCTAGTGAGTTTGTTCAGTTTTCTTAGCTGATAAATTTTTGTATAATTTGTGTTTTGATCATTTATAAAAAATAAATTCACATTTTTATTTAATTGATATGTGCTCCCAACTTTCATAGTTAAGACATCAACTGCGTCATAATTTATTGAAATATCATTTATCCATTTTTGTGTAAAAGCCAATGAAGTATTCTCACTGTCTACACCTAAATTTAAGATCAACAATTTATTATTCATTGTGCTCCAACATATTTATCAAATTTTCCCAATTTTTAGCAAAACTTCCTTTTCCTGCAATTTCTTCAGATAATTTTAATGATTGCAGGCTTAATTCCTTCCATAGACCTTCATTGTTGTATAAAGAGTTAAGATTTTCCATAAATTCTTTCTGTGAATTCAATTCATAAACTAATGTCCCACCTTTAAGTGAAAAAGGATCGTTTATTCCGTCAATGTTCGATGCGATAGAAGGCAAGCCACAAAATCCTGCCTCAATTAAAACCCTTGGTAAGCCTTCTGAGCTACTTGCCATAACAAGAATTTTTGAGGAATTCATATACTTTGCAATTTTTTTCTGCTCTATTTCACCCAAAAAAATCACACTTTTTTGTAATTTCATTTTTTTAACAATGTCATTTATTTTTGCGTAATATTTTGAATCTTCTTTTTTTCCTATAATTCTTAATTTAATATTCTCATTTTCGAGTAAAAAAGTTGAAAGTGAGTTAATTAAAAAATAGACGCCTTTTCTTTTGATGATATTGCCTACAAATAATAAGTCTGTTCGTATTTCTGAATGCTCCGAAGAAAATATAGAACTATCTATCCATGCAGGAAAATTGTATATTTTTAAATTTGAATTGTATTTTTTAAAATAATTTGAATTTTGGTCGTTTACACCGCGAAGTATATCTACATGTTTAAAGACAAATTTAACAATAAATTCAGTTAAGAAAATAAATCTAGCAATATATGTTTTCTCACGTTGCTCTAATAATTGGGATTTAAAGTTTCCGTGGTTCTCAATGATTATTTTAATTTTTTTCTTAAAAAGAGTTTTTAGTAGTACGGGATTTAAAGCTGATATAGGTTCTTTAGCCGAAACTATAGTTATATTGTTTTCATTAATAAACTTATTTAATTTAAAAATACTAAAAAAATAAAATTTTAAGTATCCAAGAATTAAAGTCCGGGGTTTTTTTAAATATTTTATTTTTACATATTTGAAATCAATCTCATTTTCGAAAGTCCCATATGTAAAAACATATACATTAAATTTTTCATTTAATTCTCTAAATTTATTTTCATCACTTTTAGATAGTTCAAATCCATAGTTTGTAGTACCTAAAAATAGTAAGTTTGTTTTATTCATAATTTATAAAATTTTTTATAGTCTTAATATATTCTTGAAAATTTTTCTCTTTGTTAAATTTTTCTTCTAATAATAAGTTTGCCTTATATTTTTTAAGTTCATCTTCTTCTTTATTTTTTATTAAGTACTTTATTTTTGATGCGATATCTTTTTCATCGGGATATTTTCCCTTGATTAAATCTATAGTCCAACCATTTGTATTATCTTCTAAAATTTCGTTAGTTCCACCAATAGGAGTTGAAACAATAGACAGATTATGACTGATTGCTTCAAGAAGTGTATGAGGCAGTCCTTCATATCCTGAAGCTTGTATATATATATCGGACTCTCGATAATGTTTATTTAATTCATCTTTATTAAGTTGACCTGTAAAGGTTACAAAGTCAGTTAAATCGTTCTCACTAACTAATTTCTTAAGATTATTTTTTTCTGGTCCATCTCCAACAATAATCAATTTGTACAGATTTGAATTTGTTAATCTCAATTGATTTAAAGAAAGTATTATTTTGTCAATATTTTTAAATGGAGCAAGCCTTCCTACTGTAATTAAATTTACATATTTTTTGTTGTTTGCTTTATTTTCTTTTGAAATTAAATTTGTTCCATTGTAAATAACCTTTATATTTTTACTTTTCGCACCCCATTTGTTAACAACAGATTTGAGATGCTCTGAAGGCGTAATCACCAGATCAGCTTTTTTTGTAGTCCATCCTCTTGAGAATTTTGCTATTTCTAAATGCAAGCTGTGTTTTTTGTTTTGAAACTCATCAAAAGCATCGTCAGTAAGGTTTAAATTTCTACCACGTTCCCAAGCCCAATCACCAACAACTTTTCTTACAACTTTTTTTCTTAATAATAGATTTGCTATGTAACTCTCCATTGGCAAACCATTTACAAAAATTAAATCAGCTCTTCTTCCAACTGAAATTATTTTTAAAACTGTTTTAATCCACCTTTTAATTAAACTTTGCCTTCTTTTAATTCTATGAACATTGAAATCAAAATTGTTATCACTATGGTTTAATGAATCAGATAGACAAATAACTTCTGTTTGATAATTATTTTCTACTAATTTTTTTGCAATTAACGGCACAAATGTTGCAGGTCCACCAATATCAGGTGGGAAAATCCCTACTACTATAAGTATCTTCATAAATTTATTTTTTAAGGTTGAGTTTATAATTAACTATTTCTTCAATCATCTCATCTAATTTTTTACTTGGCTTTATACCAGTTAATGAAACAATTTTTTCTATACTAGGTGTTCTCCGCATAGGATCTTCAAAGGCTTTTCCATATTCCTGTTCATGTGAAATAAACTCAACTTTTGAAGAGGAATTTGTTTTTGTTATGATTAATTCAGCAAGATTTTTTATACTTATCTCTTCTGGTTGTCCAATATTAAATATCTCTCCATATGGTTCTAGTAATGCAAGTTCTCTGAAATAATTCACAACATCACCAACCCAAGTAAAAGACCTTGTTTGTTCTCCAGTACCATGGATAGTGATATCATTATTATCAATTGCAGCTTCAACAAATTTTGGCACCACCATACCAAATTCTGAAGACTGATTAGGTCCAATAATATTGAACAATCTTACAATTATCGGATTTAAATTACCATCGTTAAATTCTGCTAAAGCCATGAATTCATCAATTAATTTGGAAGTAGCATACGACCATCTCAATTTTGTTGGTGGTCCAAGTAAACTTTTTGTTTCTTCAGTCCATATTTCGTCTTCTGAAACACCGTACACTTCCGATGTCGAAGTAATTAATATTGGAATATTCAACTTGGAACACACACTAAAAATTTTGTGAGTCGCTTCAATATTCGTATTCAATGCTTTGCTTACATTATCCATTATGTATTTGACGCCTACTCCCGCAGCAAGGTGAAAACAAAAGTCATAGCCCATTAATCTAGTTTCTAAATCTTCAATATCTTCAATTCTGCCATTGATAATATTTGTATTTTTAAGATGCTCAATATTTTTCATAGATCCTGTTGAAAAATCATCAACAATTAATATTTCTTTTGTGCCATTTTTAAATAAATGTTCCGCTAAATTCGATCCAATAAAACCTGCACCACCAGTTATAATTACTTTTTCCAAATTATTTTTCATATTCAAATTTAAACCTTATATTTTTTAGTTCTTCTGCATATTTTAAATACCACTGGATTGTTTTTGATATGCCTTTTTCAATACTTGTAGAAGGGTTCCAATTTAAACTTTTCATACGATTTAAATCTGGAATAACTACATCAACATCCTTAAAAGCTCTAGGCTGGTAATCTATTTTACTCTCTATATTTAATTCTTTTTCAATTATTGAAATGATTTGATTCAAACTTACAGTTTTATCTGAACCAATATTAAAAACTCCACTATCTTTTGATAAAATTAAAGTATTGAGTCCTGAAATTACATCATCTATATATGTAAATGATCTTTTTTGATTTCCATCCCCATAAAGTAAAATTTCTGTTCCTGTATAAATCCAATGAATAAATCTAAGTATTGACATGTCTGGTCTTCCATAGGGGCCATAAACTGTAAAAAATCTTGGTATTTGTATACAAGTTTCTGTGTCATCCAGTATTGTTTTTGCCATTAATTCTCCAGAAAGTTTTGAGCTTGCATATACAGACGGAGGCGGGTACTTTTCATCTATATCTTCTTTCATTGGAGTTTCCCCACTATCACCGTAAATAGACGAGGTAGATGCTATTAAAAATTTTTGAATTTCTTCTTTTTTAACAAATCCTGAAAGATTTGTTGTTGATACAGTATTGTCTAAAATATATTTCTTAGGTTCTCTAAAGCTTTGTCTTACACCAGCTCTTGCTGCTAGGTGGATAACACAATCAAAATTTGATCCTTGTATGTCATCAAAACTACCTTGGTTTGATAAATCAATTTTGCTGAATGTAAAATTTTCATTATTTTCTAAATTTTTTAATCGCAGCTTTTTTAAGTTATTGTCATATGCGCTGTTTAAAGAATCTATCCCAAAAACTTTTATTTCTTTATTTTTAATTAAATTTTTTGTTAAATTGTAACCAATAAAACCTGCAGCGCCTGTAATTAATATATTTTTCACTTAAATAATGATAATAAAGTAAAAATACTTTTATCTAATAAAATAATTGTTAACTTCTTATTTATATAAATTAAACTGAAAATAATGGATATAGAAAACAACGTTGTTGTAATTATTCCAACTTATAATGAATCAAAAAATATAAGTATCCTACTAGATTTATTAGTAAATTTGAGCATTGATATCTTAATAGTTGATGACAACTCTCCAGACGGAACAGCAAGAATAGTTCAAAATTTTTCTGATAATCACAAAAGCATTAATTTAATTGAGAGACCTAAAAAACTTGGTCTTGGATCAGCATATAGAGATGGATTTAAATGGGCTTTAGAACAAGGTTACAAACATTGTATTGAAATGGATGGAGATTTTTCTCACACTATTGTAGACCTTCAAAATTTGATTAAGTTTAAAGATGAATTTGATTTGGTAATCGGAAGTAGATATATAAAAGGGGGTAAAACTGAAGGATGGAGTAATGGTAGAAAACTACTCTCTATTACTGCCAATAAAGTTGCAAAGATTTTACTTGGTACAAAAGTCAATGATATGACTAGTGGTTTCAGAATATATTCAAAAGAGTGTTTAGAGGATATAAATTACTTTTCTACAACTTCAAATGGTTATTCATTTCAAATTGAAATGACTTATCTTTCCTATTTAAAAAATAAATCAATAAAAGAAATTCCCATTACTTTTCATGAAAGAAATTTAGGAGATTCTAAAATGTCAAAAGCAATTGTTTTTGAGGCAATAAAATATTTGATTTTTTCGAGATTTAAAAGAGATAAAAAGTGAAAAATAAAATACGATCTAATTATATTTATTTAATTTTTTTGATTCCAATCATTCCACACTTTGAAACAAGTTTTAGATTTTTACATACGGATGATATTCCAATTGTTTTATATTTTATATCATTTTTTATTTTTGAAAATAAAAAAAATGTTCTCAGTAAAGTAAGAAAATTTTTACCAATAACTTTATTTACTTCCTATCTTTTGATTCAAAATTTAGCATTAAGTAGAGGTGAAGTAAATACTGAAATTTTTAGGTACTTTTTCTATTTTCTAATTTTCACTCATTTATCTCAAATAATCCAGGAAAATGTTTACTTAAAAAATATACCAGTATACCTCTTCTTTTTTCTTTCAAGTTTTTCCATAATAAGTTACTTTTTCAAATTAAATCTAGGTACAGATTCTTATAATTATTGGAATATAGGTCTCAATTTGAATCAATGGGGATTTACTCCTGGGAGAGTCAATGGTTTTCAAGCAGGGGGCCCGAATAGTTTTGGAGATTTAATTTGTATACTTGGATTATTTACACTTGTAAGAATTAAGCAACCCTATAAACCGTTTGTTATTGTTCTTTCTCTAGTAGCGTGTTTTTTCACCTATTCTAGATCTTCGTTATTAGTTTTAATTTTTTTAATTTTGGTCTATGTTTTTTTTAACAAGGACAAAAGGAAAAACTTCACTTGTATGATTTTAGCTTTGTTATTTTTACTAAATTTCGGCTTTATTGAAAGATTTACATCTGAAAAAGAAACTGAAGGTATCCAGGACAGAATAGAAATGCAGACGGCTACAGCTGGATATCTATCTAATTTAAATGTTTCCGATCTTTTATTTGGAAATGGATATAACAACGTGGGTGTAGTCAATGACAATGTAGGAAATATTGAAGATTTTGACGATGACTTAAGAGTGACAGGTCCACATAACTCTTATTTGTTTTTTATTCTAAAATACGGGATTATTGGTTTTGGTTTATATTCAACTATTCTTTTAAAACTTATAAAAACAATTTTTGAAAAAAGATTAAAGGATTTAACATTAAATTCTTCAGTAATTAGCATTTCTGCTTTTTTAATCTTAGGACTTGCAAGTGATTTACTGCATAACCATAGCGTTGTCTGGTTAATGTACTTTTTGTTGAGTGATATAAATGAATAAACCAAAAATTTTATTTGTTCTTCCAACTTTAAAACAAGATGGTGCTGAAGTTCAAATATCAAACTTGCTATCATGTTTTGAAAATTTCAAAGTAGATATTTTTACTTTTGATCTTTTCAAAGAAGGGAATTCAATATTTGGTGATTTGCAAGGCATAAAAGTCTATACAAAAAATCGAAATACAAACCTTAGAGCACTCAAAAAAATTATAGAAAGCAATGAATATGAAATTATTCATAGCCACCTTCCTAGAGCAGATTTTTACGTTGGTATACTCAGGTTTATTTCCAAAAAATTTAAACATATAATAACTGTTCACGCACAGTATGGTGACAGGGCAGGAGAATCAAAATTAAAATATTTTATTTTCAATTTATTTTGGAGATTTATTTTGAATAACTCTGATGGAGTTATCGCAATATCTAATAAAATTCATAATTGGCTCTTAAGTGAAAGAAAGATTTATAAAAATAAAATAACAACTATTCACTATGGTGTACAAATTAAGGAACGAAACAATAAAACGGAATTCAAAAATGTTATTGGTACCGCTGCTCGCTTTTTACCATGGAAAGGGTGGGATAAAGTAATTGAAACCGCAGCAAAACTTAGGGATTTAGATTTAGATTTTAAATTATTCCTAGCTGGTTCCGATGATGAAAATTATAAACAAAAGTTGGAAAACTTAGTTGATGTAAATAATTTAAATGACTACATAATATTTGAAGATCATTATGAAAATATTGAAATATTTTTTGAAAAAATAGATTTGTTCCTATTTTTAACAGAATCTGAAGGATTTGGACTTGTTGTATTAGAAGCTATAGAGAATAATATTCCAGTTGTTTGTTCAAATATTGAACCACTCAGTGAGTTTGTTGAAAACAGTTATAAAACTTTAGTGAACAGAGATAATACAGGAGATATTGCAAATTTTGTTTATAAAATTTTGAATGATGATGATTTAATTAAACAAATTCAAATTAAACAAAAAAATAAAATTACAAAAGAATTTCCCATAACTCTCTCAGCAGAAAAGCATGAAAAATATTATATAAACCTCCTAAATAATTGACTAAAGGATAGTATTAAATTGTGAATATTTTGGTTGTAGGTGGTGCAGGATATGTTGGTGGAGGCATAGTTGACAATCTAAAAGATAATCACCACGTAACAGTATATGACTCTTTAATTTACGAAGAATCTTTTAGAAAAGATGTAGATTTTGTTTATGGAGATGTAAGAGATCATGAAAAGCTCAAAAAATTGCTGAACAAAAATGATGCAGTTATCTGGCTAGCAGCATTAGTTGGAGATGGTGCATGTGCAATAAATCCAGAACTTACATTTGAGATTAATGCAGAATCCGTAAGGTTTCTAGCTCAAAATTTTAAAAAACGAATTGTGTTTTTATCAACTTGTTCTGTATATGGAGCACAAGAAGGTTTACTTGACGAAACATCTACAATCAATCCTCTTTCTGAATATGCTTCATCTAAAGTACAGGCAGAGGAGTATCTACAAGACTCAAATGCAATAATTTTCAGATTAGGTACTCTATTTGGAATTAGTGACGAGTTTTCAAGAATAAGATTAGATTTAGTTGTCAATATTCTTGTAACAAAGGCTCTCACCGAAGGTAAGTTGACAGTATTTGGCGGAGATCAGTGGAGACCATTGTTACATGTAACAGATGTTGCTAATGCAATTTCGCATACTATTGAGTCAAATATAGGTGGAGTATTCAATCTCCATTATGAAAATTATAAAATCATTGATATTGCAAATGAAATTGTTAGTAAAATTCCATCTGCCAAAATTGAAACAACTCCAATGAAGTTTCAAGATGCTAGAAATTATCAAGTAAGTAGCGAAAAATTATTGAAAGAGTCAGGCTTCAAGGCAGAAGTTGACTTATTAACTGGAATAAAACAAGTACATGAACTTATTTCATCCAATAGAATAAAAAATGTAAATCATATTAGATATTCAAATCAAAATTTTTTAGAAAAATATGGTATTAATTAATGAACAATATTTCCGAACCTACATATTTTGAAAAAGGTTTTGCTGAAGATCACAGAGGTTCTCTCGAGTTTTACAATGATATAAAATTAGATGAGTTCAAAAGGTTTTATATAGTGAACAATCCAAAAAAAGGAACAGTCAGGGCTTGGCATGGGCACAAAATAGAGGCAAAACTCGTAAAAGTTCTTAAAGGAGAATTTGTAGTTTGTACTATAAAGATTGATAATTGGGAAAGTCCCAATAAAGGAATTGAATCAACAAAATTTACTTTAAATGAAAATTCAGGAATTGTATTTATACCACCCGGGTATGCGAATGGTGCAATAAACCTTTTAAACGAAAGTAGTATAATGTATTTTTCCTCACTTACTCTTGAAGACTCAAAAAAAGATGATTACAGGTTTGATTCGCAATTTTGGAACCCATGGACAGATTATTCGCCGGAAATATATGAGTGAAAAAAAAGTTTTAGTTCTTGGAGCTAATGGAATGTTAGGAAAAATGATTTCTTTACATTTAAATTCTTTAAAATTTTTCGAAGTCACAGTTTCATCTAGATCCAAAAATAAGTTTATAAATGATAATTTTGAAGGTAAATTTCTGAATCTAGATATTGATTATCCTTTAAAAAATTCTTTAGATGAATTTTTAAAAGAAAATAATGACTTTAAGTACATTGTAAATTGTATTGGTGTTATTAAGCCTAAAATTGATGAAAGTAAAAAAATATCAATTCAAAACACAATAATGACTAATTCTTATTTTCCTTTAGATTTACAAAAACTTGCAGAACAAAGAGGGATCAAATATATACAGATTGGCACAGACTGTGTTTTCTCTGGAAAAGATGGTGGTTACAAAGAAGATTCCTTTATGGATGCAGAAGATTTATATGGTAAATCAAAAATTGTAGGTGAGATAGCTGGCCAAAATAAAATGTTAATTAGGTCAAGTATTATTGGACCTGAAGAAGGAAATGGTTATTCATTGATGAATTGGTTTTTAAAAAATAATGATTCTAGTGTCTCAGGCTATAAAAATCATTTATGGAACGGTGTTACAACTCTTAACTTTTCTCGAGTTGTAGAAGGAATAATAATGAACGATGATATTGATTTTAAAGTTCAACACCTTATTCCTGAGAATACAATAACTAAAGCAAATTTACTTGAATTGTTTAAAGAACAATTTAAAAAGAGTATAAAAATTAATCATATAGATGCTGATGTTGTAATTGATAGGACTCTAGACACACATAGTCCAAACTTGAATAAAGACTTATGGACAGCAGGTGGATATCCAACTATTCCGACGATAGAAGAAAATATAAAAGAATTAGCCAATTCTGAACTAACAAAAAAGATAATGTTTTAATATGAAAGACTTAGCAATAGTTTTAGGAATAAGACCAGATGTAATTAGGGCAAGTAAAATATTGAAATTACTTGATGAAAGTGACGAAATAGATTTTGATTTCATATGGTCAGGACAGCATTACTCAGAAAATATGAAAGATACTTTTTTTAGGCAATTAAGTGTCCCAACTCCTAATTTTGAATTTAATATTCATTCAAATGTTCAAAATAGTAATTATGTAGCTGAATCACCTACAGACGCATCTATTGTATCTTCAATAATTTCTAACTTATATAATCATTTCCAAGAACATAAATACAAAGCCGCTGTTTTCTTAGGAGATACAAATACAGTTATGGGATCAATAGCTGCTGCGCAGCAAAATATCCCAATAGTTCATATAGAGGGCTGTATGAGATCTTACGACTGGAGAATGCCAGAGGAAAAATATAGAACGGTAATAGATCATTTATCTGACAGAATATATGCATATTTAGATAGCTACAAGCAACAAGGATTAAATGAAGGCATTAGTGACAAAATAATAAAAGTTACAGGAAATCCAATCGTAGACATAATCCATGAACATTCAATATATTTTGATACTGGTTCAAACTATTTAGATGACGATGTACTGGATTTGATAAATGATAGTTTTGTATTAGTCACTTGCCATAGAAGAGAGAATATATTGACTAAAGAAAGTTTTGAAAATATAGTATCGCTATTAAATACTATAAAAAACTCAAATGTTATTTTTCCAATGGGTTACAAAACACAAAAAATACTTAAAAATTCAGGTTTAATTTTGAATGATAATATTAAAGTGATTGATCCAATTGGATATTTAGAATTTATGTTTTTACTAAAAAGAGCAGAATTTGTTGCAACAGATTCAGGTACAGTAGTTGAAGAGGCTTGTATATTAGGTGTTCCATCTATACAAATGAGACTTTCAACAGAGCGTCCAGAAGTTTATGATGTAGATTCATCAATAAAATTCGATCCAACAAAAAGTAGTATCGAATTTACCGAAATAATTCAAAAAGTAAAATCAATCAAGCCAGGATGGCGAAATCCATTTGGCGATGGTAATTCATCAGAAATTATTGTAAATGATTTAATACAATTAAGTAAAAATAACGATTTTAGGAAGCATAATCCTAATGACTATTCCTTTGATACCACAAGATCATTTATCGAATGAGCCGGGTATTATTTCACTCTTTAACAATTCCCCCAGATCAAGTTTCAACTGGAATATTAGTAGCTGATATAGCCGCAAAATTTCACAACAAGGGTACATCAATCGAGGTCTTGGCCTCAACACCACAATATCGTTTTGACTCAAAAGAATTTTCAGCTGAAGAAATGACGAAAGTAAAAAGAAATATTTATACTTCTAATTATAAAGGCGTCAAAATAACCCACCTTTACGCATCAAAAAGATCTTTCAATAGGATAACAAGACTTTTTCAATGGATAAGTTATCACATAAAATCTATTACTTATTTGACCAAGAACAGGAAAAATTTTGACTCTATATATATTTTTAGTTATCCACCAACTATGAACCTAATTGCTATTTACTCAAAAAAAATATTGAAGAAGAAAACTGTTTATTCTGTTTGGGAACTGTATCCAGAAATAGCGTCAAAATTAAATGAATTAAACTCCAGTGTACTTTTAAATTTATTCAAGAGAATTGATAATTTCTGCTTGAGAGTCATTGATAATGTTGTAGTCAATTCTGAAGAGCTCAAAGATTATCTTGTAAGCAAGAGAAACATTGAAGAAAACAAAGTAAATGTTATTTACCATTTTTCAAATGAACCAGAAATCCCAAAACCCTCAATAATGAATAAAGAAATCATGTATGCTGGCAATCTTGGTACCCCGCAAAATCTAGAATCATTTATTAATATTTTTTCAGAGAGTACTAACAAATTTAATTTGACTATTTATGGATCTGGGACACAATATGAACGAATCTCTAATATGAATTCAAATAATATTAATGTGAATTCATTTGTTGATAGAAAAAAGTTAGTTGAACTTACAAAAGATATACCATATGCTCTGGTTTCTTTATCTCCAAAATTAACAGTTGAGGGGTTTCCTGGTAAGACCTTTGATTATTTAAAAATGAATAAAATATTAATAGGATATTCTAATCCTGAATCAGGACTTGCTAAATTTATAGAAAAATATGAATTAGGTGTGAATATATCTCCAAATGTTGATAACATCGATGAAAAATTTGAACAATTACAAGATAAGTTGTTCATAGATAGAGTTTATAAAAATATAACCAAAGTAAATAATCAATTAGCAGATATCAACATTATCGCTGATAGATATTTAGGCTTAATCTAGCTAGCACCTTTTTTTCTTAAAACGGATGATATAGTTTTAAATATTATTTTTAAATCATTCATAAAGGAGTAATTGTCTATGTATTTTAGATCCCAATACAATCGTTCCTGAAGACTCAAATCTAATCGACCTTGAACTTGAGCAAGTCCGGTGATTCCAGGTAATACGGAGTGACGCTTTTCTTTGTACTTACCATATAACTCTGACTCATAATCAACTAAAGGTCTTGGTCCAACTAAGGACATATCTCCTTTGATAACATTCAAAATATTTGGCAACTCATCCAATGATGCCTTTCTTAGTATATGTCCAAGAGAAGTAATCCTATCATCATTTTCTATTCTTATTGGTTCCAAAGGAGCATTATTTGGCTCAATTGGCTTACCCTTGGCTAAATCAAAATAATGAGATTTGTGAAAATCTTCTGCGGCCGTAACTTCCATTGTTCTAAACTTGTATAATTTGAAAATTACATTCTCTTTCCCAACCCTATTTTGAATAAAAACAATTGGGGTTCCTTGATTTACGAATAAAATTATTGAAATTATTACTGTTAAAGGTAATAGAAGTGGCAAAAAAATTAAAACTACTACAATGTCAAACAGTCTTTTAATCATAATTATTATCTTAAACTATAAAAATTAATGTTAATCAATTAAATAAATTCAACATTAAAGTTAGTTTTAATGTGTGGAATAGCTGGAATTATAACAATTAAAAATTCCAAGATTGAATCAACAGTTGTTGAGAATGTAAAGCGATCTCTTGAACATAGAGGTCCCGACCACTCATCCCATCAATTTATCAAAGAATCCGTTTGTTTAATCCATACACGATTATCAATAATTGATTTAAACGATCGTTCAAATCAGCCTTTTCAATCAAATGATGAGAGATACACAATAGTTTTCAATGGTGAAATTTATAACTATAAAGAATTAAGAAAGGAATTAGAAACAAAAGGACATAAATTTATAACAAATGGAGATACAGAAGTTCTTTTACAAGGCTACATAGAATATGAAGAAAAAATATTGAATAAACTTCGTGGTCAATTTGCATTTGTAATATACGACAAAATTACGAATGAATTGTTTATGGCAAGAGACAGGATTGGTATTAAACCTCTATATTATTCAGTTAATGATAATTGGATTCTCTTCGGCTCAGAAATTAAAGCGATAGAACTATCAAAACTAATAGAATTTGAACCTGATATTGATTCTTATCTAGCCTATCTAAGGCACCTTTGTGTACCAGCTGACAGTACTGGTAATAAAAATATTAAAAAGTTAGAACCAGGACAATTTATTCGAATAGATAAAAATGGGAAAATATCGAAGAAAATTTATTGGGACCCGTTTACCTTTTCAGTTAATCATGATTTGAATGAAAAAAATGTTGTTGAGGAATTAGATAGGCTTCTCAATGAATCTGTAGAATATCGAAAAGTTAGTGATGTTGAGGTTGGTCTTTTTCTCTCCGGAGGTTTAGATTCATCTCTTTTGGGCAAATTGATGAAAAAAAATTCAGATTCATCTCTCAAAGCATTCAATGTTGATTTTGAAGAAAACTTTGAAGGATATAAGGGAGAATTAAAAGAAGCAAGATTTGCATCTAGTGAAATTGGAATAAATCTTAATGAAGAGAAAATAAATTTTGATAATTTTAAAGAAATTTTTGATAATTATGCATACTACCAAGACGATCTTGTAGGTGATGAGGTTGGCATACCTTTATATTTTTTGGGTAAATCTAGTCGTACATCTGGAATTAAAGTTGTTTTGGTTGGTGAAGGATCAGATGAACTTTTTTACGGGTATGATCACTGGAATAGACTACTTAAATTATCTAAATATAAAAAACCATACTCTTCCACAAATAATAAATTTTCAAAATTAAGTAATCATAGGCTTAATTTACTTTCAAATATGTTAACCGGTAGTACGACTTTTGCCGGTGGTGCCTTAGGATTTAATTTAGCTGAGATTAATAAACTTACCACAAGAGATATTTCGGTAGAATCAGGATTAATTAGGTTTGCTGATCATCTCTGGGATGATTATTTCAATTCAAATGACGCAAAGCTGTCCAAGTGGATGACCCTCATAGATCTAAAAGTTAGATTACCAGAGCTACTTCTTATGAGAATGGATAAACTTGTCATGCAGTCCGGAGTAGAGGCGAGAGTTCCATTTCTTGATCACAAATTAGTTGAGTTTGTACTAACAATTCCAGAAAAATTATTGAGTACTGATTATTCAGGTAAGCCTCTATTGAAAAAAGTTGCGAAAAATTACATTTCTTCAGACATTATAGATAGGCAAAAACAAGGTTTTAGGGCGCCAGTGGGTGAGTGGATTAAAAAAGATGAAGACTTTTTTTATGAGTCTGTGAGAAACTTCAACTCTTCGACACATTTATTCGATCCAAGTGTTCTAAGGAAAGTATTTTCTGGGTCTGATTATCAAAAGAAATGGTACCTTTCTAACCTTGCTAATTGGCACTTAAGTAGGACTTTCCGATGATTAATAATTGGAAAAAAAATACGGTTTATATATCGATTATGCAGATAAGCCTCTTATTAGTAAACTTTTTTCTAATTACAATAATCAGCCGAGAGTATGGTGCTGAGGTATATGGCGAATATGCTTCTTCTAAAAGTCTCTCCGTATTGATTGGTACTGCTGCAGTAATGTCATTGGCTTTGGTTGTAACAAAAGTTTTGGCTCAAAAAAATGAAAATTCTAAATTAATGTTTCAAAATGCATATTCATTGATACTTAGAAATTTAATGATAGCTCTGATAATTTTGATACCTCTAACTTTACTTTTAAATAGAGACTTGCCAATGACACTATTGTTCCTTATCGGATTTGTTTTTAATGAAATGATTCATGTAGCTTTGGCATATTATCAAGCTAAAGGCGATTTTGTAACAAGCTCAAAGCAAATAATTATACGAACAATGATATATGGATTAGGAGCGTGGATTCTGGTTATGCAGGGATTTTCAATAATTTCACTAATTATATTCCAAGTTATGACATTAGTAACTTTTTTTGTTGTAGCACATTTTTCTATTCCAAAAAAAGATATCAAATTAAATTCAAATATTGAAGTTAGAGATGATCTACAAGATTCTGGTAAAAAAATGGTTCTTACTACATTTTCAAGTGCATTAATTTCAGAATTAGACATAGTTTTATTGGGACTATTTTATTCTGGTTCTGTATTAGGTGTCCTAGCATGGGCTAGAAGAATTTTAGAAATAATTTTTCAACTCTTTGCTGCAAGCCTTGATATTCTATTTCCAGAGCTGTCGAAAGCAGGGAGCAAAAATGAAGTAAAATCAATTCGAAATAAGTTAATTTTTGTTTTCTACGGTTCTTTTATTATCCCAATTACTTACTTTCTATTTAGAGATCTTGGGAACACTATTTTTGTGACATTACTTGGAGAAGAGTTTGAAATG
>CACAQC010000002.1:0-88096 GCA_902534495.1 uncultured Candidatus Actinomarina sp. | reverse complement strand
ATGGGGAATGGGATAAAGGTTCAACGTATTTTGACACCTCTTCATCAACAAGTACTGGATGGTATATGGGTCAAGGAACAGATCGTGAAGAGCACGTCCATGAAGGTATGCAGACCTTAGATGGAGGATTTATAGCCATTGGTCATCACTGGGAAAAAGAGGAAGACCCAACGGGATTTACAGATATGATCATTTTAAAAACCGATTCTAAAGGCAATGAGTTATGGCAGACAATTATTGGAACTCCAAACAAGTTTGATGTAGGTTATGCAGTGAATGAATTATCCGATGGGTATGTTGCCAGTGGAGGACTTTATAAAGATGGATTTCAAAAAAGTGCAATTGTAAAACTTGATTTTAATGGAAATATAATATGGCAGAAAATATTTACACATGATGGTGTTGGTGGAATTAGAGGGATAGAAGTTCTAAATAATGACGAAATAGTCGTTACTGGTTACAAAGAAGGTGATGAAGAAGGGTTTTTGTTCATATCTGATGGATCAAAAGGTTTTATAACGAAAATGTCAACAACTGGTGAAGTAATTTGGGATAAAGACTTATCTGCTATGCAAGGCACAAAAGTTAAGCAAACATCTCAAGGCGGATTTGTTGTCGGATCTGTTGAGTGGGTTGATGTAGGTTTAAATGCATCAATGCATTATTTAGACTCAAATGGAAATACACTCTCAACTAAATTATTCGGGGGCGACAATAACGTGCAATTGTTTGACATGGACATTACGAGCAATGACTATGTTGTGTTTACAGGACATACAACTGGATACCAGACTGCAAATTGGGATTGTATTGTTATGTTAATTGATGACCAAGGAAATGAAGTTTGGAAAAATATCTTTGGTAATCCAAGAGGTTATGATCCCAAATATATTCTTGATGAATGTTATGGGGTCAGAGAAACTTTAGATGGTGGATTTGTAGTAACTGGTGGTACCGGTGATCACTCAGATTATTTTGGTACAGGGCATCCAAACGGTACATCTGACGATTGGAAAGTTTTGTTATCTGAGTTTGATAAAGATGGCAACATGACATCTATTAATGTTTTTGGTGGTGGTTTAGATAAAGGAAATGATGCTGGAGAATTTATTGATGTAACGTCAGATGGTGGATATATTATTTTTTCAGACACCGATTCCAAAGGGTCAAAAGGACCAAATAATTTTGGTTTTTTATACATTAAAAATCCTTGATTAGCCTACTTCCCTTACAAGGAAGAAGTCACAGGTTCAAATCCTGTAGCGCCCACAAGGGTTTTTCAGAAATCTAAGAAAAAATACTATTCGCACACACATTGCACACAAATTTTAAAAATTAGTTTAATCCTGCTTTAAAAGTTCTAAACTTCGGTCCCATAGCAGCTAAGTTTTCTTTCATTTCATCTGATACATGACCCAAAATTGTCATATTTTCAAAAGTTGTAATTTCACGAAATTTTAAATTTACAGGAGTTCCTATTGCTTTAGTTGCTATCTCTTTAAAACTATCAGCATTATCTAATTCTTCAATCAATGTTGCTGTATTTGTTTCCTTATCAACATACCATTCAAACTTCTTAAGACCTTCTACTCCTAGGCTTTCAATAAATTGGCATTGCTCATTTTCGATAAAATCTATAAATTCATCGGCTGATTCATAGCTCACATCAATAATAACTCTGAGTGATCCGCTGTCTTTGTGTAATTCCATTCATACTCCTTTACTTATATACTAGCTTTTATTAAACCTTGTAACTTTTATATATAAATACTTGTCTTATATTGCTATCAAACTAGAAAGGAACTTAATTGCAAAATACTTACCTATGGGAAGCTACTTTAGAACAACTAGTAGTAGAAATTGTAAGAAGAAAAACTGATAACGGGAATCCATATTTTAAGGAACACTTAATTTACAACCAGACGGGAGATATTGTTGTTACAGGCCTTTTAGCAACAACTGAAATAGTTATGACAACTGGTAATTCTTGAAAGAAGAATCAAGAATACCTCTTGATACAATCAAAGAAATTTGTAAACAGTCTGAAATGTGGGAATTGGATAATCCACGAGTTATAGGAATGTTAAATAATATCTTATTGTGTTTAGAAACTGAAGAAAGTTTGGATGATGAGTCACGAGTTGCATTAATAAATATAGTGTTATCTAATTTAATTATTTTTAGTAAATATGAAATTAGATAATCTCAAGCCCACTACATTTGTTACTAAGAAAAAAGAGGTATAAGAATTGTTAGCGGTATTGAAATTAATGCGAAAGAAATGTAAATTAAAAAAATTATAATTATAGATATAAATGCACCTATCAAAATTTTGTTTAAATTCATAAGGATTACTCTACATACAAAATTTATTTTTCAGTAATTACAACATATATACTAATTTTTAACGACTAGCTATTTGCAATTGTAAACGTAAATTGATCTAAGTAATACACACTATGAGTTGACTTAGTGCCAAGTGTTACATTTTCGAGTTCACTGTTGTTTTTAAATATTAACTCTGATACACCGTCGTTAATTTTTACGTAGCTTAAAACATAACGATAACCACTTTCCCAAGCTCCACTGGTAAAGACTGGGGAAGTTGAAATTGAAGTTATTGTGGAATTGTATTTATATTCGCCATTGTTAGGTGAAAAAATTATTTTTCTTGTTGAACTTAATTTTGTACCTGTAGGGAACATTTGAAATTCTAACTCGATAAATTTAATTTCATTATTGCCTGAAACGATACCCGCAAAATCAAAACTTATAATATCTCCAACAGCATAAGTTGCTTCTCTTGGTCCAAGATTTAAAAATTGACCAGTACTTTGATCAGATGCAAACATATCAGGAAATATATAATTTTCAATACCTTGATAAAGGGTGAAACTATCATTCGATATAACAGCATCAGCACCTCCGAGGTCAATTGACCTGGTGAATGACTCCCCTTTTTCTCTCCATGCAAAGACTTTTATATAATCTAACGAGTACAGGTCTTTAGGACATGAATCTGATATTGTAAATTTTGTTGGAACACCCTCGTGACCTAATGACACGGCAAATTGATATCCTTTTTCACCCTTAAACACTGCGTACCCTCTTACTGCTTTCATATCAGTATCTGTGACAAGTTTTTGAACTGAGGTTCCAACTCCATGTATTTGCTTTAGTGAATTTCTATAGCCTCTTTCAACCGTAAATGTTTGAGCGGAAATCTCTTGAATTAACATAAACTCGTTATCGACCAAGATAATATCTCCGGCAGCATAGTTGTCACTGCTTACGAGAGTTATAGTGTTGGATGAAATACTAACTTCATTTGATATTGTTGAAAATGAGTTAAAACCAGTATCCATGATGTATGTAATATACATCTCAGAATTATTGGGTACAAACTCTGCATTGCTAATTAAGTCTTCAGATGTATGCAGCCATACATTATTAAACGAATTTATATTTACATCATTTTGAACTAAGGCTGGCCCGGATAAAAATTCTCTTAACCCGTCGGCTCTTACTATTCCCCCTCTACCACTGTCGGCATAGCCATAAAACCAATAGCCCTGTTTTAATCCATTCTTTGAAAAAGTGGCTTCTGTAAGACCTGAGCTGGTAGAAATATTTATCGGTTCTAAAGACACATAAGAGGATGTAAAAGGTTCAATAAAATAGAATTTAAAATTTTCATCGCCGTTACCGTTTACTTGGATTGTGAAAGTAGTAGAGGTGTTTGAAGTAATTTGAGTTGTCGCACCAGAAGTTACTGATGGGGTTGATGGGTATAAATTATAAACTGGAGGAAAGCCTAAATCACTTTTTTGATTTTGTTCAGAGTATGTAGGTGCTATTCCGGAACAAAATGAATTGTTTTCATTCTGGTTAGATATAATATCTTGAAAGTTACCATTTTCTGGTGAAATCATCCCTTGGAACCCATAGTCATATGTAGCGGCAATGACTGTAGTTGTTGTGGTTACTGGTACAGTAGTAGTGGTTGTAGTGGTGTCAGTATTCTCTTCTTCTACAATTGTTGTGGTGGTTGTAGTCGTCGATTCATAGTCGTTTACTCTTGATTCGCATCCAGTATAATTTCTCATTTTTCCATATGTTGTTGGACCTAAATCGCCATCTACATTGATTCCAACGTATGCTTGAAATCTTTTTATTGCCTCACGTGTTTGACTTCCGCTAACGCCATCTTCTGTTCCTGCATCAAACCCATATCTGTTTAGAAAATTTTGAACATTTTTTAAATCTTCAAAATTTATATTTTGGTTATCTTCGGGTATGCATCCATCATAAATTATTTCGGTCGTAGTTGTCGTTTCAGGAATGGAAGTAATTGTTGTAGTTACTAGAACAGTAGTAGTTGTCGTTGTAGTGTCGAGTGGGGCAACAACTTCATCTTCATCTAGAATGCCACACGCGACAAAGAAAATTAAAACAACAGAAAGAGATAGAAGCTCTAATTTTTTCATTATTAAAATACTAAAAGAATGAGCTAAATATTCAATAAAGTATTAATTTATCTATTAAAAATAAAAGATTTATTTCTAAATATTAGAAAAAAGAAACTTGCCAGAATCAAAAATAAAAAGATTCTGTTAATCTGCGGAGTTCTGTCGTCAACTATATTTGATTGAATTTTTGTATACCCTCCTGACAAATAGTGAAGGCATTCCGCATATCCCGAAACAGTGACTGAATTTCCATCTGAATCCTGTAAGTTTGTATTTTGAAAAAACTCATCAGGTTGAAATATTAAATATCCATCTTGATGTTGAATTGGCTCATTAAAAACTTCATATGTACCACAAGTAGCTAATTCTTTTGTCAAGCATTCAATATCAATGTCGGTAATAGTCTCAAAATAACTTGAAGTAACTCTACAACTAAGTGTTGTTGGAATTTTTTCTGAAAGTTCATATTTAAAATTATCATCATAATTTTTTGGAAATCCAACTATAAAGGTAAATATTAAAAACGCTAAAACTGTAGTTATGATTTGCGTGTTAGCTTTTGATCTTCGAAGAAAATTAATAATTAAAAATACAAACGAAAACGCTAACAAAAAGAAATAGTAATGGGTTTTTACTGTATCTCCTTTGTTTGGATTAAAGTGAAGACCAAAAACACCAAGTGATGTAAGAAGCAATATAAAAACACCAATTAAGTAAACCTTTGTGTAGGTTGAGAATGTATAAGACTTTTGCTTCATAAAAGTGAAGATAAAAAATAATATTGAAAGAATAACTGATAGGTTTCTTCTTGGATAATCGAGAAAAGTTATAACTTGTTTCCTATTTGATACAAATAAGCTTCGTTCATGATCCCAGTAGCGATTAAAGTAATCGCCAAATAGATCAATAACAGTAATCCCAAAAAGTGAACCTGCATGTACATTACGAAATGGGTTAGTAAATATCTCTGCAAAACTTAGAGTATAAATAAAAGATAATGGTGCACGAAATAAATAGGACTCTAGCTCGGGGTGTGAAAGCATACTTACACCATTAATTGTAAGATTTTCTTGATAAAGAAGATATGACATAACTAAGAAGATTGATACAGAAATAGCTAAGTCTGAGATTTTAATTGTTTTAATTTTTTTTATATAAATAAAAACAATAGCGGACCCCGTGAGTACAAAAACAGTACCCTTGCTTGTTGCAATAACAGCTAAAAACGGGGTTATTGCTAAAAGACTCATAATATTTTTGCTTTTAAAATAATTTTCAATACCTAGTAAAACCCAAGGAAATAAAGCAAACGCTAGCATTTCTGGTTTCATGATTAATCTTCCTCCAAATACTGGAGGAAAGAGGTTTAATAAAGTTAATGAAAGAAAAATTTGTGTTGAATTAACTTTTTTAATTTTCATAAAGAGAGATAGACCTAATAAGCCAATTAGATAAAAAATAAAATTTGCAAATTGTATTGCTGAGCTATAAATATATTCCCACTTATCAGCTATATAGAACTGTTCAGATAATTCAATAAATAATGAAATAAACCAAAAATAAAATAAGCCCTGCTCCCTAGAAGGACTTTCAATTGTTCCATTGAAGTACTCAATATACCTGAAGTATCTGTAAAAATCTGTACCGTCAATACTATTGTAAAATATCTCACCAATGCTGAAAGTAAAAAATAGAGAGAGAAAAAATGAAAAAATTGAAAATATTTTTATATTTTTCTTTAACATTTACTTCCCTGAATTAAAAAATTTAATTTTCGGCATTACTATAAATTTATATCAGTAATGCTTCAACTTAAAGGATAGCTTTATTTATATGAGTTTAAAAAAGAAAAATAGAAAACTAATAATAAAATTGCTTTTTATATTTATTTATATTTTTCCAGTTAAAGGACTCGGATACTTTTCAGGTTTTCCATTTTCATCAAAAACATCTTTAATTTTATTTGTACTCATGGCTACAACTATTTTTAAAGCTCACGAAAGGTCCCTAGCAAGAAGTATTGTGTTTTTTACTGCTCTATTCTTGTTAAAATTCTTTTTTATATTAAATCCCCAAAACCTGTGGTTAGTTTGTGTAAATGATGACTCAACACCAATTCAAAATAGTTTTAAGTATGAATACTATGATTCTACGTGTGCAAAGAGCTTTAATAATCTTAATTCTGAATTTACTGATAAGGTTAATTCAGTTAGTTATCAAACCTATGATGAGGACTACCAATGGCTTGGCGCTAATTCTGCTAATTTTCCACTTGGTTATTTAAACCATTCAAAATTTAATATTTACGAGTTAAGAAGAGATTGGCTTCCTTTTGAAATGAATCTATATAAAAAACTTGATGAAGGCACAAGTCAATTAGAAATTAATTACATAGGTGAAATAACAATTAAGTTTAATGATGGTTCAACAGGTTATGGAATTCCTTCACGGTACTGGAATGAAAATACAGTAATAATAGATGTTCCTGAAAATGCAAATTTTGTAACTGTAAAGTATTCGTATACGCAATGGAAAATTGAACACATTCCAACATTGAAAAGTGGGTATCCCTACGAGAAATTTGCGAAATTAATCATTGAAGAAAAAGGCCGTTCGGAAAATGATTATGAGTTGTATTCAATTCTTCTTTTAATTGGTTATTTGTTTCTCAATCTAAAGGACTTGCTGGACGGTGTTAATAAAAATTATTTAATTCTATTTTCTTTATCAATTGTTTTGTGTCTAATTTACAATTTTGATTTATCGCAAAATAGGTTGATAAAATTATACGCTTATCTATGTCTGTTAACAATTTTTCTATTTTTTAATAATTCAAAAACGGCACATCTCAATTTTTTACATATATTTGTACTATTAAGTTTTATCATTATCGACTATCCATGGAATAATTTTGACTTAATTGTTAAGCCCGGGGGATCTGATAGCCTGACATATGAAAATCAAGCCCGATTAATTCTTGAAGGTGATGGTCTTCGAGGTGGGGCAAAAGTGTTTTTATACTCTCCTGGCTATAGGTATTTCTTGTACTTACTACATATAATCTTTGGTGACTTTTGGAACGTTGTGTGGATTACAATTTTATCACTATGTGTAAATTTTATATTTTTAAATTCTTATAAATACAACCCACTTTCGTTTTTGTTTGTTCTATTTCTTATATCTGATAATGTAAGAAACATATTTTTATATGGAATGTCTGAAGCAAGTTCTTTAGTACTGTTTCTAATCTCAATATATTTAATAAACAAAAACAAAGTTTTCTTGGGCATTATTTTTATGGGTATAGGTGTTTTGATAAGGCCAGAAACTGGATTATACGCATTGTTGGTATTGTTTCTAAATAGAAAAAATTTAAAACTCAGAAATTATATAAGCTTTGGTAGCTTACTTGTACTGCCTCTTCTACATAACCTTTATTTTGGAAATGAATTTGTAGTCTTGACATCAGGTTGGAATTATGGAAGAAATTTAGATTTTAATTTTGTTAAAAACCTCAATTATCTAATAATCAATCCATTTAATGAGAAAATCCTTATGACACTTGGTTCCACAATTATTTATATTGGATTTAGTGTTTTTGCTTTATCAATAATTAATTTTTTAATCTCAATTTATAAAAAACAAGGTCTCGCAAGTAATCAATTTTTTCTTTTGGGAATTCTAAATCTTTTACCTTTTGTAATTTATGATCCAGAACTTTTCTATCCGAGACATATAATTATTGGTCTATGTTTTTTATCGTTGAATCATATTTACAATAGGGATTGGTCTACAAAACTACAAGAGAGCATTAATAGAATAATATGAAAGATCTTATTAAACTTTTTTTATCATTAACAACAACATTTATAGTTTTACTGCAATTTGATAGTTTCAGAATTACAAATATCTATTTTTTTGACGGAATATACCTGTTAATTGTTTCATCTGTTATCAATTATTTTATTTTTAGAAAAAAAATCAAAAATTTCTTTGTTGTTTTAATTGCAGTATTTTCGATGAACTTTGGATTCTTTGTTCTTTTTCCGGTTAGTTACGAAAGGTCAGTCTCTGTAAGTTTATTAAATAATTTATCTGAAGAAAATATAAACTCACCAATTACAAAAGAACAGCTACAAAATGAAATAAAGAAAATTACAAATAATGAGATGTTTTTAGAAAAAAGGATTAATGAACAGCTATACACTGGTTACCTAGCAGAAGTTAATGGAGAATATGTTTTAACGAATAGAATTAAAAATTTTGTTTCATTACAAAACTTAATCTCAATTTTATTTAATACAGATTAAATTTGCTGCAATTAATTAGGGCAGCCATTGTTCCAAACATTTTTTATTGAATAATAAGCGTTTAAATAATGAAATTCTTTATTTTGTCCTTTGTCTTCTCTAGATTGATAGTCTTGAATTAATAACCCTTGTTTTATTTGTAAGTTAAAGTAAATTTCTGTTGCTTGGTCGGGTTGGTCTACCTCGTATAATCCAAAGTGAAGAAAATTTGTCACTAATGTTGAAATTAAAATAACTGTTAAATAAGAATTCTTAATTTCCATTGAATTCATAAATAAAAAAAGCGCAACTAATGCAGGCAATAAATGGCCTTCCTCTGTAGGTAGTCTCAAAAAACTAAGTTCAAATAATAAAAAGACAATAAACCAATGGAGATTTTTTAAGATATCTTTCCTGCGAATCTTAAATACAAAAAGTAATGCTACAAAAGTACCAATAACTCCAAGAAAATCAAGCTGCTTTAAAACAAATCTCCCCAATCTTCCAATCAATGTATGATCCGTGTTTGTAAGATTTAAAATGCACACCATATCTGTAGGGCTTGTAAGATTGTCAGAAAGAGTAGAGTTCCACAAGTCTAGATATCCAGGAAAGTAAATTAACATTGAGAAAATTCCTGTTGTAAACGTAAATTTAAACAAATCTTGTATTGAATCTTTTTTGCTGTAAAAAATAAACAAAACCGCAATAACAAAAATCACATTTGATAACCTAATGCCCGTAGAAACCGCAAGTAATACAGAGACAAAAATACGAGTTTGGTCCACATGGACTGCTAGGTATAAGGCAAGTAAACCAAAAAATAATCCAGCGTGATAATCAATTACTGATAAACCACTTGTTAAATAAATAGGCGAAAAAACAATAATGTAATATAAAAAAATTCTTTGTGAAGATTGTTTCTGGAAAAAATTAAGAATTATGAAGTTATTCCCTACTACAAAGATAAATTGGCTTATCAGAAATAAAGTTTCAAAATTAAGATTTAGATAATTGGAAAGACCATAAACAAATGTTAAAAAAAATTCATACAATGGAAATCCTGGAGGTCTTGATGGAAGATAAAGTGAGTCTTCATATAAATTCATGACTGTACCAAGAAGTGCATAAGAATCCCAATCTGGTCCAATAAATTTTTGAACTATAAATGGAATAAAAATAAGAAAATGAAGGAGGGATGCTACGAAAAAGTGTATTCTATATTTTGTTTGTATCACTTAATACATTCCAGGTTCAAACTCACATGTATTCCGTCAGATTTATCCATATGTGGAAAATAAGCTTGTGAATGGTCATCGTAATCAATTGAAGCGAAAACAGACTTCCAGTCCCACTCCTTAACTTCTCTAAAAGTTGCATCTTGAAGAACTTTTGTGAGGCTATCTTTGTCGTAGACTGTTTTGTGATATATTGTATTTTCGTTTGTTGCATTCCATTTTCCATATAATGGACCTAATATATTATCAATATTGCTTGTCATTTCGTAAACTTTTATGAGATTCTCAAAATTAGGTACTGCTATTCTCAAAATTCCACCATCGATTAAAACCCTATTCCATTCTTTTAATAGGAGTTTGACTTCATCTCTGTCAAAATACTCAACAACATGTGAAGCATAGATCTCATCAATCGAATTATTCTCAAAAATTGATAGATTATCTACAGGCATTTTGTAATCTATATGTTCGAAATCAGCAAGGTCTATATGTGTATACCCCTCTAAATATCGTTCTCCACAACCTAAATGCAGTTTCATAATTTTTTTATCGAAAAGATACCTATTAAAATTTTGAGCCCATCGATTAATGCATTTACCTTTGTTTTGCCAGCGTATCTTTCTCTTTCCTCACTCAATATTTCAGTATATCTTAATTTTTGTTGATGAACTTTAACAGGCAATTCAAGACATAATGTAAAATCATCTGAATTTAAACTGACGGAATTCAAAATTCTTCTGTTAAACATTGGATAGAAAAATAAAGAATCTGTTATATCGCATCCAAATCTAAATCTTACTAATCCTGTGAAAAACTTATTTCCTAATGCCCTAATGAAGGTATCATCTGGACTTTTTGTACCATCTTTATACCTTGAACAGAAAACAGCATCTAGGTCTTTGATAAGATTTTTCATTTCATATAAAGCTTTCGGATTATAAGATCCATCACCATCCATATAAGTAATATATTCTTTGGATGAAAGTTCAATGGCTTCTTTAACGGCCCCTCCCCAGCCTTCTCGTGACTGAGTGATAAATTTTACACTGTATTTTTCAGCAATATTCTTTGTATTATCTGTAGAATTTTTATCGATAATAATAATTTCACCAATGTTAAAATCTTTAATCTCATTAAGAACATAGCCAAGTGATTCTTCTTCGTTATACGTTGCAATAATTAAGGAAACATCAAGTAATTTTGTATCTTTTGTACTCATTTTTTAATATTCTTTTGTTGCACAAAATGTCGTAACCTTATCAACGACTTCTTGCATTTGGTCTTTTGTTAAATTTGTAGAGGAAGGTAACCAAAGAATATGTTCAGAAATATTTTCAGAAAGTTCTAGGTTCGTTTTCTCAACATTTTGTAAAAAACTTTGTTTGCTCAAAGCTGGATAGGATTCTCTTGTTAGAATATTGGCATCCCCCAGAAAAGCTTTTGCACTATCTCTTTCTTTTTCCGATTCACAAATTAAATCTACAAACCAAGGAGTTTCATATTCAAAAAAATCAATAAAATTGTATTTTTTAATACTTCTTTCAAAAAATTGAAACATTTCTTTTTTTATATTTATAAATTCGTTAATTTTTTCAAACTGTGAAAGGCCCAATGCAGATTGTAAATCAGTTATTTTGAAATTTAGTCCAAATCCATCGTGCCAATCACTTTTGTCTTTTGATCTATTAAATGTTTTTAAATCTAGAAGATACTCATAAAGACTATCATCATCAGTTAGGACTAGTCCTCCCTGTCCCATCGTGATGATTTTATGTGGTGTGAAAGAAAATACACTCATACTTCCAAGTGATCCGCACGTTCTATCTTGATACTGTGAACCAAGAGCGTGTGCAGAGTCTTCAATTAGTGTTATATTTCTTTCCTTGCAGTACTCTTCTATTGCTAAGCCGTCTTCTGTTCTGCCATTCAAAGGCACATATATAACTCCGTCGAGCTTATCTACTGTTTGTAATGACTTTAGAGACATGCATAATCGCTCATTCAAATCAATTATTACTGGCTCAGCACCTGCCCAAAGTATGGCATTGATTGTTGCAATCATAGTAATATTAGGAACTGCGACTCGCTTGCCTTCAGTTAATCCTGCAGCAAGCAATGACAAATAAATAGCAATTGTTCCATTAGGTACTGCAATTGCATATTTGCGACCAACAAAATGTGCTATCTTTTCTTCTAGTTCTTTAGTAAGTGCATGCTCAGTGATCCAAGCACCGCTAGACATATAATCACTGACCCTCTGAATATCTTGTTCAGAAATGTTTGGCTCTACTTGATTAATTTTTTCTGACATTTACCCGTGTTCTATCTTTATCTGGTCCATGATAGGGCCCATTTTTTACCTCTAAAACCCTTGAGTCTTCTATCATTTCGTATTCATGAACTCCTTGGTATTGAACAATCATCATTCCTGATTCAACGATGGCAGAGCCAATATATGTTGCGTCCTCTTCGTATAAATTACATTTAATTTTTCCTTGTAATACATAAACAACTTCTTGTGTTCTGTATGAACTTCTATCAAAGTAATTATGAAAATGTGCGTCTAAAATCTTATTTTTTTTGTAATTCCACGTACCTACTTGAATGAAAGATTCATCATTAGTTAAAAAATCTAGACCCTCAGGCATTTTGCTAATGTCAAAAATTGAAGCATAGATTTCTCCATTTGTAGTGATATGTTTTATATGTTTATCTTCCATGCTTTTCTTTATACCAATTTATAGTTTTCTCTATGCCATATTCTAATTCAAACTCTGGTTCCCATTCTAAAAGTAGAGACCCCTTTGTACCATCGACTTTTTTTTCCAAAACTCCATCTGGTTTTTCTATGTTGAATGAAAACTCTCCTTCCCATCCAACTTGTTTCTTAATAATATTTGCTAAATCAATAATTGATATTCCTTTTTTTACACCAACGTTAAAAAAATGATGCCCACTTTTTAGATTTAAAGATTTAACCAATGCATTAGCACCATCTTGAACATAGAGCCATTCTCTAATTGGCTTTCCTGTGCCCCAAATTTCAACAATGTTTTCGCTATTCATTTTTGCATCAGATATTTTTTTAACTAATGCTCCAAGTGCATGGGATCTCTCAACATCAAAATGATCATCTGGGCCGTACATATTTGACAGTATGATATTTGCAGAAGAAAAATTATACTCTTTAAAAAAACTACTGCCTAAATCAACACACATTCTTTTTGACATCCCGTAGTTATAAACAGAATCATGAGGAGGACCGTCGAAAAAATGGTCTTCTTTGTATGTATCTAAATTCCCTGGATAAGCACAATTGGAAATTGGATTTATTAATATAGAAACTTTATTTTCATTTGAAACTTGATATAAGTTCAACGCCATTTTTGTATTTTCAGATAACATTTTTGCTGGGAATTTATAACCATATGAGATACCTCCTACAAAAGCGGCACAATTTATGACTGCTTGTGGTTTATGTTCTAGAAAAAAATCATTCAGGATTTTTATGTTTGTAATATCTAAATCTTTTTTTCCATGAATTTCAATTACATCATGTTTATTATCTTCAAGTAATAATTTTTTTACCCATCTTCCAAGAAAGCCACTAGAACCAACTACTAATACTTTCATGATTTACAGTTCTTTTGGGTGTTCCCATGTTGGAAATATCAGACTATCTTTCAACAAAGCTAAATCTTTTTTGGCCTCTGTAATGTCATGCTCAACCATAATTTTTACAAGTTCATCAAAATCAACCGTAGGTTCCCACCCAAGTTTATTCTTTGCTTTGGTTGCATCGCCAACTAGATAGTCAACTTCATTTGGTCTAAAGTATTTTTCTGAAATATCTACATAATTCTCCCAAGATAGACCTACAACATTAAAGGCTGCTTCAGCAAATTCTTTAACCGTTTTTGTTACCCCTGTTGCTAGAATCCAATCCTCTGCTGTGTCATGTTGCATCATTTTCCACATGCCCTCAACATAATCTTTTGCATACCCCCAGTCTCTACTTGCATCAAGATTCCCTAGAGTTAATCGCTCTTGGATGCCTACTGAAATCCTTCCAACAGCTTTACTAATCTTTCTAGTAACAAATGTCTCACCCCTTAGAGGTGATTCGTGATTAAATAGTATCCCATTTACACCGAATAGCTCATACGATTCTCTATATATTTTTGTAATCTCATGCGCAAAAACTTTTGAAGCTCCATATGGACTTTTTGCATCGAATAGAGATTTTTCATTTAAAAGTTCTTTGCTCGCACCTCCAAACATTTCAGAGGAGGAAGCTTGATAAAATTTTACATCTTTATTGAGGTGTCTAATCCCTTCAAGTATTGAAATAGAGCCAAGAGTTCCAATTTGTGTTGTAAATATTGGATTAATAAAGGAAACTGAAACATGCGATTGGGCAGCCAAATTGTACACCTCGTCAGGACGAATATTGTTCAGTAAATTTGTAATTGATGATGAGTCTAAAAGATCTGAGTAGTGAAGCGTCAATTGATTATCATCAGAATATTTGGAAATCAAACCATCAATTCTTTCAGTATTTATTGATGACGAGCGCCTTACAGTACCATGAACTTCATAGCCTTTTTCAAGTAAAAGTTCAGCTAAATAAGCACCATCTTGACCTGTAATACCAGTTATTAATGCTTTCACTATATAAACATTTTAATTAGGTAATAAATAAGTTATGAAAATAATTCAATTAATTAGTATAAAGTTTGAAATGAAAAATATAGGCATAATTGTTTATGGAAGATTTCCGACAGAAAAGGCTTACGGCTCACACATTATTGACATTGCTGATGGATTTTTAGAAAACAATTGCAATGTAAATGTTTTTTATTCAAAAACATCAAACAAAAAGACTTTAGATGTTAGTCCGCAAGAATATTATGAAAATAAACAAGTTAACTTCATTGAAGTAAAAAATTATGATTTTACAAAATTATTTTTTTACGATTTTGTTCCAAATTTTATACAAAAAATTTTTTGGACTTTAGGAGCGTATTACTGGTCTAAATCACTAAAAAATAGTCTTGAGAATATTGACACATTATGGTCAACAAACCCTAATCTCTTAATCAATCATGCATCAAGTAATAAAAATATCATTTATGAGAAGCATGGAGCTGGTAAATTTATTCAAAAATATGTAGTCAAAAAACTTTCTAAATATGAGAATGTATTTTTTGTTGGAACATCAATTACATCTTTCGATGAACTATCAGATTTATCACCAAACAATACAATCTATTTAACAAATGGTGTAAATCTAAATCTTTATAAGGAAGACGTTTCTCGTCAAAAAAATAAGAAGTTAAACATAGGTTATATAGGAATGCTTGAAACGTATGGCAAAGATAAAGGAGTTAAAAAAGCTTTTCTAGAACTAAAAAATTTAGCAAAAAATCATGATTTTAAATTAACTCTTATTGGTGGTCCTAAAGAGAAGGTTGACGAAATTACTCAAGAATTTCAGAATACAAATATTGATTTCTCTTATAAATACAAAGTGCCTAAGAATAAAGTTTCTGAATACATGAAAGAACTTGATATTGGTATTGTGCCTTACCCAAACGAATTCCATATGACGAACTATGCATCCCCAATGAAGATTTTTGAATATGCTGCTGCTGGTGCAGTGGTCTTGTCATCAGATATTAAAAGCAACTTAGAACTAAATGAAACCAAGCTTGGGATTGTATATTTTAAAGCAGATGATTTTGATGATTTTCGAGAAAAAATTTCTAATTTGATTTTAGATACAAATTTGAGACAATCTCTCATTGAAAATTCTAAAAATAATATTGATAAATATTCAGTAAATGAAAGAATTAAATTACTAATTAATTTTTGCGTCCGTAGCTCAACTGGATAGAGCACCTGACTTCGGATCAGGGGGTTGAGGGTTCGAGTCCTTCCGGACGCGCATTAACAAAATCAATAAATTTATTCATTCTGTAATCCATTGTTAATCTTGAAACATCAATTACTTTTTCATCATCATAATTTTTTATTGCATTATCAAGCGCATCAAAAAAACTTTCTTTATCATTTAGGTCAAAATAATTAATTGCATTCTGAATGGGGAGGTCTTTATGAGCAAGTGAATTGGTAGCAATTACATTCATACCAGATCCTAGATATTCATAATATTTCATCGGTGAAGTATGTCTCTGCGAGTGAATGCTGTCATCATTTGTTAAAATTCCAATCTGTGCCTCACTCAGGACTGCTGCTAATTCAGTCCTTTTGACATGACCATGAATATGTACATTCTCTGATTTAAACTGACTATTTAAATTACTTGCAATATCATCTGGGCCACCAAAAATATGCAACTCTGAACTTTTACTATATTTTGATTCCAGAAAGTATTCAATAATCTCTACTACCCCTCTGCTTTTTCCGAATCTTTGTAAATTTCCGGAATAGACTATTTTTATTTTGTCATGTTTAGATGAGCTGTCATAAAATAAATCTTGATCAAATCCGCTTTCAAGCACAGTAATATTAACTCCGTCTTTAAGATTTAAATCTTCCTTGATATATTTGTTGATACAAATAATTTTTGAATTAATAGACTCTAATGATTTTGTGACAAGTTTTTTTCTTATATTAGTAACATTGTGACATTCATAAATTACTCTTACATTCTTTTTAGACAAAAAATAAAAAACCCAATCAGAGAGAGTAAAAATTATATTTGTATGTTGATTTTTATATTTTCTAGTTACATAATAAGCCCACAAAATGTGGCTAAAAATATACATGTATTTTGTAAAAATATTAATTCTTCCAAATGGTAAGTAATGCTTTGTAGGATTGACTTCAAAATCTAAATTCATTTCGTAATAATCTTGAAGTTTTGAAACATCAGACGTAGAATTTTTTTCACGAAGTGGAAAAACAAGATCTACCTCGTAATTCTTTTTGACTAGGTGCTTTATTATTGAGAAAGTCCAAATTCCATGAGCGTAGGTGTTGGTGCTTGGTATGCCTTGATACGTTATATATGTAATTTTCATATTTCTTATTCAATATTACCTGATAAAAGACCTAAAATTTATAAAGATGAAAGCAGATCCCGGATACTTTGGCCCTGATTCCATGATGTGGAAAGTCAATAAAGAAATTACAGTTTTATTTGGCGGTGCGAGAGCACTTTTAATGCATGCCGCGCATCCACTCATTGCTGCTGGAGCAAGACAGACTTCATTCTATCAACGAGACCCTTGGAAAAGATTGATTAGAACGCTTTCATTACAAAACTCTGTAACATTTGGATCCAAAAATGAGGCTGACGAAAGTGCCCATAGGATAAATAAACTTCATGAAGTAATTAAAGGCAATGACGAAGTTACCGGAGATGTATATGATGCTTTAGATCATGAACAACTTCTTTGGGTTCACGCTTGTTTACAAATATCATCAATTTATTTTTATGAGAAAACAGTAAAAAAACTATCAGTTGAAGAAAAAAACAAGTATCACAAAGAAAATATGGTTGCGGCAGGTCTTGTGTTGATAGATATCGATGAAATGCCACAAACTCACAAAGAATTAAAAGAGTGGGTTGTAAATAAATCAAAAACTGAAAATTATTTAATTTATACAGACGTTGCGAAAGATGTGCAAGAAATCATCGCTGGAGGTCCCGTTCCAAGACATATAAAACCAATTTGGCCGTTCATATCTTTTACTGCGTTTAATACGTTGCCAAAAGAGTTTAAGGAACTTTATGGAGTAAACGAATCAAAAATTAAAGATGTAATTTTAAAATTTAATCTAAATTTTTTAAAATTTACACGACCTTTCCTTCCCCCGTTCTTTAGATTAATTCCACCAGCACGTTGGGCTAAACAACGACTAAAATCAAAGCCTAATTTATTATTTAAAGATAAAGCAAAGTTTTAGGCTTTATATATTATTAAGTTGTGAATAACTCAGAAAGTAATTCTTGGAATGATATATCTGATGATATATCTGAGGTTACGAAAAAAATTAAAGAAAAAATTTCTCAAGATAACCTAGTAGATGATTTAAAAGATTCATTTAAACAGACTGTGGATACAAGTATTGAAACTATAAAAAGTCTTATCAAGGCTATAGATGAGACAGTAAAAGACGAAGAAATCAAATCAGAATCAAAAGAGGTATTAAATAAAATAAGTGAAGAACTCATTGAAATTGTTGATGATACCAAAACTAAAATCTCAAATTTAGTAAATAATCAATCTTCTGAAGAAGAATAACTTTATAAAGGATTATTTGTAATTTAGGGTATTATTTATTAGATGTAATATAGGGTCGGTAGCTCAATCGGCAGAGCAGGAGCCTTTTAAGCTCAAGGTCGTGGGTTCGATTCCCACCCGACCCACAAATCAATTTTTTTTAGTTAGCTTATGTAGTATTCTTTATTAAAGAGTTGGGGGCGTGGTGAAGTCTGGAGTTCACGCCTGCCTGTCACGCAGGAGGTCGCGGGTTCGAATCCCGTCGTCCCCGCCATTTGGCCAGATAGCTCAGTCGGTAGAGCACTTGTCTGAAAAACAAGGGGTCGGCAGTTCGATTCTGCCTCTGGCCACCAATAGCTATAAAGATTTTTTCTTACTAGCTTTCTAATAAATTAAAACTGCGACAAGAATTGCGACAACTTTATGGTTTAGGGTCAGACTTTCTAATTTTTGGTGATATATTCATTGATTTATGTTCAGAAGTTGATCTTTTTTTTAACCAATTTGCTTCATCTTGTGAAATTAGTTCTGGATAGAGACGAATATCAGGTTCGTGTCCTAGATTGGCAAAAACATCATTAATACATAGATGTGAGTAGTTAATAATTAGGGCATCTAAGTGATATTGCATATACATTAATTTTTCGTCAATATCGCCTGCAATTTCTAATTTAACATCTTCATTTGAGTATTTTTTAAATATATTTTCATAACTTTTACTAAAATATTTATTAAGAAAAAAATAATTATCTAAAAAATGTACTTTAAATAAATATTCATCATATTTAATTTCTTGTATTGTATTTAGTTTTTGAACATCAACCAGGTCAATGTATTTTTTAGAATATTTATAGGCAGTTTCAGAAAACACTTCTTCCCAAAAATAGACCCTTGAGTAAAATTCAAGATTGAGAAGTATTTTTGATAGTGTTAACAAAAATGAAAAATTTTCAGTTTGTTGCCATTTAGAAAAAATACATTTTTTTCCATCTTCAACAAAAGCCATATAAATATATTAAACATAAAACTGCTACAAAAGTGCGACACACTCACAAAAGAAGTCTTCGTTATTTACTGCTCATTGCATTTTAGAGCCTCTTATAAATGAGCGAATATTAATGATGATTAATGTAAAATGATGAAAGGACAAATGGTTTGCCTCTATCTGAAAAACAAGGGGTCGGCAGTTCGATTCTGCCTCTGGCCACAATAAACATAGACTTATTTCTAATTCACTAACACACAAATAAAAACAGGAAATATTTTAGGGATCACTAATAGCTGATTTATTCTCCGAATAGTAAAATTATTTAATGATTGATTATTTAATTGCAAACAAATCTATTATTGAGCTTCTTATTCTTTCATCAATTGGTTTAACTTCATTTGTTTTTATTCTTATGGTGGCAATTAAAAAATAAATTTATCTCTCAAGTTCAAAATTTAATAAATTCAAATCTTAAAAAGTGTATATGTTTAAAATCTTATATGCTGTTAACTTCCAACTCTTTTCTTTTTCTTTTTTTACCTTTCTCATTATTAATAAATTTATTTAGTGTAAGCAAAACAACAAAAACGTTTTACTTGGGTGTTTTAAGTGCATATTTTTATTACTTAGACAATGGGTATTTATTGATTATTCTTTTATTCCTAGCAGGATTACTAAAATTACAGATTGAAAAAAATGTTTTCAATAACCCATTATTTGTAGCATTATTATTGACGCCCTTAATTATCTTTAAATATTCCTTTGTTGTTTTTAATTTTATTAGTATTGAGACCCCATCCTATATAGTTGAAAACTTTCCTATTGGTCTTTCTTTTTTTACCTTTCAATCCATTGCATACTATTTTGACAAAAGAAGAGTTGAAAACTCTGAGAATGGGTTTGAGATTTTTACATTCCTAACTTTTTTTCCACAGTTATTAGCTGGGCCAATTGTTGATATAACCACATTTAGAAATGGTCTTAATTCAAAAGTAGTAAATATAGAGTCTCTACAAACAGGTCTGTATAGAATTTCGTTGGGCTTAATCAAAAAGTTTTTGATTGCTGATACGCTTGCACAGATTACTTCGATATACATAAATAGTAATCACGTCTTTACATTTTCTTTTGCATCATCAGCTATATTGGTTCTGAGTTATACATTTCAAATATATTTTGATTTTTCAGCATATTGTGACATAGCAATTGGAATTGGGCTACTTTTTGGGTTCAATCTACCTGAGAATTTTAATAGACCATATCTTTCAAAATCTTTTAGAGAGTTTTGGCAACGTTGGCACATGACTCTCTCTAATTTTTTTAAAGTATATGTTTATATTCCTTTAGGAGGAAATAGGGTATCAAAATATAAAAATTTCAGAAATTTATGGATTACTTTTTTCTTGACAGCACTTTGGCATGGAGCAACTGTAAATTTTTTATTATGGGGATTCTTACACGGTTTATTTTTGACAACTGAAAAACTATTAAATTACAAAAAGTTATTTTCAAATAGAATTCTTACTTTTATTTTGATTTCCATTACTTGGGTTCCATTTTTTTCTAAAAGCTCTCAAGATACTATTGATATAATTTCTTCGATATTTACTTATGATTTAGTAAATGATGATTTCCTACCAATTGCCGTGCAGTACTTCAATTTAAAATTTTTAATTGTTGCCTCGATGTGTATTGCATCATTATTGAACATCAAGGTATCAAAAAAATTATTTGAAAATCGGTTTCTTACGATTTCTATGTTTATCTTTTCGCTTGTTTTAGTTATAGCATCCTCTGTAGATCCATTTATATATTTCAGGTTTTAGCATGAGGGAGAAAGTATTTACAATTTTTATAATATTAATTTTATTACTTGTTTCTGTTTCAGGAATTTTTCTTCCAGCTGAAAATGTCTTTAGCTATGTAAATACCGTTAATAGTCTAGGTGAAGAAAGAAGCTTGCTAAATTTAATATTTTCAACAAATCGAATAGAGCTCAAAAATAAGATCGAAACATATATTTTTAAATCTCAAATTAGAAATTCGACTCTAAGTTATGTAGCTGATTTTAGCTGGTATTTGCAGGATAAATCTGTTTTTGATTCTCAGTTTTTCGATACTGAAGTCTTTTTTGGTAAAAATGGAAACTTGTTCCCAAAAATAAAATCTTGCCAGTCGTTTAATAATGATGTTGAACTAAATTTTGAGATCGAATATCTAAATAAAATAATTTTTCTCTTAATTCCACTTAAGCAAGAGATAGATTCTCAATACCTTAACTATTTCCAAAATAATTTTTTATGTAAAGAATTTACCAAAAGTTATGACCAATTCATTAATAGGAATCCCGATTTAAACTCAATTAATTTATATGAACTTTACAAAGGAAATGAAAGCTATTTTGAATTTGGTGATACTCATTGGAATAATTTTGGACTTAATTTGGCACTAATGGAGATTCTAAAAGTAACAAATTCAGATGAAAGTTTTAAATTAATCAAACTTGGACTTATTCAAGAAAATAACAATGTTCTTGAGAGATTGGGTTTAATTAAATTTGAATCAAACTCTAGTGAATACATTATTCAGCCTATTCCTAAAGTAAAAAAAGATGTATTGATTATCCATGACTCATTTTTTGATGAAGCCTATGCACCAAATACTTACTTATCTAATTATTTTAATTTGGAATATAAAAGGTGGTCAGAAGATATTGACCTTGATAGCAACGCTGAGGAATTTGATTTTCTAATAATCGAGTCATCTATAGAGACATTCTTTGAAACTAGAATCTCTAACATTAATAATAAATAACTTTTTCAGATGTGATATTTTTCTAATACTGAAACTACTCGGTTTATTTCATCGTTTTTCATATGTGGGAAAATTGGTAAAGACAGCAGTTGGCCACCATAATTATCTGCATTTTTAATTTTTGAATTAAACTGTTTATGATCTTTATAGGCTTTTTGTCTGTGGATTGGTATCGGATAATGGATACCGAATTCAACTTTGTGACTTGTAAATTCATTGAGTATTTTATCTCGATTTTT
The DNA here is from genome assembly GCA_902534495.1 of uncultured Candidatus Actinomarina sp. Classification (GTDB taxonomy): domain Bacteria; phylum Actinomycetota; class Acidimicrobiia; order Actinomarinales; family Actinomarinaceae; genus Actinomarina. Next base: position 65,807 of record CACAQC010000002.1, on the reverse strand, counting down.
AGTTCTAATTACAAAAAGATGCCAAACATGGGAGTTTCCATCTCGTACTTTTGGCAATACAATTGAATCAATTTTTTTTAATTTCTCAAAATAGATATCTGCTACCTCATTTCTTAATTTGTTCCAGGATGCTAATTTTTTAATTTTTTCAGATAAAACAACTCCTTGAAGAGGCTGGAGTCTAGAATTAAATCCTATTTCTGGATGTATATATTTTTCTATACTTCCCTGATTTCTAATTAACTTCATTTTTTCATAAAGCTTTTTGTTATCAGTTGTAACTGCACCTCCATCTCCCCAAGCACCTAAATTTTTTCCAGGATAAAAACTGTAAGCAGCTCCAATTGAATAATTGTTAGAAAACTTACTATTTCTCGCACCATGTGATTGAGCTGAGTCCTCAATTAAATAAAGTGAATTCTGTTTTGAGATTTGAGCAAGTGTTTTTAAGTCTGCCTTTTGTCCATATAAATTTACTGCAATAATTGCTTTTGTTTTTTTGGAAATTTTCTTCTTAACTTCATTTGTATTTATCAAATAAAATTCATCATTGTCAACAAATACAGGTTTCGCACCTGTTCTTGAGACTGCATATGCAGTCGCAATATATGAATTTGTTGGGATTATTACTTCGTCTCCAACGCCAATTCCTAGTCCTCTTAGAATTAATTCAATGGCATCTGTACCGTTTGCACAACCTATTGTAAAATTTGAATTTGAAAACTTAGAAAACATATTTTCAAATTCTTCTACTTCTTTATTCAAGACAAATGAATTTTTTTTCACAATTTTACTGAATTTATTCATAATCTTATCTTCAATTGAATTATGAATTCTAGTTAAATCGTTAAATGGGACTGTTTTTGTCATGCTAAAAACTTTAATTATTTCAATTTAAATTTGATTAATTGATGTAGCTTACCTTTCTTTAATATATTTTATCATTACGTAAATATTTGTTTTTAAAATGTCTTGTGTATTTGTTATTTAATGCTGATTACTAATGAATAATATAAAATGAAGTATGATAATTAATCTGCTGTGTGATAATAAAAAATCTTGGTTTTGGGATACAAACAAAATTTTTATCGAGAAATTAACTGAGCTAGGACACGTTGTTAATATTGCTAAAAGTGAGGATGAACTTAAGGAAGGAGACATTGCTGCTTTTATATCCTCTCTCAAAATTGTAACTAAAGATGGGCTAAGTAAAAATAAATCTAATGTTGTACCTCACCCATCTAATCTTCCTGAAGGACGAGGGTTTGCGCCAATTACTTGGGAAGTTCTTAATGACAAAAATGAGCTTTACTTTACTTTATTTGAAGCAAATGAAAAAATTGATGATGGAAAAATATACTACAAAGAAAATGTACAGTTGTCGGGTAACGAGCTTGGTCAAGATTTGCGAGAAATTCAGGCAGAAAAAACATATGAGTTAATTTTAAGATATGTAAATGAATATCCAAATGTAGAGGGGGTTGAACAAAATGGTGATGCGACATATTTTCCAAGAAGATACCCCAAAGATTCTGAACTTAATATTAATGAATCGTTAAAGTCTCAATTTAATTTACTGAGAGTTGTTGACAATGAAAATTACCCAGCCTTTTTTGTAATTGATGGAACAAAATATATTTTAAAAATATACAAAGATGATGAAAAATAATTAAAGTTTAAGTTTCTTCTAACGTATCTCTCGTAAAATATTTTCTATCTCCCAGTTTTTCAAAATCTTTTTTGGAATAGTAAGTTGAAAAACTATCGTCTTGTTTAATTGGCTCTATATTGTCTAAATTAAAGATTGATCTTTCTAATATTTTAATTCCATTGCTCAGACATAAATTGTAGACATCAATAACTTCCATATCATCATTAATTGGAAACATAATTTGATCAAGAATTTTTCCAGTATCTATACCAGATTCAATTGTATGAAGTGTAACTCCATGTTGTTTCTCCTTATTTTTTAAAGCCCAATTTATTGGATTTACTCCCCGATACCTTGGTAATGGTCCGTTATGTAAATTTACAAAGTATTCAAATTTATCAATAAGTTCTTGTTTAAAAATTTTTGAGAAATATATAGAAATTCCAATAGATTCATGGGTACGAATAGTTACATCTGAAAAACTGGTAAGTCTGATACCTAACTCATTACAATATTCAACTAAAGATTCGGTCCATGAGGGTTCTGGTAATTCAGGAATAACAATTATATTTTTTTTATCAATATTCTTTAGTAAAAAGTCAATGAAGTCTTTTGCTAGCTTTCCTTTGCCAAATATATAAAATAATTTATTCTCATTTTGCATTTTTAGACAATTTTATCCTCAATTGAATAAATTGGTTTATCTGATGTATTGTTAAAAGTTCTCCATAAATACTCACTATTTAATCCAAGAATTAAAATTATAAAGCTGTTAAAAAATAGCATCAAAACAATTGTTGAGGCCCAACCTGGTATGCCGGTTGCATTGTTGTAATTTAAGAAAATATAAACTGTGTAAATTACAGCAGCTAGTGCAATTGTAATAGCCGAGAATACTACAAATCTAAGTGGTGATGGAGAAAAACTAATATACCAATCTATAGCTAGGCTTAATTTACTTTTTAATCCCCACTTTGAATTTCCGTTTAAACGTTTTCTTCTCTTATAAGGAAGTGATGTTTGCTTGAAACCAACCCAAGCTAAAAGACCAAATAAAGAAGAATTTTTTAATGAGGTTTTTTTTAATTCATTTATAACTTTGTTACTCAACATGTAGAAATCAGCATTAGAAATATCAACCGAATAGTTTGTAGTATTTTTTGTAAATCTTACAAGTCCCTTATAGAAAATTTTAGTAATTAATCTTGAAAATAAATTCTCCTCTCTAACATCTCTAACACCCCAAACTATATCAAAACCATCAGCAATATTTGATATCATATCTTTAATTAATGAGGGATCCTCTTGTCCATCACCAGAAATAACTAAAAGCTTATCACCAGAGGATGCATCTATTCCAGCTTTAGTTGCAATATGGCTACCAGACCTTCTTGCTAGTCGTAATATTTTTATATTATTATTTTGTAAATTTATAGCTTTTATGTTTAAAAAAGTATTGTCATCAGAGCTGTCGTCTACGAATATTATTTCATATGGACTTTGAGTATCAATATTTTCTAATAATTCTTCGATAACACTATTTATATTTTCTTCTTCGTTATAGACAGGTATTACAATACTTAACATTTTTTATTTAAAAAATTTACTGACTTTTTCACAAACAAATTTAATATCCTTTTTAGTTAAACCATTGTACATCGGAAGCAGTACAGTTTTGTTCAATAAATACTCAGAGTTTTTCAAATTCCAACTTTGTTCAATATATGGTGGTTCTTCGTGAGAATTCATTACTCCTCTTTTTGAAAATACACCTCTATCAAATAAATATCTAACTAATTGTTTTGAATTCTGTCTTGTTAAAATATTAATTGGAAAACTCTGCCAATTAGTTAAATTACCTTTTTCATTTTCAAATGTAGATAGGCCCTTAATGGTTGATAATTCTGTCTTATACATTTCTCCTAATTGTCTTCTCTCATCTACGATTTCATCAATTCTGGCAAGCTGCTCAACACCCATAGCTGCTTGAATGTCTGTAAGTCGGTAATTGTAACCATTGTCTATATGCACATCAAAATAATATTTATTTGAACTTTTTCTTTTATAGGGATCAATATTCATTCCATGATTTCTCAGGGATTTAATATTTTCTATAATTTTTTTATTGTTTGAAGTAACCATCCCTCCATCACCAGTTGTTATTACTTTTCTTGGATGAAAAGAAAAACATACTGTATCCCCTACTGGATTTCCTATGTATTTTTTGTGGTCGTAAATACTTCCAATTGCACAAGCTGCATCTTCTATTATTGCTATCTCGTAATTATTTAAAAATTGTTTTATCCCTTTTACATTTGCTGGAATCCCTATTTGATGTGGAACAATAATTGCTGATATCCTACCATTTAATTTTTTTAAATGTTTTAAAGTAGGACTATTCTCTATCAAATTTTTATGTTTTTTGTAGTGAATTACTCCATCTTTAACTACACATTCATTTAAGATAAAATTTTTAAGACTCTCTAAATCTAAATTGTAGTTAGATTTGTCTACATCAACAAAAACTGGTTCTGCCATTGCATGCCGTATAGAATTTGCAGTAGCGATATAAGAATGGCTTACAGTTATAACTAAATCTCCAGGTTGAACACCTAATGAAATTAAGGAAAGCTGTAAACCGGTAGTACAGCTTGATACAGCTGCAGCGTACTTAGCTCCTGTATAATTTACAAAATTTTTTTCAAATTCTTGTACTTTAGGCCCTTGGGTTATCCATCCAGACTTTAGTGTGTTTGAAACTGAATTAATTTCATTAATACCGATTGAGGGTTTTGTCAGAGGTATCATTCAGATTCCCAATTTTTAATAATATCTTCTTCTAGCATTTCATTTAAATCTTTATCTGAATTTGAATAATACATGATTAAATTTTTTAATCCTTTTTCGAAATCAATTTCGTGAGAAATCCCAAATTCATTAAATGCTTTACTTGAATCAGAGAATAGTCGCAATACATCTCCTGGTCGTGGCTCGATATGAATAATTTCTGAGGAGGAATTAGTAAGTTGTAAAATCAATTTTGCCAATTCATTTACTGTAATCTCGTTCTCGCTACCAAGATTATAAGTTTCATTTGTTAAATCGTTTAAGCCTATTTGAATTATTGCATTTGCAGTGTCAGTTACAAATGTAAAATCTCTAGTCTGTTCTCCATTACCAAAAATATAGAGTGGATTTCCTGTCAATGCTCGTATTATAAATTTAGGTATCACTTCTCCTGAGTCGCCCTCGTGATGAGAATTGTAACCATATGAATTAAATGGTCTTATGACAACAGTATTAGTATTAAATGATTTACTATAGGCGCGTGCATAAGCTTCGCCTGCTAATTTTGAAGCGCCATACACAGTGTGTGGGGCTGTTGGGTGTTCTTCAGTCATAGGAACATACTTTGCTGTACCGTAGACTTCTGAGGTTGAGATATGTACGAATTTCTTAATATCAGTTTCTCTACTCATTTTAAGTAGATTTAAAGTTGCATCAGCATTTACACTGTGACTTTCAATAGGTGAGTGAAGGGAGTGTCTGACACCAAGACATGCGAGGTTGAAAACATAATCTGATTTAGAAATAAGATTTTGCATAACCTGTTGATTTCTAATATCTTCTTCATAAAACATCAAGTTTTTATCATCCAAATTTAAATTTGATTTTTTACCATTCACAAGATTGTCAACGACCGAAACCTTTGCACCGTGTGAAAGAACTTGTTTAGTTAATTCAGACCCGATAAACCCCGCTCCTCCAGTGATTAAAACGTTTTTGTTTTCTAATGAAGCATTTTTGATCATATATCTATAAACTCACTATTTGACATCAATGATAGCTGAAGTGACTCAATGACTTTAATTGTTTTTATTGCATGATCGACATCTGAAACAAACTTTGTATTTGTTTTTAAACAACGCACAACTTCTTCTATCTCTTTTTTAAGTGGCTCTATATTATCAATTAGAGGTAAAACAGTTTCACCAACTGAATACTCAAATTGAGTGCTCGCATCTATTTCACTAGGAAGTATGCTTTGTTTAAATATTTTAATTTGTTGATCTTCATCAAGATGGTCGTAAACCACCGTTTCTTTTGTACCTCCAAAAATCATTCTTCTTGTTTTTATTGCAGAAAGCCAGCTTAGTGTTACAGAGGCGAATAAATTATTTTCATATACTAAATCACAATTGCTGTGACATGCAAAATCATATATCCCTTCAAATGGGTTGAAGCCAGTTGCTCTAACCTTGATTGGCTCAGAATCTAAAATATAATTTAATATTCCGATATCGTGTGGTCCTAAATCCCATATGACATTGCAATCATCTTGGATTAGTCCCAAATTAATTCTTGAAGACTGAATAAAAACAAGGTCTCCAAAGCTTTCCTCTTTAAAATATTTTTTTAAAAATGCGACTGGACCACTAAATAAAAAAGTGTCATCAAGAAAAACACGGAGCTGTTTTTTTTCAGAAGTTGCTTTTATTTTTTCTGCCTCTGAAGCACTTAGGCAAAGAGGTTTTGTGACTAATACATGTTTATCATTCTCAAGGGCTTTAATAATAAGCTTGTAATGAGTTTTCGGAGGTGTGAAAATACCTACAATATCTAAATCTGCATCCTTGAATACCTCGTCAGCATTGACAGTAGTTTTTGTGTTTGGATAGTTTTTATTTATGTAGCTTAAATTTGATTCATTTAAATCTGAAATATGGCTTAAGTTACAATCTCCATTCTGATAAATATTTCTTGCGATATTTTTACCCCAATAACCACAACCTATCATTCCAAAATTAATCATATTATTCATTGATACTTCATTGATATATTAATGATACTTTAGAAAACAGATAAAATTTATCAAATAGAATCAGAAAAGAAAATTATGTTTAAATTACAGTCTTTAACGAAAAAATCATTCTCTTTAGGGATAAAAATATATTCAATTTCAAGGTTGTTGTCTTCAATATAGTTTTCGATTTCTTTACACGATTTCATGGAATATATATTTTCATAGTGAGACAACTTATCAAAATAAGAGTTCATAATGTCATTGTTCAAGTAATCGGTAGGAGGAAAGGTTGATACAAAAATATTTGGAAAACCAAAATAATAAACATCTTTAGTTTCATTAAGTGGAATTAGTACTAACTGTTCTTCTATATTTTTTATACTTTCAAATATTTCAATATTGTATGAATTTTCAAGTGAGCTGTATGTTTTCCACAAGAAAAAAGAGGTGGGTAATAAAAGTATTAGAACTAAATAAAAACTATTTGAAAATGTTATAAAATTTCTTAATTTTATTGAACTTATAATCACCATAAAACAAACAATTGAAAATAAGTGAATAATTCTGTAAGGCTGGAAGATTGCATGAAAAGAAAATAAATTTACTGAAAACAAGTAATGAGACGTTAAAAAAACACTTACTGCAAAAAGCAACATGTTAAATAACTTCTTGTTATTTCTCGTTAAATACAAGCTGATAAAAAACAAAATAAGTTTTTCAAACGGTATGCTCGATTCGTTATTAAAAACACCAACAGTTGGAGAAAAATTTGAAATTGAAAACTCAGGTTTGAAAAAAGTAAAATTTTCTAAATTAATGTAGTAAACAAAGTTACCATCGAATCCGCTGTTTAATATAGTTCCAATGGAAATTACAGGTATCAAATTAAAATTAACATTTTTATTTTTCAACCTAACTAAATGTTCACTTAAGTCTTGAAAAAATTGATATTGATCCAGTATGAAAAAAAGAGTGATGACAAACAAAAAGGATTGGAAAAGGTATAACTTCTCTCTTTTTGATGAGATGTATGAAATGAAAACAACAATCATTACTATGAAAATGTAATAGTGAAACGATGACAAAATTAATCCACTTATAAAGAATTGTTTAGTTTTGTTCTCTAACAATAATGTAAGAGGCAAAAACATTATGAATGAAAAGCTGGCTGGTGTGAATACTCTTAGCCCAAAACTTCCAAGTCCTGCTGTGCCATTTAATAAAAGCTTTGGAAAGCCAATAAACGAATTAAATTCTGATGGTAAATTAATTGCGACTAAAATAATCAATAACAGGAACTTAAATAATGTTATATTTTTGTCGTTAAAAGCATTTTTGTAAAATCTAAAAATTGAATAAAAGGCTAAAAAATTTACAAAAAATAAGGCTACATTTAGATTGGTTAAATTGTCACCTAATAACAGAAATCGTGATAATAAATCAAAACCAATATAATCAGGTGAATTTGAATAGCTAATTGAATTAAATGCAATATCATCTTTGTATAGGTGATCGAAATAAGCAAATTGATTTCCGTAGAATGGAATTCTAGCTGGCAACACTAAAGAAACTACGTTGGTGTATAAAAATGAATCTAGAATTAAACTTCTATCTATCTTAGAAAAGTAATATATCACAAAAGATAAAAATGAGAAAAGTGCAACATAAATTAGTGAAGATTTGAAATAATTTATTACATTGAAAATAAATAGGGTCAGAACTACAAATAGCTTATAGTTAATTTTTTTAAAAAACAATTTATATAATTATACTATGTCGCTTAAAAGCAAGGTCCTAAATATAAAACATTCATTTAAATATAAAAGTTTTCAATTTTTTAAATTTTATATTTTTAAAAATAAATACAAAAAAAATAGAGAGGTTGCTTTGAATCTACTTAAAGAAGATTTATCTGTCATAGAATTAGATAAAAATTTTTTAGAAAATAAATTTCCTTATGAATATGATGACTTCAAAAAGATTAATAATGATGCCATGAAAAAATTTCTGGATATTTCCAAAAAAAAGAGTGTAAAGCTTCACGGTGTGCAATATCCAGAATTACTTTATATACTACTAAAAATAGTAAATCCTATGAAAGCCCTAGAAACTGGTGTATGGCTAGGACTGTCTACAAATTCAATTCTTGCTTCAGGTATAAAAAATAGTAATGCATTTTCATTAGACTCGATTGATTTACCAAGAGCAGATATTAAAAATGCTGAGGAGTATATTGGAATTTTAGTCAGTAAATCATTTAAAAAAAATTGGAAACTATATATTGGAAAAGACAGGGCTATTGCAGGGCGATTAATTAAGAAAAATAAATATAATTTTTATTATTTTGATTCTGATAAGTCGTTAAATGGAAAATTATTTTTACTAAGGATGGTTTTAAAAAATACTAAGGATTATCTGATAATATTCGACGATTTAGAAGATAATTTATTCTGGTATAGAAAAGAATTAAAAAATTTGAATAAATTGCCAATAAAATATGGTAGTAAATATCTTGGTTTGATATATTCCAAAAACTATGAAGAAAAAATAAGAGAGATATATGAGTAGAAAAATTATTTTCTTTACATCAACTTTCAATACAAGTGGGGCTGAAAGGCAGCTAGTAAAAATTTTCAATGCTTTAAAAGATGATAACGATTGTTTATTTGTTACAGCAAAAAAAAGTAGCAGTGTTGGAGATCACACCGTAATCGGTGTCAAAAAAACAAGGAATTCCTTTTTTCAATTAGTCAATGTGCTGAAAACTTTTGTCCCAGACATTTTTATTTCTACTCTGCCTACACCAAACTTATTAAATGTATTAATTAAAAAATTAAGAATTGCCAATTATAAAAGCATTGTTAGAGTAGCAAATTACAATATTGATTTACGATTTACAAAATTTATATTGAAAAACGCTGATGTTGTACTGTTTAATTCTAGAGAAAACCTAGATTTCTATAAAAACCGTTTTCCTGTGATAAGTGAAAAATTTTATTATTTAAATAACATAGTTGAAGACACTAAAAATGAACCATTTAAGGAAAAGGTTTCAAAATTAAATGGAGTAGTTGTATCAAGACTTACACATAATAAAGGTATTGACGTTTTAATAAGAGCCATGAATGAGTTGGATGATAGAAAAATCAAAATTGATATATATGGTGTTGGTGAAGAATATCAAAATTTGAGCAATCTAATAAGTAATGAAAATGTTTCAATAAAAAAAGACCCCGTAAACATGGAAAATATCTGGACTAATTACAGTTTTTTCGTTTTACCATCAAGAAAAGAAGGAATGTCCAATGTCTTGCTTGAAGCACAATACAATAATTTATTTTCAATAGTATCTGATTGCAAAACTGGTAATAAGGAGATTATTGAAATGACTAAAAATGGTGTAATTTTTGAAAGTGAAAATTATCAAGATTTAAAAAATAAATTAATAAACTTTTCAATGAGTAAATACAATCACAATGAAAGTCAACAAAAAATCATACAAAATTTTTCTAAAAATCGTGCTTTACAAATTTTAAATAGTTTAATTTGAGTCAAGCTTTATCCATCTTTGCAATACATTTGATGCAAAAAATAGGCTCAAAAGAAATGATGATAATTGGAGAATCTGAGAACCGCTAGATTGGTAAAAAGTTGCAATAAGAACTGAAGCAGAAATTAAAAGTAAAGAAATTGTAAATTCTTTTTTAAATAAAAGAACTGTTTTCCAAAAAAATGCAGTTATGAAAATTAGCATTGTGACAATTTGCAAAATGAAAATTTCTTCCAGATTTTCAAAAGAATAAAGATTGTATATAGATACTTGAAGAATAATAACTGCAAGATTAAAGAAATATATGCGTTTTAGATTACTAATCCTACCAAGATCAATCGAAAAGATAAGAACAATTGTTTGTAAGAAAACGAGTAGAGTAGCTAAATCAATCATATTGATGGAAGTTTCATAACTAGTTGGAAAAACATATTGACCAACACTCACGACTATTAACATTAGCGCTGCCATCGTATACGAAGAAATGAGTATTATGTCACCAGTTATTTGTTTTACTTGGTAATCAGTCTTGTCCTCAATAGTTTTTGGCCAATATTTAGAGTAAGCAGCAATTAGAATCGAGCTGATGAATACTAGTCCTAAATTTGAAATTCTTGTTGTTACAGAATAGATACCTAATTCTTTGAGTCCAAAAATTATTTCAACAAAAAATTTATCCTGCCAGTTAACAAAATAATTAGAAATTAGAATCAAAAAACTTATATTTGAAAACTTTAAAAAGTCTTTTGGTTTTTTTGCTAATAAATTTTTTAGCACAAGTGTTAATTTAAATTTAATAGATTTTGCAAAGTATAGAAATTTGAACAAATTACCAAATAGTTGTACAAGAAAATAAACCGTTACGATAACTCTTGAATCATAACCATCAAGTTGAACTGTAATTGCAACAAATAAAAGTTGAATCGAATTAATAAATAGAGATTCAAAAAAAGAAGATTTAAAAATCTCAGTTGATTTCTCTAAGGATCTTAATTTTGCAAGTAGGAGTTTATTTACAGAAATAATTACAGTACTAACGTACATAAACCTAAAGGGAAGACCATACTGTAACGAAAACGGGAGTGTTTCAAAAAAATAACCGACAATTTCAAAAATCATCAAAACCAATAAACTAATTCTCAACAAGCTAGTAAATGATCTGTAAAGGACCTCTTCTTCAGAGGTAAATTTAAGGATAGACCTCTCATCTCCTTGTGTTAGAAAATAAGAAATTAGAAGCTGCAAAGCTAATAACAAAGTAATTTCAGCCCAGAGTTCTGGTTTAATAAGTCGCAATAAAATTGGTAGCAATAATACAGAAATCAACTTTGGAGACAGTTTTTCGAATGAGTAAAATATAGAGTTTTTAAACATAGCTTATTTGAATAATACAAATAGTTTTATCTTTAATAAAGATTAAAATTTTTTATATCTAAACATAGTTAGCATAATGTGTACTTGTAGAATAAAACTACAAATTAGGAGATGTAAAAAAATTTATGCTAAAAATAAAAATACTATATTTTTTGTTTATAAATACAAGTCTCTTGGCAATACTCAGATTTTTAATACAAGAGGGTATAACAAAACAATTTTTAGAGCTTGTAATTGGGGCTTGCTTCATTGTGTTTGCCTCAATTTTATTTTTTAGCCTGGTAAAAGACAGAAAACCAATTGCGCATTCTGTATTAGCTATAAAAAATTTATATCAAAGCCATAAGCTCATTACATTTTCTTATTTTGTAATATTGTTTAGTTCCATCGTTTTCTTACAATTTAGAATTGAGAGCAACAACATAAGTGAGCTAGTTTTATTGTCCTCAGTTTTTTTATTTTTTGTTGGATTATATTTAATAACAATATTCAAAACAGAAAATACTCAAGAAGCTTTAAACATAAATAAAAATAATATGAATAAGGCCTTGATACTCTCGATTATTTCATTAATTCCAATTTTCAGATACTGTGTTAGTAACAGAGAAATTCTCTTTAGAAACGAAATGGTCTATTTGGTTTTTTATTTTGCACTTACAAGTTTTCTAGTAATCATCTTTTATTCACTTATATTCGACTCAATACTTGGTATCTCTATTTTTCAAGTATTTAACACATCACTTCTGATTTTTATATTCGAGATGCCAACAATTAGCTACACATATAGTTGGGTAAAACCTAACAATGTAAATATATTACTTGGTATATTTTTGATTATTTTTATATTTGCTTATCTAATTTTTAATTCAACTCTCAGGCAGCTTACACTGTTTTCAGTCATGATATTTTTTATCTCAGTTATTCCCAATTTAACTACAGAAAGAGAAGATATTGAGCTTGCAAACATCAATATGAACTCTGTCTTTACTAATTCTGATTACCAATCGTTAAAAACTACTCCTTCAATAGTGCTGCTCGTTTACGACGGATATCCGCAACTAGAAACTCTCGAAAATATGAATATTGACAATTCTGAACATATTAATTTTTTACTTGATCAAAAATTTACAATTTACAATGGGATATACAGTCATGGAAGCTACACCCTTGCAACAATGTCTGGTTTATTTCAAGGTGAAACTAATACTTATGGCGAGAAAAATGGAAGATTAATAACTGGTGGCTATTCCAGTTTTATAAATTTGTTAAATGATAATGAATATTTTACTGCTGGAATTTTTACTAGTTCTTTTTATTTGCCGCCAACTGCAGCTCCTAATTATGATTACTACTACCCTGTATCAGCAAATAGATCAAGTAATATATATAAATCAATGTTGAGAGGAAAACAAACATTTAAAGATTTAATATATGCTTCTCCACATATTAATTATTTGGAACAAAAACGTAATTTTTTGGGTCAAATTCATGAGTATGATAATCCTGTATTTCTTTACAGCCATACCTACTATCCAGGACACACTCAAAATAGTGGAGAGTGTCTTGATGGAGAGTTTGAAAACTGGAAAAAAGATTTAAAAAAAGGCAACATGGAAATGAGAGAAGATGTAAATTCGCTCAAGGAGTCATTTGAAAATAGCATCATAATTTTAATTGGTGACCACGGACCTTTTTTGACAAAGAACTGTACTTCTTTACACGATTACCCACCAGATGAGATAAATAGACAAGACATACAAGATAGACACGGAACTTTTGTTGCGATTAGAACTCCTGATTTAGAACAAATTGACTTTGATAAAAGAATTTTGCAAAATTTATTTATTTATGTACATTCATATTTAAATAATGACTTATCAATACTGGATAAAATAAATACTGAAAATATAAACAATTCACATCTTCCTTCGTCAATAAATGTAATTGATAATGAAATAATTGGTGGAATTGATGACGGTCAAGTATTATTTAAAAATCGTGAGAATCTATCTAAATAAATCTAAATATTTAGAATCGAAATAGTTTTATCGAGAGACTCGTCTGAAAAATTTACTTTTGAAATGAATTCTTTTGAAATATCTTCCAAAATTTCCGGAAAGGAGGTTAGATTATCTAAATCGCTTATAGAAAAGCTTTTTCCAATCACATTACGCATCTCATTTTCAATTAACAAATAGTTCTTCTCCTCTATACTAAAAACAGGAATTTTTCTCTTAATTTTTTTTGGAACATCTAAAAAAATAATAGGCCTGCCTGTAAGATAGAAAAATTCGAGTGCAATGCCTGAATAATCAGTAATTAAATACTTGTATGAATGTAAATTATTCAGGTCTTTATCAGTGTCTATGTCAAAGGGTATTTTCTTAAGTTCATCTAATGAAGTCATTGGATGAGGTCTAAAAATAGCTTTAAAATTTAATCTATTAATAAAGTTTTTAATTTTATCAATATTTTGAATTATTTCGTCCAAACCTTTAGAACCCCAAGTAGGCGCAATAAGAACATCATTAACAAATTTATCTTTATATTCAAATTTTTGAATATTATCGAAAAGTAGATAGCCTGTGGTAAATACTTGAGCATTTTTTGAAATCAAAGGTTTTAATTGTTCTGAAATAAGCTCTGATGGAGATAATAAAATGTCAAAGCCATCAAATGAGCCCTTTATGTACATTTCATTTGGGCTGACTAGAGAATGAAAAACATAAACATAAGTTGGCCTTTGATTTTTTGGCATTGAAGACTTGGGGAAAATACTATTACCAATACTTGGTGTTGTGGTTATAAACAAGTCTCCGGTAAGACTTTTTAAAGCTTTAATTTTTTCTAAATCACTATCTAAAACTTGAATTGTTAGATTATCAGATTTATAGGTTCTGTTTCCAAAAGGTATATCTAAGCAGAGTAAATGAATATTTGCATTTTTTTCGTAAAAATAATTAAAAAGTTTTTCAACAAATCTAAAATGACTAAGGTTTTCAACAAAAAAAATAATTTTATATGTGTTGTTAGTATCGATAGCAGAATGAATTATAGTAGTAATATCGTGGAAAATCATTCAGTATATGTCGGCATGAGTGCGGATATTATTCATCCAGGCCATATGAATATCTTAAAGACAGCGAGTGAATATGGACAAGTTACTGTGGGTCTACTGACAGATAAAGCTATAGCATCATACAAGAAAATTCCTTTAATGACTTATGAAGAAAGACTTAGAGTAATTGAGGGAATTAAATATGTAGACAACATCGTTATGCAAGAGACACTAGATTATTCCGATAACCTCAGAACCTTAAAACCAAAATATGTTGTGCATGGTGATGATTGGACGACTGGAATTCAAAAAGAAACTAGAAAAAAAGTAATTAAAGTTTTAAGTGAATGGGGTGGAGAGTTGATTGAAATACCCTATACAGAAGGTATTTCATCTACTTCTTTAAAAAATAAATTTGATAAAACAATTACAACGGAAGATAGAAGAAAATCACTTAAAAAAGCACTTAACATAAAAGATACTCTTACATTTCTGGATATACACAATGCTTTGTCAGCAATCATTGTAGAAAATGCTACCTACGAAAAGAATAATTTAAAACTTCAATTCGATGGAATGTGGGCAAGTAGTTTAACTGACTCAACTGCCAAGGGAAAGCCAGATATTGAAGCAGTTGATACTAGTTCAAGATTAGCAACTTTAAATGAAGTTATGGAAGTGACGACAAAACCCATAATATACGATGGGGATACAGGGGGTAAGCCAGAACATTTTACTTATACTGTACAAAATCTTGAACGTTTGGGTGTTTCAGCTGTTGTAATCGAAGATAAAAAAGGGTTAAAGAAAAACTCTTTATTTGGAACAGACGTAAAACAAGAGCAGGATTCAATTGAAAACTTTTGTGAAAAGATAAAGGTTGGTATTAATTCGAAACAAACAGATGAGTTCATGGTCATTGCAAGAATTGAAAGTTTGATTCTTGGCAAAGGGATAGAAGACGCTCTTTTGAGAGGAAGAAGTTATGCTGATTCAGGAGCAAATGGTGTATTAATTCATAGTAAAGATAACTCTGAAGAACTTATATTTCAGTTTGTTGAAAATTTTAAAAAAGATTTTGATGTTCCTGTGATAGTTGTTCCCACAACTTACAATCACATAACACTTGATGAATTCAAAAAATTAGGTGTTGATATTGTAATTTATGCTAATCATCTTTTGCGTAGTGCTTATCCGGCTATGTTAAATACTGCTGAAGAAATATTAAAATTTGGAAGAACACAAGAGCTAGAAAAGAAACTGATGAGTGTTAAAGAAGTCATAAATTTTATTCCTTCAGATTAAATTATGATTAACGCAAAAACTTTTATTAATGAACTAAACAAAGTTGGTATTGAATTTTATACAGGGGTGCCAGATTCATTAATGTCAGAATTTAGCAAAAGCTTGCATTTTGACTTTGACGATAAAAATCATGTTATTGCAACAAATGAGGGATCTGCTCTCGCAATGTGCATGGGATATAATTTAGCTACAAATAAAATTCCGCTTATTTACATGCAAAATTCAGGGTTGGGAAATTTTGTAAACCCATATACTTCTCTATTACATAAAGATATTTACAACATACCATTTATTTTGCTAGTTGGATGGCGAGGAGAGCCTGGTTTACAAGATGAACCGCAGCACATTTTTCAGGGCAAAATTACCCTTGATCTCTTAAAATTGCTTGATATTGATTACATTATTATTGACAGCAATACAGATTTAGAAAGTATTACAAAAAAAATAAGAGAAAGTATCAACTCTCACTACCCATTGGCATTAGTCGTAAGAAAAAATACATTTGAAAAAGATGAGAGGGTGTTTGAAAACAATAATTCACTGCCAAAAAGGAATGAGGCATTAAAAAAGATTCTTGATCTATTTGATGAAAAAACATTATATATTTCCACAACCGGGAAGCTTTCCAGAGAGCTTTATGAGATTAGAAAAAATAGTGAGCAAACTCCTAATGATTTATATGTCGTAGGAGGGATGGGGCATGCCTCTTCCATTGCTTATGGTATCAATCAAAATTTAAATGAAAATAAAGTAGTTTGTTTAGATGGTGATGGATCTTTGTTGATGCACATGGGATCACTTGGAATAATTGGTCAAAGCAACATGAAAAATTTTATCCATGTAATATTTAATAATTCTTCTCACGAATCTGTTGGTGGACAACCAAATATTTATGATCAAATTGACAGTAACGGATTAGCTAAATCATTGGGTTACAAAAGTGTATTAATCGTAAAAAATTATGAAGAATTTGATCATATTAATATTGAAAATTTTGATGGTCCAACATTCATAGAGGTTAAAGTACAAAACAGCTCAGATAAAAATCTTTCAAGACCGGATAAAACGCCAGAAGAAAATAAGAGAAATTTTATGGAAAAAATCAACAATGACCCAACAAATAATTAAATCTGATTTTATAGATCACTTTTTAGGCTTAAATAACTCGTATAAAGAGTTCAATACAATTATTTTTACTTCAAGCGGTAATTTAAAAAGAGGATACGAATCTGAGTTTGTAAAAATACTTAATCATAATCCGATTAATGAAGTTGAAATCTTTACAGTTGATAAATACCCAGATTTAAATTTAGTAACTGAAGTCTTAAATAAAAAAAAGAACAAGACATTATTAAATAGTCTTGTTTTATCAATCGGTGGAGGAAGTGCCATGGACATTGCAAAACTGTACTCATCTTGTATGACTGAAAGCACAAAAACAATAACGGATATTTCTGAAATAAAAAAGGATAATGAGAACCAAGTTTTAAGTATTGCAATACCCACTACTTCAGGGAGTGGTGCAGAAAGTACTAAATTTACAACAATATGGGATGAAAAAAATAAACAAAAACTATCTTTTGAAGATGAATCAATGTTGCCAGATTTTGTCTATTTAAATCCTAAATTTCTGGTTTCACTTCCTAAAAGCCTTACTCTTTCAACATGCTTAGATGCCCTTTGTCATTCATTAGATAGTTTATGGAATAAAAATAAGACACCTGAGTCAATTCAACTTTCTATTAAAGCCTTAGAAATTATTAATAAATATCTCCCATTAGTTTTAAAAGATTTAGCAAATTTAGATATTCGAGAAAAGCTTTTAGAAGCTTCTAACTTGTCAGGACAGGCGATAAATATATCAAGAACTTCCTTGAATCATTCAATTTCGTACCCTCTAACAAGCCTTTATAAAATACCCCATGGTATTGCATGCGCATTTTCAGTAGTAAGCATTATCAAAAAATTTTACAAAAAAATAAACAAAATGCCGGGAGGTAATCTAATTATCGAATCTGGAAATATATTAAACACTTTAAATTTAAATGAGGATTTTGAAAATTTATTTGGACAAAGCTTCGATTCAACAGATATCAGTAAAATTGTTCTAATGAATAGTAGAGTTACAAATTTTGAATTTGAAATTAGCTCTAAAGATTTAAATGAAATCATCCAAAATTCTTACAATTTATATTCAAGCAATTAAAAGATATAAGTATTAATGTATAGATATGATTCCATTTAGCGAAAATTTACACTATTTAGATCCAGGAACAGGTTCTTATTTGTTTCAAGCACTATTAGCGGCAGGAATTACTGTTGGAATCTACTTTAAAAATTTAAAATTTTTCATACTTTCAGTTTTAAAAAAGGTTAGAAAAAGTTCAAAAGATTAGCTTTAATTTCCTATTACGTCTATCCATTGATTAAAAATATCCTTTTCATTCAATTCTTTGATAAGAAAATTCCTACCATTAGCGATATATTTTTTTCTTGACTCAATATCTAGTTCTAAAAACTTCGTCATGCTTTTAGCTATTTCACTTGATGTAAATCCCTCAATTAATATCCCTCTTTCTTTCTTGATGAGCCACTCTACATCACCAACATTTGTTGATATGGGAATTACACCAGCATTAAAAGCTTCAATTATTACATTTGGAAATGCTTCATGTGTAGAACCAAGTATTAGTGCATCATAATTATTGAGATTGTTAGAGATGTCTGCATCAACTCCTTTTAATGACACTTTGTCTTCAAGTGAATGCTGTTCAATAATTTCTTGAATTTTTGGAAAGTCTGGTCCTTTTCCATAGATATCTAAAGTTGCATCCAGAGTTTCTAACTTTGTAAATCCTAAAACTATATTTTGAACATTTTTAAGCTCATCAAGTCTCCCTATATACACAAATTTATTATCAAAAATATTTTTATCTTGTTTAGGATTAAGAGGAAAATTAAATATAACTTCTTGAATTGTGTTTTTAAGATTTAATTTGCTAGATCCAGATATTGAGTTAAAAACAACAGTTGTGTTGTTATCTAATATGAAATTTCGAAATATAAGTGTTCTTAGTTTACTAATATTTGAATCTCGCTTACTGAGCCTATCTGACCTAAAAGATGCAATATGTACATTTTTATGAAAGCTAAAAGTCTTTACAATTTTACCAACAAGGTTTGAATGGAATAAAAAAGTTACAGTTTTTGAAATTTTATATTTATTTACAAGTTTTATTAGACGAATTATGCCCAAAATAAAGTAAAACATTTTGTAATATACATTTTTTGCTTTTGCCAATTTAAAGTTTTTTACAACTATATTTGAATTTAATGTTTCCGAAAGTATTCCAGCATCCTTCAGTGAAACAAAAAAAACTCTATATCCATTGTCTGATAGTTTGTTGGAAAGCCAAACAGCTTGTTTTTCTGAACCCCCCATATTTAATGAAGTGCATATAACTAAAATTGATTTATCCATTTTTTATAAAATATCCAATTGTTAAACCACTTCTAAATTTTTTTAATGTTTTTTTATAAAACAAATTTTCTTCTAACTCTTTTATAGTGTCTCTAAAATTACCTACAGTACCATCTAGTTCAATTCCTATTAAATAAACTTGTTTATTGTTTAAATCACTAAAAAGACTGCTCTTTAGATTTTTTATTGGGATGGAAGAATAATTCTGAAAAAGATTTTTGTCATAAGAGACATACAAATTTGTAATATTTGGCAGTGTCTTCAAACATTTGTTCAGGTCCTCGACTGTAATGTTATTAACTAAATTTTTTGAATAATAAAGAATTGATGAATATTGTTCTTTCTCTACAACAATAAGTGTCTCCTGATTATTAAACTCCTCTTCAACTATCTCAATTAATGGAGCAACATTCTCATCTTTATAATAAACATTTGAATTCAGATAACCATTTAAAATATAAAGAACAGATATCAAAACAAATAAAAAGTTGTAATTCAATTTTGTTTTGAGAGATAACCAGTGTAAAAAGGCTGCAATCAAATAAACAAAATAAGGTAAAAAGACTATATCAGTTCTACCAGCGCCCAACGGATATAACCTCAATGCTGAAATCAAAAATAAAATAATAATTCCAATAAAGGCATACAGTGTCAATTTTTCTTTCGTGATAAATGGAATTATCAAAGAAGCAAAAAAAAGGAAAAGAGCTAGTAATAGCAGATTTTCAATAAATAAGCTTTTTACAAATAGAGTAATTAAAAAATAAATATTTTTTAACAATACGTTCAGTGAAGATATATTTGTTGAAAGAAAAAAATTATCCCAATAGCCCCCTGCGGACACTCTTTGAAGCTTATCTATAAACATTGTAGAAAAAGGCAATAAGAGAAATAACGGTAAAGCTACCTGTTTAAATCTTAATTTCTTGTCATGGAACAGAATGAAAATAATTGTCATTATGAAGGGAAGAATATTTACAAAAGAAATTAAAACTAAAACTGAAGAAAATAGCAAATACCTTGAATATTGGCCTTTTTTAATTTTATTATTTAAATAAAGCTGAACAAAACGGAATGAATATAAACATGCAAACAGCTCAAATATATACTGTTTCAAAGATATAGAATATGTCAAAATAACTGGAGAAAATAAAATTATCACCAAACCTAAGATTGAAATATAGATTGGATACGATTCATCAAGAATTTTAAACATCAAAAAGAATGACAAAATAGTAGTTGAAACTATAAAGAATGAAATGACATATTCTGGATTTAAAAAAATTTTTGATGCACTCCAAGTAATTAAAGCTAACAGCGGATGATTATCTCCACTGTAACGAATGGCACAAAATATATCATTATAGAAAACTACTCTCAGCTCAGAAACATCGTCTTGTTGATAGTTAGCCGGAAACAATTGATTGAATACTCGAGATAAATAAACGGAAAAGATAATGAAAAATACTAAAATTTGATTTTTATATATATTTATTTTATCTGATACCACTTAAAACATTATATTCTCAAAAGCTAAGCTAATGTTATGTAAAGAAAAGAATCTTTAGGAAAATTTATGACGTTATTTACTGAAATTTCAAAACCAATAGAAATAGGACTTGAAAAGTTTGGTTATGAAGAAAAAATAGAAGTGAAATTCTCAGATTTTAATATAGATTACGATGTTCAGATAAATAACTTAGTAAGTGTCAGACAATCAGAAGAATATGATTTAATTGTTGCTGAAGTTACAAAATTATTAAAAAACAATGAAAATATCGAAGCTTATGATATTTCAGAAAATGGTTTTGTAAGTTTACGACTGCACGAATCATATATAAAAATTCTTTTAGAGAATCAGTTTGATTATTTTCAATCAAAAATTAAGAAAAATAATCAAACTGTAATGTTTGATTTTGGTGGAGCCAATATAGGAAAATCATTACATGTAGGCCATATTAGAACTCTCAATATTGGAAGGTCTCTAAAAAATATTTACGATTTTGCTGGATACAAAACTATAAGTGACATTCATTATGGAGACTGGGGTATGCCTATTGCTCAAATAATAGCTTTTATTGAAAAAGAAAGCCTTGATTTTCAATCTTTAAAGCACGATGATCTTGAAAAGATTTACCCATTAGCAGCTAAGCTTTCAAAGGAAGATAAAGAATTTTATAAGACTGCTTTAAATATTTCAAAAGAATTAAATTTAAGTAAAGAAACAAGAATCAATCAATGGAGAACAATTTATGATATTTCGACAAAAAATATTGTTTCAATTTTGGATGACTTAGATTTTTATTTTGATAATTATTTAGGTGAAAGTGATGTAATTTTACTAATACCGGATTTCATTGAATTTATTAAAAAAGAAAAACTAGCGGTATTGGATGATGGTGCATTAATTGCGAATGACGGTCAGGACCCGCCAGCATTAATAACAAAATCTGATGGTTCGTATATGTACTTAACGACAGACATTGGAACAATTTTGTATAGAGAAAAAAATTTCAAAGCAGATAAGTACATATATGTAGTTGATGAAAGACAAAAAAATCACTTTAACCAATTATTTAAGCTTGTAGAATTTTTTGATTTATCACAATCTGAATTTCTTCATATCGGATTTGGAACTGTAAATGATAAAAATGGAAATCCATTAAAAACTAGGGATGGGGAAAATTATAAATTATTGCAACTTTTTACTGATATCCAGAAACAACTTAGTGAAATTAATTCAGATGAAAAAACTGTCAAAATGCTATCAAAAAGTGTATTAACATACTCAGACTTAGTGACAAAAAGAACTGGCAATTATGTATTTGATTTAGAGAAATTTACTAACACATCTGGCAAATCTGCCATATTTATTCAATATTCTCAAGTCAGGGCAAAGAGACTACTTGAACAAAGCAATATCAATTATCAGTTTTTAACAGTTTCAGGGACTGAAAGAGACCTTCTTATTGAAATTATAAAATTCAAATATTATTTCAATTTATCCCTAAATTTAAACGAACCTCATCATTTGGCAGAATATGCTTATAATTTATGTCAAGAATTTAATAGGTTTTATACAAACAACAAAATATTTGATGAAAATATCAATGATTCATTGAAATCTCATAGATTGTTTGTTGTAAATATGTTTTACGAAACAATTATCAAAACTTTCCAATGTTTGGGTTTGCAGCCTGTTGATAATATGTGATGGTTTAAATTAAATAAAAAATTGTGAAGATAAAATCCAAACTAATAAAATAATACCAAAACTGAATCTTCTAAGCTCTGAAAATTTTCGCTCAATATTGTTTAAAATAAAAATTAATATTGGTATCACAATAAATCCAGAGAATGAGTTTGCCCTGGTGAGAGATACAACTTCTTGTAAAATTATTGTGTTACTTGGTAATAATATTTGAAAAAAAATCAGAAAAAATAGTGAAGTAAGAATTGCAAATGTAATATTTGCTATTAAATCAGCAAAAGAGCTGTTTACAAATTTAAAAGAATTAAAAAACTCAATTGGCAAAAATAGTAAAAACAAGGCAGCAAAAAATATTAGTAAGCTCCAAAACAAACTTTGACCAGACCAAGTAGTAATTGATTGTTCTAAAAAATTAGTAGACTCTAAAAATAAGTACACAGATAAGCCAAGTAAGCAAGTTCCTAAGGTAAAGAAGTACAGACTTAAAATTGTTTTTAATTGCCTAAAGTTAAAATTGATTAAATTTTGATTATTCATACACGCATATTATAAACTTATTTTTCTATTAAAATATTTTGTAATGTTTGAATTTATTGATACTCCAAATCCAAATGCAAAAAAAATAATGCTTGAACACAGTTTCGAAATAGCAATTTACTTAGACAAAAAACTTGTTGAAAATAGCAATTTACATGATTTATTTTTTCATCCTGGTGTCGAAAATATATTCAGTGGTCCAGGATTTCTAACTGTAACGAAAAAAGATAATTTTTTGTGGGAAAATATAATACAAGATTTAGATTCTTAAAATTGATAGTATAGATACATGGATAATTTTAATTCAGATCCAAAACCTGGAAGACTTATTCTTCCATTAGTTTTAATTGGTATGATTGCTACAACTTATACATTTATCAACAGGGTTGCTGAAAATAATGATCTAGAACTGCAAACTGAAACTGAAGTAGTTCAGGAACAACAAATAGAAGAAGAAGTGCAAGAAGATACAACTACAACTACAACTACAACACTTCCTGAAAGTTTTATTTCCTATTTAGAAGAAATAAATGGTGAGAGAATAGTTGCTATTAACTTAGCTCAAGAGGTGCTTCAGGCAAATGATAATTGGGATAACAAAACGGTAACATACCAAGAAGCAAAGCAAGAGTTCGACGATTTTATAAGTAAATGGGCCGAGTTTGTGGATATATTATCAAATCCAGGGCCACCAAGCGAATTTGCAAATTTGGTAACTAGCCACGAGGAAATTAAAACTTTAGTTAACTTAGTATATGAAGATACCGTAGAGCTTAAAGCCGGTTTAGAATCTTCTGACACTGGTGAAAGACGATCAGCAGCTTTAGAATCGTTTAATTCTAATCTCGATCAGCTAACAGACAAAATTTCTGAAATTGTTGCCTCAGCTTCTAGCTAGAAGCTGCTGAACATACAGTATCAATCATCAACATAGCAATCACATAAGGATCGCCGTTTGCATTAGGTCTTCTGTCTTCAAGATAACCTTTTTTATCTACCTCTACTTGCCATGGAATTCTTATCGAAGCACCTCTGTCACTAACCCCATAAGAAAAAGTATCGAAACTTTGAGTTTCATGGTCTCCAGTTAGTCTGTCTTCAATATCTGCACCATAATTTTTAACATGTAGGTCTGCATTTTTACCTAGAGCTTCACACCCTGCAACAATTGCTTCGTAGCCTCCATCTTCTCTCATTTGTTTTGTTGAGAAGTTTGTATGCATACCCGCACCGTTCCAATCTCCTTTTACAGGTTTTGGATTTAAAGTTGCAGAAATATTCCAGTCTTCAGCAATTCTATAGAGAAGCCATCTCGCAACCCATATGTGGTCACCAATATCTGGTGCTCCAACTGGGCCGATCTGAAATTCCCACTGACCTGGCATAACTTCTGCATTTGTTCCGGAAATTCCTAAACCTGCTTCAATACAAGCGGTAGCGTGTGCTTCTGAGATTTCACGTCCATATACCTCGTCTGCACCAACCCCACAATAGTAGCCCCCTTGAGGAGCGGGGTAGCCTGAAGGTGGAAAACCAAGAGGTTGACCATACTTGAGAGAATCATAAGATTGCTCATAAAATGTATATTCCTGTTCCATGCCAAACCATGGTTCAAACTCGCTAAAATTTGAAGCTGATTCAACTAGTGCTGCTCTTGTGTTTGATGCATGAGGAGTCATATCTACATTCATAACCTCACACATTACTAATATGTTGTCTCCGCCTCTTACTGGGTCTGGAAACTGAGCAACTGGTTTTAATACGCAATCAGACTGATCTCCTGTTGCTTGTTGTGTACTTGAACCATCAAAGCCCCAAATCGGTGGCTCTGTTCCTTGTTCTATTATTTTTGTTTTACTCCTTAATTTTGCGGTTGGAGTTAGACCGTCAATCCATATATATTCTGCTTTTATCTTCATGAAAATAATGTAATATGTATTCAAAGAAATGTTGTTACAGAAATATTAAATAATTGTTTCCAAAATGATAGATAGCTATATAAACATTGATAAAAGCCATAAAAGCTTTGACAAAGCCTTTGTAGATCTTGGGTTAAATAAACTCGTACTAAAAAATGTAACTAATTCAAGCCAAATTAATTTGGTGGTTACTTCTCTATCTAAATATGGGGAAACAAAAAAAAATTTATCAGACTTTGAGTCCACAAACAAGTCCTTCCCAACCTTGATTATTGCTGATGACAATGACTTTGAACAATCAGTAGATTTAATTCAAAATCCTCTAATAGAGCTAATGTCTAGCAGTAGCAAAATTGAGGAAGTTGGTGCACGGATTCATGCTTTAGTGGGAGATAGTCAATCAGAAATCCTTGAATTTAAAGATCTCTTAATTAACCTCAAGACTTATGATGCGAAAGCTGGATCTACCTTGCTGGATTTAACTTTTATGGAATATGAGTTGCTTAAGTTTTTTGTTGAAAATCAAGATAATGTCTGGTCAAGAGAGCAGCTTCTTGAAAAGGTGTGGGGTTACGACTATTTCGGTGGCGCAAGAACAGTCGATGTGCACGTTAGAAGACTTCGGGCAAAATTAGGAGACCAGAGAAAAGATTGGATTAAGACTGTTCATTCGGTTGGATATAAGTTTAACTAAAACTGTTGCCGCAGCCACAAGTTCGAGAAACATTTGGATTGTCAATGGAGAATCCTGATTCCATTAAACCCTCTTTATAGTCTAAGGTTGCACCTTTAACATGCTCTAAACTTTGACCGTCTACAACTATGTTAACACCATCATATTCTTCAATTACATCACCATCGAATTTGTCCGTATCAAAAAACATTTCATATGAAAAGCCTGAGCAACCTCCTGGTTTGACACCCATTCTTAGAAAACTGTCTGCTGATGATTCTTCTGATTTCAGCTCTTTTAACTTTTTCACAGCACTATCAGTAGCAAGTATTGCTCGTGAAGATTTTATTTGTATATCCATAATTTAACATTATAGCAAATATCCAGTTATTCAATAAATTTGTAATTACATCTTTTTAAAAACTACTTAGAATACTGATATGACCCAAAATGAAATTCTATTAAAACATCTTTCAACAGTATTTGATCCTGAATTGGGAGCCAATATTGTTGAATTGGGTATGATAAAAGACATTCAGCATGTCGACAAAACAGTAACGATTAAATTAGCCCTCACAATTGCGGACTGCCCGATGAGAAATCAAATAGAAACAGAGATTAATAGAAAATTAAAACTTTTAGAAAATGTTGAGAACGTGGTAATTACAATCACTGCAATGGACCAGAAAGATCGAACTGCTGTAATGGAAAAGGCAAGAGAAAAAGCAAGAGAAAATGCTCAACCTACAAATGTAGACCCCCGAACAAGAGTGATTGCTATTGGAAGTGGGAAAGGAGGAGTTGGGAAATCAACTTTGTCTGCAAACATTGCTTTGGGTTTAGCAAAAAAAGGATTTAAAACTGGATTATTAGATGCTGATATTTGGGGGTTTTCAATACCAAGACTTCTAGGAATCTCTGGAAGAATTGAAGCAAATAGTGACAAAAAAATGATTCCTTACGAAGTTGGAAATTTAAAAGTAATCTCTACTGGTCTTATAACTAGCAATGAAGATACTGCTCTAATGTGGAGAGGTTTGATGTTGAGCAAAGCCCTTGAACAATTCTTAACTGATGTTCAGTGGGGAGATTTAGATTACATGATAATTGATTTGCCACCTGGAACAGGAGATATACAAATGGCGCTAAGTAGACTACTTCCACAAGCAGAGCTAATTGTCATTACAACTCCACAGCTAATGGCACAAAAGGTTGCTACAAGAGTCGCTGATATGGCAAAAAGAAGTTTCATTCCTCTATTAGGAGTAATTGAAAATATGTCATATTTTGAATCAAACACAGGTGAAAAATTTAATATTTTTGGTGAGGGTGGAGGTGAAGCTTTATCGGATAAATTTGGGATACCTCTTTTAGGAAAAATACCTATTGGAGAAAATACAAATGATATAGCCGACAGTGGTACTCCATTAATTAATCAAGAAAATAACTCTGTAACAAAAGTAGAAATAGAAAAATTAATTAATAATATTGCAATCAAACTTCCTCCAATTATTGATGAAACATGTACTGGTAGGCTTGCAAAAGTATTTGAGGAATTATCAAATCAATGAACCCTGTTTCTGTTAATGAATTAACTGAATCCGTAAATTCTAATTTACCTAGAGACGTAAAATCTCATATTGCAAAAAATATTCTTACTAAAGAAAAAGATTCTGAAACTGCTAAAAATATATTCGCCGAACTTATAAATGATTTGAGTTTAAAAACACAGAAAGAAGTTATCAATGCGACTGGTACTTTGCTTCATACAAACTTAGGTCGTTCACCAAACAAAATAAGTTACCCCAGCACATATACAAATATTGAATATGATCTAACAACATTATCCAGAGGAAAAAGAAATGAATATTTATCTGTACTTATGAACAATTTGATAGGGTCTGAAGATATTATATTTGTTAATAACAATGCTTCCTCTCTTTTTGTTTCTCTAAAAGCTATATCGAAATTACACAACATTGAAAGTGTGATTATTTCTAGAGGTGAAATTATAGAAATTGGTGGTTCTTACAGGCTTCCCGAGATAATAAATGAAACTGGTTTAAATCTTGTAGAGATAGGTACAACAAACAAGACTCGATTGAGTGACTATAAAAAAGCATTAGAAAAATATCCAAATTCTCTAATACTAAAAGTTCATAGGTCTAATTTTTCAATTAGTGGTTTTACAGAGGATGTTTCAATTTCAGAACTTGCTGAGTTAAAAAATAAATATGATGTCTTTCTTTTACATGACCTAGGCAGCGGTTTGGTAATTGATAAGAAGTTTTTAGAAATTAACAATGTGAATATCTTTAGAGATGAACCATTTGTACAAGATTCACTTTCTGATGGTTCAGATTTAGTGATGTTTTCAGGAGATAAGTTATTTGGGTCAGTTCAATCTGGAATGATTGCAGGAAATGAGCAGTTGGTAAAAGAAATTAAAAACTACAGTTTGTTTAGAACCTATCGTTGCTCGCCGATTATCTTGTTTGAACTTCAAGAAACTGCAGTTAAATATGTAAATAAAAAAGAAAAAGAGATACCGTTCTGGAATCTAATTACTGTTCCCTATTCCTCTTTAGAAAAAAGATGTAAAAATATTGCAAAATCTATTTCTTTTTCTACAACTATAGAAAAAGGTAAAAGTGTAATTGGTGGAGGTACACTACCAAGTGTAATTTTAGAATCTCCTATCTTACTTATAAAAAACGAAAAAACAGGGAATATCATTAATCAGTTAATTAAAAATGATACACCAATAGTTCCGAGGATTATTAAAGATAGAGTTTGTCTTGATTTGAGAAGCGTATTCAACGATCAAGATGCTGCAATTGTACAAGCATTAAATAATACATGACCGTATTGGCAACTGCTGGCCATGTAGATCATGGAAAGTCAACTTTTGTAAATTTCATAACAGGTCAAGAAACAGACAGGCTAAAAGAAGAAAAAACTCGCGGATTAACTATTAATCTTGGATATACCTATTTTGAATTTAAAAATAAAATAATTTCTATTGTTGATGTTCCGGGACATGTTGACTACTTTAAAAATACTGTTGCTGGATTTGCAAATGTTGATGGTATCATTTTCTGCATTGATTCTGTTCAAGGATGGTCTAACCAATCAGAGGAGCATTTTCAAGCAATTAGTAATCTGAAAATTAATAATATTTTTTTTGTTTTTACAAAAACAGATTTATTAGATACTTCAATCGATAGAAGACTTCTTGAAGAAAAATTAAATTCTAATAAATTAATAAATTATACAATTGAAGAATTTAGCTATAAAACAAGTGATCTTAAAATGTTTCAAAAGAAAATAGTAGATTTCTTCAAGTCCGATACATCAGAAAATCCAAATTCATTATGGATTGACCGTAGCTTTACCAAAGATGGGATCGGCAAAGTTATAACTGGTACTGCTTCTATGGCTTTTGACTTAAATAAGATTTATCTTGCAAGAACAAACAAATTATTGGAAGTAAAGGAAATACGAAATACTGAAAACATAGTTAAAAATACCACCACTACTTCAAGAATCGCTATTTCTCTTAAAAAGAACATTCAAGACGAAATTGGTAGAGGTGATTTGTTAACCAATGAAATTGTTTTCTCAGGTAAATACATTTTTGCAACTACAGATAAACAGGCTTCTAAATTTAAGAAAAAAGGAAGCAATAGATTATTCATTGGTACAAAAAATCAAATTGTTAAAAAGTTAGAGGTTGCAAATAATTCAGAAAAAATTTTAATATTTATGGAGCTACCAAATAATCTGCCAATATTAGAAAACCAAAAAATATTAATTCAAAATTTGGTATCTAATGAATTTATGGGTGGAAAGATTGCATTTGCTTCAAACAATAATAACCTAGTAAAAAAATTTTTAAAAGAACTTCGAAAAACTGAATCTATTAATCTAGAAAAAACATTTACTCTTTTGCCAGAAAATCTAATCGAAAATTCGAGAGATTATATAAATATAGCCAACAAATACCTGTCCAAAGATCGTCTAGAGTCAATTATCAAAAAAATTAATGAAAATATAGAAACTATAAATTCGGTGGGTGTGAAAAATTATTTTTATAATGAATTTTTCATAGAACACAATTACTTAGATGAATTAATAAATAAAATCGATGGATTAAATGTTATTAACAATCAATTGATTATTGATAAAAATACTGAAGTTGACTTAGAGGTTTATCAAAATATTATTGATCAAATATCCAGTGAATTATCAGTCAATTATGTTGATGTAAACAAGTTCGATAGAGAGTCTGTAAAAAAACTGTTTATGAGCGAGTATCTATATAGGGTTGATAAAAATATAATTATCGGAAAAGAGCATATTTCAAAACTTGTTGATATTCTAAAAAAGTTACCTGATGTATTTGATGTATCCGAATTTAAAGAAGAATCTAACTTATCTAGAAAATTTGCAATACCCTATTTGGAGTTTTTAGATAAATATCTTTATACTTCAAAAATTGATAGTTCTGGAAAGAGAAAAAAACTAATTTGATGCGTAAATATTTTCTCGTTTTCTTTCAACCTCATTTAAGCCGCCCCATACACCAAATGGTTCTGAAATTTCATTAGCTTCTTCTAAGCACTCAATCTTTACTGGACAACCACTACAGACTGCTTTGGCCTTAGCTTCCCTTTTTTCTCTATCTTCTTTTTTTTCAAATGTTGCCGGTGGAAAAAACAGATTACTACTGTGTTGTCTGCAAAGTGCATCATATTGCCATGTAGAAACTTTTATTTGAAGCATATCTAAACAGTAATTAAAGATATTGACGTGTAAAAAGATTTTTTTCGCGAAGTAATTGTTTAGATTGACAGTTTTCCGTCTATTTCAGTAACTTCTACTTCTTGATTAAGTTGAAAAGTTTGGTTATTTTGTATTTCTACAACAAAATTATTTCTTTCAAACTGGACAAGAGCTTTACTATCGCCCAGCATTTTTAAAATTTTTACTGTTGAACCCTCAAATGATGACATTGCACTTGTATCTGTAGTAAGTCTTGATCTAATCACCGTGGGTATTGCAACGAAATAAAAGAAAGAAATAATAGCTGAACAAAATATCATCAAGAAATTATTTATTTCCAGCTGGTAATTCATAAACATCACAATTGATGAAATGTGTAAGATAGAAAAAGCGGCAATTCCTAAGAGACCAAAATATCCCCGTGCTAATATTTTTATAAAAATCACAAAAGAAATCAGAAATAGAATTAAACCATAATAATTTAGACCAAACTCAGTAAAAGTCATAGAGGAAAAACCAATTAATAATGCTCCAATAAATGCCATCAATCCCGGTCCAATTGCAAAAAGCTCTAAACCTAAAAGTGCAAAACCTAGTGCAAAAAACAGATATGTAAAGAAGGGATTTGATATTGAAATATAAAATCTTTCATATAAAGACGGTTTTACAAATTTAATTTCATTAATATCATCGGAGTTAATATCAAAACTTACAATGCCAGGTGTTATTCCTTCTAATGAAGTTAAATTTGATATTATATTTTCACTTCCTAAATTTTCAATAAACGCCCCTATTGAGCCTACAACCATGTAACCTTCATAGATTCCTTCTTGGTCTAAAAATTCAAACTCATTATTAGAAAGTTTATTGATAATTGTTGTACCGGGTGATATACCAACGTAATCAAATGACTTTAAAAGTCCTGCGTCAACTATTGTCTCGTTTGGCCCGACCCAAATGGCTTTTGGTGTTTTGATGTATTTAAGCAATTCTTGTAATTCAGTGACACTATTTTCACTTGTGTCAGAGGCGTTGTATTGAATAACAAATAAGTTTGATTCTCTTAAATCATTCTCATCTACATATCTTTGAATAGCATTGATATGGCCATTTGAAAATATGCCATCTATTTCAAATATGCTAATTTGTGAAATATTTACAGCTGCAAAAAATAATATGGGTAATAGTTTTAACATTTTATATACTTAAATATATACAATAGTAGTCTTTTAAAACTGTGAAAATTTGCTTGATAACAGATAACGAATGGGTAAAGGATTCTTTACTAAAATATCTTGATTTTGATTACAATTTTACTCATCTTGTTGGAAGTGATGATATCAAGTTGTCATACGATTATATTTTTGTTGATATGCAAGTAAATAACAATGGTGGTCCTTCAATCATCAGAGAAATTAGTCGTGACAATAAATTTGCAAATTCAAAAAAAATTCTATTAATTGACAGAGAAGCAGATGTTTTTCAGGCTAAAAGAGTTGGAGCTGATGGACATCTTTTAAAACCGCTTGATAAAACAAATTTAAAAAAAGTATTTACTTAAAACAAAAATTATCTAGAATCAATGATACAAATTGAGTATTAACTTTGACATCGTTTTATACATAGTATTTTTTCTTTGCCTAATCCTGTCGGGCATGCTATCAGGCTCTGAAACAGCAATAACTTCTATTCCAATCCAGAAAATACACCAGTTGGATGAAAACAAAAAGAACAGAAGAATCAAAAGAGCTAAAGAAAATATTGAAAAAACTATTGGTGGAATATTAGTTGGTAATAACTTTGTAAATATATTGATGGCATCAGTGGCAACACTTATTTTTGTTAGGCGTTTTGGTGAAAGCGCAGGTAGTGCGATTGCAACAGTTTTTACTACGGTTATAGTTTTAATTTTTGGAGATATTACTCCAAAAACTCTGGCGACTAAGCTGCCGATATCATTTTTGTCGAGAACAACTTTTTTAGTTGAAGTTCTATCAAAAATATTTGCTCCGTTTACAGAAGGTATAACTAATCTGATCATGAAGTTTGTTAAGGCTCCCGAAGAAGATGATGCAGAAGTTACAGAGGCGGATATACAAGCCTTGACCGCACTCGGGGAGATTGAAGGTCAGATTTTACCAGCAGAGAGAGAAATTATTGATTCTCTTCTTGATTTTTCAGACAGACCCATAAAAGAAATTATGACACCAAGAGTTGATGTATTGTTTCTTTCAATTCCTGTTGACATGGAAGATGTGAAAAAGATTGTTGATGAAAAGCGAATTTCTAGGATGCCTATTTCTAGATCAGAATCATTAGATGACACTTTTGGAATTGTTTACGTAAAAGATTTATTTAATTTAAATAGTAAAGCAACTTCAGTCGAAGTAGAAAATTTAGTAAAAGATGCAATCTATCTTCCAGAATACACAACTGTTCTTTCAGCATTGAATATATTAAGAGAGAATCAAGCAAGTTTTGCCTGTGTAATTGATGAAAATGGTGGCATTGAAGGAGTAATTACTATTAAAGATGTACTATCAGAGTTTGTTGGTGATCTGCCTGACGAACATGACGAAAGATTTAAGGGCATTAAAAGATTGGGGCCCGGGCAATGGGTTGTTGAGGGTAGAACAGATATAGATGATTTTGAAGAATTTTTTGGTTTGGAATCACAAGAATCAGATGTTGCTACCGTGGGAGGCTTGTATTTAAGTTATTCTGAAAAGCTTCCAACTGTTAATGAGAAGATTACAGTTCATGGATTAGAACTTACCGTGTCTGCAGTAGATAACAGAAGAATCGATTCATTAATAGTAAAAAAGATATCTAAAATAAACTAGTGAGGTCTATAAGACTAGTTTTAACAGTATTTTTTTTAATTTCTTTCTGCAGTAATTCGTCTACTCCAATCAGTGTAAGTTCGTTAAATGACATTATTGGCTCTACTACTAATAAAATTGAAGTTTCAAACTCCAATTGGCAAGAATATATTGGCAAAAGCAATGATGGCAATTTTGTTGCTCTAAGGGTTGATTCAGAAATTGATCCTGATGGAGTGTTGATTGTATTTTCTAAAGAAGACTTAAAAAATGGAATAGAAGAAGGTGGAAGGGTTATGAATCCACTTGATAGGAATGTTATCGATAAGATGGCTGTTCTTGGAATTATACCTTTACCAGTAGATATTCTCAGTCTGCAAAAGAATATCGAGCCCAGTAAATTTAGTATAGAGTTCAATGTTCAAGGTGATTTTCATAACTCAGATGTAACAAAAATCGACTTTACAGAGTACTTCACAAAATACACTTCAGGATTGCTTCCCTCATTTTTTGTTGAATCAATTAATGATGAGATTTTTATGTTTGGTGGTATGGGGAATATAGTGAAAATGAGCATGGTCGATGGTACAGTTCAAGAAGTTAAAACAAATTTAAACCAGATAATTCAAGATCAAGAATATACATCGATTGTTAAGGGTTCTGATTATTCATCAAGGATGGGTTTAAGAGATAGTTCTTTTGATGAAAAAAATAATTTAATTTTGATAACTGCAATTAAAAAAGATTTTGCGAAGAATTGTTTTACTCTGGGTGTTCTTAGTGCAGAGTTCAACACCGCAAATTTAGATTTTTCATGGGTGTATAACATAGATGACTGTTATGAAAATTTTAATTCTCATCACGCTGGAGGAAGGATAAAAGAGTTTAATGGTGGATATCTTTTAACAGTGGGCGATTTCAAATTACCTGAAGATTTTAAATTACAAATTAGTGAAGAGTCACATTTGGGAAAAATTTTGTTTTTAGACAGAGGTTGGAATTCAGATATTTATTCTTCTGGGCATAGAAACCCACAAGGTTTAATTATTAATGGAGAGACAATTTTATCCACTGAACATGGGCCTTTTGGAGGAGATGAGCTCAACATTGTTCTTCAAGGCAGAAATTATGGTTGGCCTTCCAGTGCATATGGATTTACTTACGGATTAGAAAATATCTATGAACTTGATCACGATGAAAAATATGAAGAGCCAATATACTTCTTCACACCATCTATCGGAATAAGTGAACTTACAATTTACAAAGGTAGTGAATTTCCAAGATGGAACGACTTCATCTTTATAACAAGTCTTAAAGATATGACAATTTATACTTTGAAGCTTGACTCCGAAGGAACGAGCATCATTCATGTAGGTGAAATATACATAGGTGAAAGAATTCGTGATATCACGATTGCAAAGGATGGCCGTTTGATCTTAGCTGGAGATCTAGGAAGCCTTATTGTGGTTAACAGAACAGATAAAGATATCCCCTAGTTAAATTATTTCAAAAGCTTTCAGCAACTCATGCTTGTCTGGTGAATTATCAAAATCTTCCTTAGACTTGTGAGCCTCAACATGCCAATCTGTTAATTCATTAATTAATATTTCTTCATCAACACCATTAACTTTTATCGTTATTTCCCCATTTTGTGGCGCAGCCATGGTCATTATGTTGATAATACTTTTGCCATTTGCAACCTTATCGTTAAAAAGAATTTCGATGTCGCTTTCAAACTTGTTACATAACTCTACAAATTTAGCACCCGGGCGAGTATGCAAACCAGGATAAATTAGTATTCTAAATTTTTTTTCTACTGCCATGATGTAATATATTAGTCATAATTCGTTAAATTCTTAATCACTATTTGTCAGAATATAGAGTTATGATGAATTAAGACATTTTATAATTCACTTATGAAAAATTTAATTTATATCCTTCTGGGGGCAGGTTTTTTAGCAATTATTTCCTCAAGTGCATCAGGTTTTTTAACTACTGAAACAAGCAATACACTTGATAACCTATATGAAGAAACTTTCTATATTGATCCAGAAAATATTGAAATCACAAATGAAAACATCGTGATTACGTTATCTCAACAAAATAAAAATAACGCCGAGAAGAAAATTAATGATTGTTTGAATTATTACAAGAAAGTTTATGAAGATTTAAATGTAAATTGCGATTTAATAGTAAAAGAAAGTGTCGCGCTTAATTCTTCTTGTGTGCATAAATCGGGAGTTTTTGTTAAGGAAGAAACTCAGGAATACATAAAGATTACTACCTACAGCAACTGCTGATTAATCGAATATTGAACCTAAAAGACTGTCTTCTTCAGTTTCTATTTCAGCTATTGTGTCACCAACATTTACTATATCACCCTCTTCACATGCTAAGTCAGTAATTTCTCCGGAGTAAGGTGATTCTAGATCCATATCAACTTTGTCAGTAGAGATTTCACATATCGTGGCACCCTTTTCAATCTTTGAACCAACGTCAACTTTCCAACTTAAAATTTCAGCTTCTGTCATTTGATCAGACATTGCCGGTAATTGAATTTTTTCTTTTGCCATATATATATTTATAACATACTTTTAACTGCATTAGTAATGTCTTCGGCTTGGGGAATAACATTTAATTCGAGGTGTTTTGCAGAGGGCATGGGTGAATGTAATCCTGAGACCAGCTTTGGAGCAACCTCGAGTTGATGAAATAACTCACTTTCAACAATTTTTGAAACTACGGTTGTTCCTACAGAACTATTGGAAGGAGCTTCCTGACAAACTAAAAGTCTTTTTGTTTTTTTGAGTGAATTTTTAATAGTATCGTAATCTATTGGTGAAACTGTCTGAAGGTCGATTAGTTCAATTGAACAATTTTGTAATTCCTCAGCAGCTAATGCTTCTTTTGCAACATTTACCATATTTGAGTAGGCAACTATTGTCATGTCGTTTCCTTCTTTAATAAGATTTGCTTTACCCAACATGCTTGATTCCTTGGGAATATCATTAAGTTCTACATTGTCTTTGATTTTATATATTAACTTATGTTCCATAAAAATAACTGGGTTAGGATCGACAAAAGAATGCAACAATAGATCATAAGCATTCTGAGGATTTGAAGGTGTGACTACTTTTAATCCCGGAACATGGCAAAACCATGATTCAAGTGACTGGCTATGTTGTGCTGCGGCCCCAGTCCCAGCTCCACTAGCGCCTCTGACGATTATTGGTACATTTACCGATCCACCATACATAAAATGAAGCTTTGCAGCTTGATTAACAATTGGATCCATTGCATTTACAATAAAATCACTAAACTGCATTTCAACAATAGGCTTTCCGCCTGTCATTGATGCTCCAACAGCTAAACCAGCGATGACATCTTCAGCAATTGGAGTGTCTTTAATTCTCTCCTCTCCATATTGAGCTAGGAGTCCATCGGTAACTCCAAAGGCACCGCCGTAAATTCCAATATCTTCACCAGCAATAAACGCTGTAGGGTTTTGTTCTAATATCAAACTAAGGGCTTTATTTAGTGCCTGTCCGGTTGTTAACTCAGGCATACGAATCCTCTTCTAAATTTGTTATCGGACTGAGCGGAGAATCTAATGCCTGCTTAACCGATTTTCTAATTAAATCCTTAATATCTGTATCAATATCTTTTAGTTGATCTTCACTAATTCCAGACTCAATTAATTTTCCAATGTATCTTTTTATAGGGTCTTTTTCTTCTTTCCAATATTCAATTTCATCACTTGTTCTGTATAAGTTTCTATCAGATTTTGAGTGTCCCCTATAGCGATATGTAACTGCTTCAATAAATTTTGGGCCTCCAGACG
Organism: uncultured Candidatus Actinomarina sp.; assembly: GCA_902534495.1. Lineage (GTDB taxonomy): Bacteria > Actinomycetota > Acidimicrobiia > Actinomarinales > Actinomarinaceae > Actinomarina. The sequence goes on along the minus strand of CACAQC010000002.1, from coordinate 28,796 downwards.
ATAAAATGTTATTCTTAAAATTTAATACATTTTTATAAACAGCCTCGACATCGTTACCATCAATTTGAATACTCTCTATTCCATAAGAATTTCCTCTGGATGCAATTGAGTCGCCAGCAACCGCTTTGTCAGTTGCCATTGACATTCCATACTGATTATTCTCACATAAAAATAACACTGGAAGACTCCATAGCGATGCTAAATTTAAAGCCTCATGAAATGAGCCTTCATTAACCGCTCCATCTCCAAAGAAACAGAGGATAATATTGTCTTTTTTTTGCATTTGGAATGATAAAGCTGCCCCAACAGAAATTGTTAAACTGCCAGCAACAATTCCATTGGCACCAAGATTGCCATTTGACAAATCAGCAATATGCATTGATCCACCACGGCCTCTACAATATCCATCTTCTCTTCCGAGTAACTCTGCAAACATCTTGTAAGGTTCGGCTCCTTTTGCAAGACAATGTCCATGCCCTCTGTGTGTCGAAGTAATTAAGTCATCTTTTTGAAGAGCTAAACATGCACCAGCTGCTGTAGCTTCTTGACCTATAGATAGATGCATGGTCCCATGGAGCAAGCCTCTTGAAAACATTTCTTCTAGTGCTTCCTCAAACAACCTAATCAGCATCATCATTCGATGAAGTTCTAATTGAGTGGTTGTACTAAGTGTCATTAAAGACTATTTAACTAGCTTCTTGAAGTTTTCTTAAACTATTAATTAAATTTTCCGGAAGTTCAACTGAATCTTTTGTTATTGGTTCACCTTTTTTTAGTTCTTTAATAACAGTTGCACCTTCTAATAATCCAAGTGGAATTAAATTGTTTGTATTTGCAACAGGGTAAGTAACACCGTATGTGGCAAATCCCCCAATTCCATCTATCTTTTCACCTTTTTTTAGGTCTTTTTTTGCATGACCAATAACTTCTGCAATCCATGATTTTGGTTGTAACCCAGGTTCATTGTTTATGATGGCCATCCCAATACTTCTAGGTGCTTCAATTGAAGCTAGATGATAAGGCCTGTAAAGAGTGTAATATGGACCTTCTCCCATAGATAAATACTCCATTTCTTCAATAACAGTTGGGTTATCCGATTTCACAATAGAAAATACTCCGGGTGCTGGTCCAAATGCATAGTCAACTCTTCCAGATTCACTTAGAACACCCCCATCAGCTTGAGGGATAAGGACTTTGTTCAATTCCTCTACAGAACTTACTGGTCCGTTCATTCCGATTTGATCTGGTGGTAAATTTATTGCATTTGCCAAAGCAGTCATTTCAATCATAGTTTTTGAACCATCTTCAAAACTTGCTAGCATTTTTGGATTCATATTCTTCTTGGTAGCTTTTTCTAAACAGGTATCAGGGTTTGCAGTTTGATCTAGTGGGTTGTTTTTTCCTTTTCCAACACACACTATCTCAAAACCTAAATCCACTGAGAAGTCATATAACTCTTTACATGCAACTGGTTCATCACCATTTGCAACACTATAAACTACATTATTTTTATTTGCTTTATTTGCTAAATACATCCCTATTGTGACATCTGTCTCTACATTTAACATGAGTATATGTTTTTGTGCTTCAATACAGGCATCAGCAACCTCCGCACCAACCCATGGCACACCAGTTGCTTCGAATACAATATCTATTGGTAGTTCTGCAAGAGCAGATGCATTATCTACTACACCACCTTGTCCACTTTCGATAGACTTTGACGCCTCCTTGTTGTGTTTTACATACTCAACTCCAGCAAGACGTAATGCATTCTCAGCTCTTCCAATATCTATATCAGCGCAAGCGACAAGGCTCATTCCTGGTATTTTCCCGATTTGTGCAGCAAGACCAGAACCCATTTGGCCAGCACCAGCCAACCCAACTCTTACTGGTCTGCCTAAGTCTTTTTCACGAGCAATTAATAGTTCTGTATAGTTCAATTGTTTATCCTTAAATTATCCCCAATTTTTATATTCGGTTTGTTATCAAATGTACACCTGACATCTCCAAGCTGTGCTTCTTCAGTTGAAGAGTCGAGTTTTAAAACTAAGTGACCCAAATTTTTAAAGTTTTCATTGGCTACAGGCCCTACAGAGACAACTTCTAAATTAGAGTCTGAAAGACTTATTTTTGTTCCAACTACAATTTCACCAGATATTTGCTCTAGTTTATGTATGACTGCAAAATCTTGGAGTTCCTCTGGTGCATTGTCACCGAAAAAAACTACGATTCCTTCATCTAAAAATAAATTAGCTTGTTCGCCTATTCTTACTATTTCTGAAGAATAAATTTGCATTAAGCTTCAGTAACTTGATCCTCAGAAACTCCAGAAACAAAGTTCTCTTCTTTAATAAATTGGGCGAGTGGACCTGCTGGTGTAGTGTCATGAATATCAATCGTTGGTACGCCCTTCATAGGATATACACCGATTCTCGCAGTTCCTCCACAATCAATTACTGCACAAGCCATTGCTTTAAAGCTTCCCTCTGGCGATGATTTAAAACCATCAAAGGCTTCCGCCCCAGTTAAATCAGCAATTTTTTGAGCAACTGGATGAATTCCTCCACCGGTAACACAAACAATGTATTTTTTTTCATCGGTTGGTTGTATTTCTAAAGGGCCTCCCCAACCACTCGGCCCTGCTTCTACTTTTACTTTTTTATAATTTGCCATAGTTTCTCCTCTAAAAATATGTAACGCTCTGATTTTAGTCAGAGCGTTACAAATTTAAAAATTGTTAAGTTATGTCTTTACAAACCTAGTGCAAATAAATAACCAACAACGACTGAGATTGGTCCAGTAATCATTCTACTTGTTAGAACTGCTGGAACACCAACCGTAACTGTCTCCGGTTCTGCTTCACCAAGAGCCAGACCAACCGGTACGAAGTCACAACCAACCTGTGGGTTAATTGCAAATAAAGCTGGAAGCGCCATTGAAACATCAATGTTTCCACGTCCAATTTCAGTACCAATTAATACACCAACGATCTGAGCAATTACTGCACCAGGTCCTAGTAGTGGTGATAAAACAGGTATTGCGCATATGATACAAACTATCATTAATCCGCCTAAACTGCTTGCAAAACCTTTAATACCATTTGCAATAGCGTCACCAACACCGGTTTCTAAAATTAAACCAATGACAAAAGTAACGAATGCCATAAATGGAATTATTGTTTTTAAACATAGGTCAACAGCATCTCGACCTGCTTGGAACAATGTTCCAACCACGCCGCCAACTGATCGACCAATTCTCTCTATTAAAGCTTGCATTATTCAACACCTGCCCTTCTTGACGTCATAATGTTATAGATAATATCAGTTACGATACCTCTAATTAATATGACTACAAGGCCAGCAAGAAGATATCTAACTGCTAAAGCAGTTACCATATCTGGTGCAACTATTTCTACACCTGCTGCAATCCCTAACCATACAAATAACTCTCCACCATTCGCATGTGGAAAAATTCCTGTAATGGGATGAACAAAGCTTACTGCTGAATCATAAAATGCTGGTTTATGTTTTTCAGGCAAAAAGGTACCGAATGTATAGCAAACTGGATTAGTAAGCATAAATACAGCTACAAACGGTAAAAGAGTATAACGAACAGGCATGTAAAGTGCCCCTTCTTGAGAAGCCCATTTTGCAAAGCCCTCAACTCTTTCCTCACCAATGAACTTGACTAAAGCGTTAACTGCAGTCAAGAACACAACCACAATTGGAATAATTCCAGTTGTGAAACCAACAAACACATCAGCAGCGGTTCTAAATACTTGGATAAAGGCTTCTGCGCCTGCTACCAAAGCATCCATATCTCCCCCTCCTTATAATTAATTTGTCGAATTACTATCCGCTTTACTTTGAAGTTTTTTTATCAAAGTGTCAGCTGCCATTTTGGCAGCATCCCAGATAGGTTCTTTGTTTTCTGAGTTAGCAATTTCATTTAATGTTTTGCCATTAAATAACGAAACTTTTTTACTTTTTGCAAAAGTAGTTACCCCCTCCAGAGTAAGACCGTTAACAATGGTTGAATTTACATCAGCAGAGATTGCTAGATAGATTTTTTTTCTCCCCCATTTAGGTTGATTTACACCTATAGCGACTTCCAAGCCAGGTCCTTTAATGCTGTTTACTGCATCTAAGAAACCAGTAGCCTGTTTTTTAGCAAGATACATTTGTAAAACCCACATAAGTGCGAGTGTTACAAATATGACACCAAGTGCATATGGTGAACTAGATAACAACTTCCATCCTTCAACTTAAATAGTTACTTTAATTCTACATAAATGATTCCTTGAATTTTGGTAAAAACCCGAAATCTTAAAAAAAATGTAACCATTTTTGATTAAGAAAGGCCTATTTTTATGATTTTTTTAAATCATTTCCTCAAGTTTAAAGATATCTTCTATAAAAGTTACCTTCATGTTTCTTGGATCACCAGGAATTACTACTGCCTCAAGCTCAGAATATTTTGATACGCATTCTGTTGTGTCTACTGCTTGCCATTTATCTAATTTTGCCAATTCATAGGATTTCCAAAGTTCTGAAGCTGGAAATATCTGTGGAGTTTGTATCTCTACAATTGTTTCTTGGATTTCTTCTTTGTTAAATTCCTGTTTTTTCATAAGATTATCTGAGTTATACCCAGGAGCTGAAGCTCCATATTTTTTTGCAACATCAATAAGCTCGTCTAACAAATAACTAGGTAACAAAGGTCTTGCGCCATCATGAATTAAAATTAGGTCTTCTTCATCTATGTCTGGCCTTTCTTTTAGATAAAGAAGTCCTTGATATTCACTTTCATGTCTAGTGTTCCCACCAATTGTTACACCAGATAATTTTTTGGGATTAACTAGCTGAATTACATTATTAGTTTTTTCCCAGTCTTCATCCCTTACAACCAATATTATTGAGTCAACTTTATCGGAATTATCTAGGGTCTCCAGTGGCCAGGAAAGTGCTGGCTTACCGCCAATTGGAAAGTAAACTTTGTTTTCTTCATTATTAAACCTGTCGCTAGAGCCACCAGCTAGAAGAATAGAATGTACTTTCAATTTATAATTTCTTGAATAATCGTTCTAACCTCATCAGCATTATTCTGTTGTAAAATCTGATCTTTTATCTTTTGTTTGTTAATTTTTGAGTTTGTGTCTAAAGCATCAAATACAAAAGGAGCTGCTGAAGGTGCCATACTAAATATCTTTAAACCTAAAATGTATAAAACAAATGCTGAGACGGGATCTGATGACATTTCACCACATACTGACACCTCGGTATTATTTGTATTACAACAATCAATTACATTAGAAATTGCCCTAAGTACCGCTGGATGAAGTGGGTCTTGGTACGGGCTTAAATTATTATTGCCACGGTCTGCAGCCATAATGTACTGTGTCAAATCGTTGGTGCCAATAGATACGAAATCAACAATTTCTGAAAACTTATCAGCAATCAAAGCTGACGAAGGTGTCTCTACCATGATACCCAGTGGGGGAACTTCGACATTTAAGTTATTCGCTATTTTAGCAACAAACTCTTTTGCTTTTATAAAATCTTCTATAGTAGAAATCATTGGAAACATGATTTTTACTCTTCCTAATGATTTAGAATTTAAGATCGATTTTATTTGTGTATCAAATAGTTCAATATCACCCAACAATAATCTAATCCCCCTTACGCCAAGAAAGGGATTTTCTTCTGAAGGTAAATTCAAATAATCTACTTGTTTGTCACCTCCAATATCAAGAGTTCTATAAACAATTGTTCCAGTGAATTTTTGAGTTATTTGTTCTAGTACCCTTGTTTGTTCATCAAGTGTTGGAATGTTTGTGTTGTCTAAATATATAAACTCGGACCTAAATAAGCCAATGGAGTTTAAAAAGGGATGATTAAATGAAATAATCTCCTCTAAAGAACCAATATTAACTCTGAATTCTACTCCTAGTTTTTCGTACTTTTTTTTAGTAAAATTATCAATCAACTTTGTTATATTGCCTTGTTTTTCTTTTAATTCAGATATCTCATTCTCACTTGGAGAAATAACAATATTCCCCGTATCACCGTCAATTGTTATTAACTCGCCATCTACAATATTGTCGAGCAAACTTTTTACACCGATCACGCAAGGGATACCCAAATTCTTTGCAACAATAACAGCATGCGAAGTAAACCCTCCTTCTTTTAATATAATTCCATTAACTTTGCTCAAGTCCATTGATGATGTATCTGCAGGTGTTAAGTCCTCAGCAATTAAAATAGTGTTTTCGTTTAAAGTAATTTCTCTTTCAATATTTTGCATATTGAAAACAAGGTGTTTTCCTACAGAGAGTATGTCTTCAGCTCGTTGCTTAAAATAAACATCTTCCATTGATTCAAATACACTCGCAGTGGACGTAAAAATACTATAAACCTCTTCGACTGAAGAATTTAAATTTTGATTTAGTTGAGCCACTATTTCAGGATCTTGAAGGATCAATATGTATGCATCTAAAATATCAGCTTCATCATTTCTTTCTTTTGAGCGGAAATCAAGGATTTGAGAACTAAATTTTTCAATCAGTTGTTTGCTAGCCTCAACATGAGTGAGAATTGCTTCTTTATCAAAATCTATCTCATTTTCATAAACAAATGATGAACCTATTGCAACACCTAATGAAGCACCCAGTCCCCTAACACTTGTCATATATACATCAAACCTTATTTAAAAATTTACTTTTATAGTTTCTTATTACTCAAAAATATTATTACTTTAACTTATATGCAAATTTTAGTGCTTGAGATTAATACTTCTATTACTTTGTTTAATTTAAGTGACAAAAATGGGTCACTTAAATTCGAGAATTTAGGAGAAATACAAGACTCAAATCAATTAAATTTTAGTGACGATACAAAGTGCTTGATTATAGATTCAACAGCACCTGAAGAGCCAAAGCTTTCAATGTTACTTACAAATTTTATTAATTCGGAATACAAGATAACTACTAATAATGTAACTAATGCCATTAAGAAAATAAACACAGATGGTCAGATAATTGAGCACCTTGATCGTGAAGAATACACAAGGTTGTCAACACCTTCAAAAGCAACTATTGGAATGGTCAAGTCATACTTTAATAAATACGCATCCTGGAGCTTTAATAAATTTATAGCTTTACATAGTTCTTACTATGACCAATACCAGACTCTCGAGCCTGAAGTCTATTTAGAATCTAAATAGACCTGGGTTATTCCAGCAATAATAACCAATCCAAAACCAAAATATTGAAAACCCTTTATTGTTTCATTTAAAATCAAAGCTCCTATTACCACACCGGTTACAGGCTCTAAATATGTTATTGTTCCAATTGCTAATGGTGTAACAATTTTTACAACATACCAATAAGTAGCTAAACCTACTCCTGTTAGAAAGAACCCCAAAAATAAACTTACTAATAAATTATCAAGCATCCAATCAAATCCCGAAGCTGTAAATGGAGATAAACAAATAGCAGCAAAAATTACCTGTATAAACGCAACATTCAGGCCACCGTATTCTTTTGACTTTTCAGAACCGTAGATTATTAAAAACGCAAGTGTTATTGCACTTATGATTCCATAAACAACACCGATTGGTGAGGCAATACTTGTTATATCTAGAAGAAAAAACAAACCCAAAAATCCAGATAAAATAATTAGGATTTGATATTTTGCAACCTTTTGACCTCTTAACATTTCGATGAATATTACAAAAATTGGATAAGAAAATACTAGCCCAATACCGACGGCAACACTATTTAGCTCAATAGACTTAAACATAGTTGACCAGTGAATTGCTAGTAAAGGCCCCAATACAAATCCAGAATTGACTAATTTTTTTGTTATACCTTTTTTCTTGAGAACGAATATTAGTAAAAAAATTGATCCTAAAAATGTTCTTATACCTACAAGCGATAGCGGGCTTATGTTTGATGTTCTAATAATTAATGGAATTGTGCCCCAAGAAATGGCTAAAAAACTTATTAGAAAATAGGCTCTTAGTTTGAGGTTCAAACTTACTGCTGTTCTTGTTTTGAGTAATTGCTAAATTGTGTAAATTCTTTACTAAAGAAAAGCTCTACTTTGCCGGTCTGTCCAGACCTATTCTTGACAATATTGACTTCAGCGACGCCTGGTATTTCAGTTCCAGGATTGTAATAATCATCCCTGTAGAGCATCATCACAATATCTGCATCTTGCTCTATTGCGCCTGATTCACGCAAGTCTCCCAACCTTGGTCTTTTATCTTCTCTTGCTTCCGCTGCTCTATTCAACTGTGAAAGAGCAAGTATTGGAACTCTTAATTCACGTGCTAAGTTTTTCAAATTTCTACTAATTTCAGCTATTTCTTGTTGCCTATTATCTCCAGAAGAACTCTGCATGAGCTGAAGATAGTCAACAACAATTAAATCTAAACCTTTTGATGATTTGAGTCTTCTCGACTTAGCTCTTATATCAGTAACTGTGATTACTGGAGCATCATCAAAATACAGTGGGAGACTGTTGACTTTTGATGCAGCTTCTACAACTCTTGACCATTTTTCCGGTCCCAGCTGTCCTTTTCTTGCATCTCCTGAAGTAACTTTTGCTTCAGAAAATAAAACTCTTTGTACCAGTTCCTCTTTTGTCATTTCAAGAGAGAAAAATGCAACAACCTTTCCTTCTTTTGAGGCATTTGTACTAATATTTAATCCGAGTGAAGATTTACCCATGCTGGGTCTAGATGCAAGAACTATTAGATTGCCTTCTTGAAGCCCAGATAGGTAATAATCAAGATCAGAGAAATAAGTAGGAAGACCCGACAGGCCAGTACCACGATTTTCAATCTCTTCGATTCTCTCGATAGCACCCTCTAAAACATCATTAACTCCTACTAATCCGTCTCCAATAGCATCATCGGAAGCAGTAAAAATAGTTTGTTCAGCTTCATCAAGAACACTGTGAATTTCTTTGTCCATAGCCATTGCCAAAAGTTCAATTCTTCCACTAGCTTTAAGTAACTTCCTTCTATGCGAATGCTCTAAAACTATTTCAATGTATCTTTCAAAGTTTGCTGAACTTGGAACATTGTCTACTAGTCGTGCAATATATGATGCATTGATTGATTTAGAGTTTTTTGAATCTTTAAATATCAATTCAGAAACAGTAACTGTATCAATGGGTTTTCCTGTATCAAACAAACCCTTCATAGCTTCATAAACTGTTTGATTTGAAGGGCTATAAAAGTCGGCTGGTCTGACTTCTTCCATTAATCTCGAGACTGCGTCTCTGGATAATAAAGCGCTTCCTAAAAGTGCCTCTTCGGCTTCAAGGCTGTGTGGTGGAACTTTGCCTAATGACTGAGTGTCTCTTGATGAAAGTGCTTCAGGACCAACCATTATTTTGTTTCAGGTATGATTTCTAGTGTTGTTTCAAATTTTGCATCTGGGCCTAAGACAATAAAAATCGAATGAAGGCCTATTTCTTTGACTTGGTTTTCAACATCGATTTGTTCAGCCTCTAACCTAAATCCTGAGAATGTTTCTATTGCATCAACAATTTGTTCATTACTCACTGCTGCGTATAGTGTTCCCTCATCTGTTGTATTTTGAGATATTACGATTTTTGCATCAGCAAGCGCTGTTTTGATTGATTCAGCTAATTCATTGTTGGCTGCTGCTTGTATTTCTCTTTTTTCTCTTAATGCTTCAGCAAACTTAAGGTTGCTTGAATTAGCAACAACTGCCAGCTTTTTTGGCAAAAGATAATTTCTGGCATATCCTTTAGCTACATCGACTACATCGCCCTTTCTTCCTAGAGACTTTATATCAGAGTTAAGAATAAGTTTCATCTTCTGTTGTAGCTTTGCTTGTATGAACTTGTAGTCACATAGGGAAGTAAAGCTAGCTCTCTTGCAACTTTAATTAAACGGGCAACTTTTGCTTGTTCTTGTTTTGTAATTCCTGTTATCAAACTGGATCTAATTTTTCCTCTATCAGAAATAAATTTTTCAAGCAACTTAACGTCTTTGTAAGTTGCGTTTTCTATTTGCTGCTTTGTAATTCTTCTTTGTTTAGGAGCCTCGTATTTTGAAGATCTTCTTGTACCACTCTTTTTTCCGTTTGCCATAATCAATCTCCTTAAAACGGTGCTTCGTCTTCTTCGTAGTTTTCTCTAGCAACTGGTTCCTGTGAAGTTCCCATACCGCCTGATACCCTCTCAATATTTGCTTTTGCCCATCGTAAGCTAGGAGCTATTTCATCAATAGAGAGGTCAACAATTGAACGGTTTTGGCCATCTTGTGTTTCCCAAGACCTGTAATTTAATCTTCCGACTACAACTACTCTCATTCCTTTTTGTAATGAAGCAGCCGCGTTTTCTGCCATATCGTTCCAAACTGTTCCTTGAAAAAACATCGGATCTCCCTCTTCCCAGGATCCATCAGAGTTTCTTTTTCTTTTATTTTGTGCGATTCTAATTTCTGCAAGAGTTGCACCACCGTCAGTAACCCTAATTTCAGGGTCTGCGGTTAAATTTCCTACTATTGTTACTGTGTTATCTACCATTTTTATATACCTCTAGCTTTCCATCTTTAAGACTTTGTGTCTAATGACATCATCAGATATTTTTAGCACTCTATCGAGTTCTGCGGGAACATTTGAAGGGCTTTCAAAGCTTGTTATCGTGTATATTCCCTCTTTGAATGTATCTATTTCGTAAGCTAGCTTTCTTCTTTGCCAAACTCCTTGTTCTGACACATTTCCACCACCATTTGAGATAACTTCTGAAATGGATTTGTGAACTGATTCGACGATTGATTCGTCTGCTGTGGGTCTCACGATTGAGACCAAATCGTATTTATTCATTTTTCTCCTATGGACACTTGTACGTGGCTTCTTAAGAAGCAGGTACTAATAAATTTAATACTATATATGTACTATGACAGAATTTTTTTAATTTCTTTTTTCCACTCTTTAAGTGAATCTTGAATATCAGAACCCATATCGTAGGAATGTTCTTCAGTTGGAAAGTTAAGGCTTTCTATGTCTTTTTTATATTCAAGTAGGGCTTTAACTGTTGCATCATATTGCTCACCATATCTTTTAACGAACTTAGCATCTATGTATTCTTTTGATTTCATACCTATGAGATCATGAATCACAAGGACTTGCCCATCTGTATACTTTCCAGCACCTATGCCAATTGTTGGTATTGTTAAATTTTCTGAGATAGATTGAGCAACAATAGTAGGAACACCTTCTAGGACCATTGCAAAACATCCTGTTTCTTGCAAAAGAAGAGCTTCTTCGAAAAGTTTTTTAGCTAAATCTAGAGTCTTGCCTTGAATTTTGTAACCCCCCATTAAGTTTTTTGATTGTGGTGTTAAACCCAAATGTCCCATCACTGGGATTTCAGCATCTATTAATGCCTTTATAACTTCTTTTCTTTTTTCTCCACCTTCTACTTTTACAGCATCTGCTTTGCCTTCTTGTATGAATCTACCAGCATTTTTTAATGAATCAGAAATATTTATGTGATATGACAAATAAGGCATATCGGCAACAACTAATGATGAGGGGTTGGCATTCGTGACTGCTTTTACATGATGCAACATTTCATCGACAGTAACAGAAAGTGTATCATCATGACCAAGAACAACTTGTGCTAGAGAGTCACCAACTAAAACGATATCAATTTCTGCCTCTGAAACTGCTTTTGCTGTTGGATAATCGTAAGCAGTCATCATAGAGATAACTCGATTGCCTTTTAAATTATTAATATAAGGTACTGTTTTTTTCATTTTCCTCTCTCCGCTTTATAAGTCGAAGGATTCATAACTATTCTATTAATATTTTATTATTAAACAAGATACTTATTGATATGATTTATTATTTCTAGTCATTGCCAATAACATCAATATGTGAGTTATTTAAAATATTTAACTTTATTAATATTTATATCATGCTCAGTAACTAGCTCGGGAGTTGTAATGAATGACGATGGATACGAAAAAGCTTATTTTGCCGGTGGTTGTTTTTGGTGTATGGAGCCTCCATTTGAGGCAATGGAAGGTGTGATAGAAGCTACATCAGGATATATGGGTGGTTCTATAGAAAATCCTACATACGAAGAAGTCACTACAGGTGAAACTGGACATGCCGAAGTTGTAGAAGTCTTGTTTGACCCAACAATTGTTACATATGAAGAATTACTAGAAGTGTTTTGGAGAAATATTGACCCAACAGCTTTAAATTACCAATTTGCAGATGTTGGGTCGCAATATAGAACAGAGATTTTTACAGTTGGAAGTGAACAGAAAGATTTAGCTGAACAGTCAAAAGTCGAATTAGAAAATTCTGGTAAATTTGATAAGCCAATTGTTACTGCAATTTCAGAAGCGCCTGCATTTTATATTGCTGAAGAATATCATCAGGATTTTTATAAAAAACAAAGTATGCGCTATCAAATGTACGCAAAAGCAAGTGGAAGAAAAGGGTTTCTCGAAGACACTTGGGGAGAAGACTAATACATAATTGTTTTAGTTAAGTGATGAGGTCTCTCATCGGCATGGAAGTCGGTCCAAATTTTGAAATCTAATTGTGGAATTATAATTTTTTCTTCCTCCTTTTTATAATTATTTATAAGTTCTGTCAATTTTGCAGTTGCATATATTGAAGTAGATCTGATTTCAATTTCCTCGGTAGAATCTTTATCAATAAGAATTCTGGAATCTATTTTTTCCTTTAGTTCAGATGAATATTTAACAATTCCAAAACTCTCTAATGCAACTGGAATAATATAATCAGCAAATGCTGTCATATTCTCTATGTCCTCTATATAAAAATATCTTTTTGAAAGCTCTCTGTGAATTCCCCAGAATGCTAGTTGCGCCAACTTAAGAAAATATACTTTTTCATTTTCAAAAATCGAATGGTCATCAAACCTTTTAAAATCTCTCACTAGTCTTTCAACTAACCCTTTTCCATTGTCATAAAGTTTTTTGGGTCCATCGTCTATAAAATTTATCCAATCACCACCATATTTTGTAACTAAAATATCTCCAACATTATTAAGTATTTTTACTTTTTCATCAGCCATAGGCATTTCAATATTTCCAGTAAAAAGTGTCTTAAATTCTTTTAAATTCATATCCCTCATAAAGCGACCTTGGGTAAGAGGAATTCCTTGGTCTAAAGCCTTATCTATTTGATAAACCATTGCATCCGTATCTGAATAATTTTCAATTTTATATTTCACAGAAGTCAAGAAATCAGTAAAGACAAAATTTAGGGTGTTTATCAACATTGTTTTTCTTATATATTCTTTTGGAACAGTATTTGTATTTCCTTCATAATTGATTGAAAAACTATCTTCACTTAATTCAGCTGCTACTTCGTGTAATTTATCTATATCTATTTCTAGACAAGAAAGCTTAGGAATGACTTTTAAAATTGATGATAAAACCTGAGATTCCCAATTAATTTCCATGTAAAAATCCTAATAGATTTTAAGAAAATAATTTTTTATACTTTTAGATTATGAAACCAAAAATTTGTGTAGTTGGAAGTGCAAATATTGATCAAGTTTCCTATGTAAAAAGAACACCTAATGATGGAGAGACAGTTTTTGGCGACTCTTATCAAATGGGTTTTGGTGGAAAAGGAGCGAACCAAGCGGTGATGGCTGGAATCTTAGGTGCAGAAGTTTATGTTATTACATGTCTTGGTAGTGACGTCTATAGAGATATGACGATTGAGAATTTTAAAAACAATGATGTGATAACTGATTATATTCAGACAGTTGATGGATCTAGTGGTGTTGCTCCTATTTGGGTCGATGAATCTGGACAAAACCGAATTATTGTAATACCTGGAGCAAATGATTTAATAGATGGTTCTTTAGCTATAGAAGCATTGGAAAAAATTGGTAAACCCGATGTTCTGGTTGGACAGTTTGAAATACCAATGAATGTAAATGAACAAGTTTTTTCTTATGCATACAAAAATGGTGTTGAGACTGTACTTAACCCAGCTCCAGCAAATAAGCCCTCTAATATTCTGCTCCAATACACGTCTTGGTTTATACCTAACGAAATTGAATTTGAGGAAATTTATGGTGATATATTTAATGAAAATAATTTACTTTTATTTGCAAAAAATGTTGATACTAATGTTGTGGTAACTTTAGGTGAAAAAGGTTGCGCTTACATAGAAAATAATTCCGTAAAAATAATAAAAGCTGATTCAGTCAAAGCAATAGATACAACCGGTGCAGGTGACGCTTTTGTAGGTGCTTTCTCATTTGCATTAGCAAGTAAATTAAACATTGAAGAATGTCTCAAGTTAGCATTGAAAAAAGCAACTGACTCGGTTACAAAAAAAGGTACTCAAAGTTCTTATAAAGACTAATAAGGGATTTTTAAGCTTGCTTCAAGAATTATATTTGTAGCAATATTTACAGACTCTAAATACTCGTCTTTGCCAAGAGCTTCTTGTCTATTTTGATCACCATAAACTACAAGCAAAGCACCCGTTCTAAGTTTCCTATAACTACCAACAACAAAAAGAGTTGATGCTTCCATTTCTGAACATAAGACACCACCCTTTACCCAAGCATCCCATTTTTGATTAAGCTCATGAGAAACTGGCATGGAGTTAGGGTCGTGTTGTCCATAAAAAGAATCTTTGGACTGAACTACGCCGATGTGATAATTTACATCCTTTTCTTTTGCTGCCTCTTCTAGGGCAAAAACCATGTCTGCAGAGGGTACAGCAGGAAACTCCATTGGCATATACTGTGGAGAAGTTCCTTCTTGTCTGACAGCTCCATTTGCAATTACAAAATCGCCAACTCTTGTATGTTCTTGCATTGCACCTGAAGTACCAATCCTGACTAAAGTCTTTGCGCCAATATTAGCTAATTCTTCAATTGCAATTGCTGCAGAAGGGCAACCAATACCTGTGGAAGTAACACTCACTGGCCGTCCTTTATATGTGCCAGTCACAGTTTTGTACTCTCTGTTAAATGCAATTTCTTTGGGGCTATCAAAATGCTGTGCAATAAAATCAACTCTTCCCGGGTCTCCAGGAAGAATAACAAAATCAGCAATATCACCCTCTTTTAATTGGATGTGATACTGCTTTTCACCATCTAACATAGACTTTTTTTCTGACATAAAAAAATGTTATCAACAAGTAACAAATTGTCACTAATTTTTTATAAAATCTATAGAAATTTCTTTGTAAACTGATACTTTAGAACTATGACGATTCCAGAAATAGATTTTCCAAGCAGTGATTCAGATTTTATTAAAGACCCGTACCCCTTAATGAAAGATTTGAGAGAAATGTCACCAGTAGTACTAGATAAAACAACTGACTTACAACTTGTGACAAGATTTGATGGTGTCAAGAATATTCAAACAAGTAAGAACTTTTCATCTAGTCCACCCAATGATTTAGAAGGTTCGGAATCTTCAATTATCGATCCTAAGGAATATGAATACTTTTGGAAAACTGAGGAATTCTCCCTACTTAACCTAGAAGGTCAGTTGCATGGTGATTTAAGAAATCTCGTTGCAAAAGCTTTTTCGAATAGGCAAGTACAGGAACTGAGGCCTTTCATGGAAAATAAGTCTTCAAGTTTATTGGAGGGTTTAAAAGGTGAAGAATTTGACCTACTTAAAGATTATGCACAGCCGTATTCAATTTCTGTAATTGGAAAATTACTAGGTGTTCCAGAGGACATGTATGAAAGATTTTTAGATTGGTCTAACAAAATTGTAAAAATGTATGACTTAAAAGTAAATGACGAGGACTCTGCTGATGCAGAAAATGCAGCTAAAGAATTCTATGAATATACATTGTCGCTCATAGACCAGAAAGTGAACACTCCTGGTGATGATATGATTACAAGACTTGCTAATGTAACTGAAAATAATCAGAAGTTAACTAAGGATCAGATAATCTGTACAGTTATTTTGTTGCTCAATGCTGGTCATGAGGCAACAGTAAATACTATTGGCAACTCTATTGTGACGCTTGCAAATAATAATATTGATACATTGAATCTTGATAAAAAATATAATATCAAAAACATTATCGAAGAGCTTATAAGATTTGATAGTCCCCTTCAGTTCTTCCAGAGATGGGTTTTAGACGATGATTATGTCGGAGGTGTAGAGGTAAAAAAACACTCTAAGGTGGCCATATTATTAGGGTCTGCAAATAGAGATGCGGATAGTTTTGCGGAGCCAGACCAAATAAATTTTAAGAGGTCAAATCTCAGTCATACTAGTTTTGGCGGTGGGGTTCATTTTTGTTTAGGGGCCCATCTAGCGAGATTGGAATTGGAGGTTTCTTTTAACAACCTATTTTCAAATTCTATTTTGTTAGAAAGCCAACCCGAAAGAACTGGTGCATTTGGAATACGTGGCTATAAAAAAATAGAAGTAAAAATCTAAACTTTTTTAGTGTTAAATGAGTATGTTCGTCCTAATATTCACATATGGGGAAATCTAAAAAATATGGCATGAATACTAAAGCACTTCATGCAAATAAAAGATTCGAACCAATCTCAGGCGATGTCATGCCTCCTCTTCATTTATCCACTACATATATAAATGACGTGCCGGGTGAGTCAGAATATTTTTATGGGAGAGTAAATAATCCCACTAGAGAATTGTTTGAACGAACTCTTGCCTCGCTAGAAGGTATTGAAAATTACGAAGAACAGCATGCATTTGCAATGGCTTCAGGCATGTCTGCCATCAGCTTAATAGCTGAACTGGCAAAACCTGGTGACAATGTGGTAATAACAAAAGATGTCTATGGAGGTACAACCAATTATTTTTCAAAAATTATTAGAGAACGCAGTGTAGAGGTTAATTTTTGTGATTTTGCAGATACAGAAAAGCTGGACAGTCTGCTTAATGAGAAAACAAAACTGGCATGGATTGAATCTCCTTCAAACCCGTCTATGAACTTATATGATTTACAAAAAATATCTGAAGTTGTTCACAACTACCCAACACTTCTAGTTGCTGACGGCACATTCTCAACACCATTTATAACAAGACCTTTTGAACATGGTGTAGACATCATAATGCACTCCACGACAAAGTATATTGGCGGGCACAGCGACACATTAGGTGGTGCTGTGGTTTGTAAAGATCCCGAACTTCATGAGACTTTAATGCTATATCAAAGACAAGGCGGAGCGATAATGTCTCCTTTTGATTCTTATCTTGTCCAGAGGGGACTCTACTCACTTGGTCCTAGAATTAAATTACATTCTGAAAATGCTCATAAATTAGCAGAATATTTAGAAAACTCAGAACACATCAGGGAAGTAAGATATCCAGGCCTTAAAGGATTCGAAAATCATGAAATTGCCGTAAAACAAATGAATTATTTTGGGGGCATGCTTAGTTTTTATCTCGAGGAGAATATTAGCCAAGAGAAATTTTGGAAATCTCTTGAGCTTTACAAGTTGGCAGTGAGTCTTGGAGGGGTTGAAACATTGATTGAGGTTCCATATCTGATGACTCACGATAACGCTCAAGAAACAGAGGCTAGTGCTCCAATAGACCTGATTAGAGTTTCCACAGGGCTTGAAAACATTGAAGACTTAATTGAAGATATGGACACAGCCTTAAATGCAGCAAAAAAATAATTTAAACTCCAATTATTTTTCTTACGCGATATATTCAGTATTTTTAACTGCTCTACTCTTTATTGTCTTTGGTGCAAATGGTTGGGGAGCCGCAGCAGAAAATGAACAAGCTATTGGGGAAATTTCTAGATGGTGTGAAAGGGTAAGTGGAGGTTTTTTTAGAGAACCATCTAACACACTTGGTAATCTCGGTTTTGTAGTAGTTGGCCTTTATATGTTTTACAAGTTGTCAGATGATGCGACCAACAACAAGTCACCTATGTTCGGTTCCTACAAAATTGCTTTGTTATATGCTGCAGCATCTACATTTTTGGGTCCAGGCTCCATGGCGATGCATGGAACTCACACACAATTTGGTGCATGGTTAGATAATGTTTCTATGATTGCTTACATTCTGCTTCTCTGGATGTACAACCTAAAAAAATTAACTCATTTCTCAAATAGGGTTTATTTTTCATCCTATACAATATTGCTTGTTTACTATGCATACAGCTATTGGTATTTAGATTCTGGACTTGGAATAGGAGTAAATTTATTTGAATTAAGCATAGGACTTTGGATAGCAACTGAGGTATTAGTTAAATTTCCAAATCTATTTGGAAGGATAGTGTCAGGATTAACCGTCTTGTTAATTCAGCAGCTTTTTGGTAGCCCTGTAGTTGAGTCTTTACTAGATTTTCAAAATAATTGGGAGATGCTCCTATATTTTGCTCCAGCGTTATTACCAAATATAAAACCAGACATCAAAAGGACATACACTCCGTGGTTATTTATTGGATTTGCCTCGTTTTTTGGAGCTGTATTGATATGGGGAACTGGTGTTCCTGATCATCCATGGTGTAACCCTGATTCATGGCTTCAAGCTCATATGATATGGCATCTTTTGTGCGCACTTGCGACATTAAGCTTTTTCAACTTTTATAGACAAGAGACTAAAAAGTAATAGTCTCTATCCAGTCTGATATTTCCTGAACTGTTTGCGTATAAATTTTTAGGGCATGTTCTTCTGAATCATAATGATCTCTTTTTGGGTCAACAAAAGATTTATGTATTCTATTTTTTGCATTAGGAAAAACTGGACAAAGTTCATTTGCTGAATCACAAACAGTCAAAACATAATCAAATTCAGTATCAAGGAAGTCATCTACTAATTTTGGATAATGACTGCTAATATCAATTTCATTTTCTTGCATAACTCTTACAGCGTAAGGATTAACATTTGATTCGGGGTGTGTTCCTGCCGAAAAAACTTCAAAATCTGGAAATCTATTCTTGATTAAGCCTTCTGCTATTTGAGAACGACATGAATTCCCAGTACACACAACAAGTATCTTCATAGAACTATTTTAAATCATACTGTATTGTTTAAGTATGAGTTCAACAGAAAGTACCGAAAGAAAAACCACCCGAACCATAGAAAAAGTTGTTATGTCTCTTATGTACCTTTTGTTTGGTGTCATGTTATTAGCTGTGGCTTTTAGTGGTGAACCCGCCGGATTATTTGTAATATTGCCTATTGCTATTTTTAGTATTGGTTTAACTAAATGGGGATTGAAGTGGCAAAACGATAGGTATATCCGCTCTGCAAAAAATGTGGATGCTATTGAAGTACTTTCTGTAGAAATAAGTGAATTAAAAAAAAGAGTAGAAGATTTGGAGAAAAAATGATATCTGTTGAACTTTTAGCAAAACATATGGCTTGGGCAAACCAAGAGATTTTTAAAGAAGTGAAAAAGCTTGGTCCGGAGGTACTTGATTACTATGTTGTTGATGAAGAATGGACAGTTAAAACAATAATGGTACATATCGTTGCCGCTTCATACTTATATAGTCAAAGATTACAAGAAAAACCTTTTTCTAAGATTGAATTTGATATGGACAGCCCTGATTTAATTGATGACTTACTTTCGGCTCTTGAGAATATTGATAAAGATTTAATAGAACAAGCTTATAAAGATGATAAAGAGATTGAATATGAGACATCAAAAGGTATGAGATCGAACAAAATCTCATTTATATTGTCTATGATGATTTTTCACGCCACAGAACATAGAGCTCAAATTGTTGCAGCTCTAGACAAAAATAATGAGAGAAGTATAAATTTAGACGAATATAGTATTTTTGGTTATGTTCAACAACAGCGCTAAGAGGTTTGTTTTTTTACCCAATCTTCATATTCAGGAAGTGTATAAGTAGGTTCTAAAACTGTAATTTTTGGAAGTTCGTATGGATGTCTTTGCGCTATGTTATCCACAACTTCTCGCATAAGAGATTCTTTTGTGTACATGGATATTTCAAATTCCTGTTCATCTACTAGTTTTTCATTCCATTTATAAGAAGATTGGATTTCATGAAAAGTGCCACATGCAATTTTGTTTGTTTCAACTAACAAATTAATCAATTCTTTGGCTTTTTTGTCGTCATCTACTGTGGTTTGAATTATTATCATAAATCTAAATTAAGTTCATTCGCCGTAAAAGTCCAGAGTTTATTTCTAAGCTCCTCGTCATAAACAAGTTTATTATGTTGCATGGTTGCTGGTTGACCATAGAAGCCAAAGAATTTTGGGCCATAAACACGCTCTGCGGAAACATTGTCTTCTTCAATTGCCTGAATAATAGGGGCTATCCCTGTTTGAATATTTGTAGAAAAGTAAGTGTAAAAAGATTTTTTAAATTTTTTAACCTCATATGGTCTAGATTGCCTTGATTTAGTTACACCAGGGTGAGCTACTGCTACTGAGATCGATGTTTTCTTTAGTCTGTTTTCTAACTCAAGTGCAAACATCGATCTAAATAAATTAGTAAGATTGTATCTGCTACTTGGACTGAATTGCTTGTTCGAATGAAGAGATTCTAATTCATATTCTCTCGCAAGATACATTGAAAGACTTGTTACCTGAACAATTCGACCAGAACTTCTATGTAAGTTTTCCAGTAACATCAAAGCTAATCTATATGCTCCAAAATAATTTACTGAAATCATCGATTCATACCCCTCTTCCGTGAGTTCAAATTGTCTATAAATTAGCCCAGCGTTGTTGTACAAAACATCTATCTCGGAAAAATTTGAATTTATCTGATTTACAAAATGCAAGATACTTGAGGGTCTTGATAAATCTAATTCTAAAAAAGTTGCATTATTCCCAAGATAATCTTGGGCTATTTTTCCTTTTGAAACATTCCTGCACCCAAGCACTACATTGTAATTTTTTGAAATTAAGTCTTTTGCGACAGCTAAGCCTATGCCTCTATTACCGCCGGTGATTACTGCTACTTTTGACATTTTTTATTTAGTTTATTAATACCTACAATTAAAGAAATGTATTATTTATTAACTGGGATTGTTGTGGTTTCAATACTTAGATACTTTAATTTAATTCCAAAAATGACGAGTAAGTTTTGGAAATATGTTGACTATGCCCTCGTTCTGATTGGGTTTGTTTTATTACTTTCAAGAATACCTCCGTTTTTTTCAGGTATGTTATTAACAGTGGCGGCTGTATATGCTTGGAGAAAAGGTTTTTTTGATAAATTTCGTTAGTAGCCAGCTATTTGGAAGTATTGACATAAGCTCATCTTAAGAGCTATTCATAATAAAATTACTGTTTTCTTACTGTTCTTAAGGATAATAAAGCCTACCTGTTTGTTCTTCCACAGTAGGTATTACAATTTTTCTTTCCTCCTCTGAAAGATAAATCCATGAATCAAAATCAGCGAAAAATTCATCTCTTGTCATCCCAAATGTATTAGCAAAAACAAGTTCTGGATCACCTATTTTTTTTAATTCTGGATAATAAATATTTTCAAAAACATAAGGATCATTTACTTTATGAGTCAGATAAGCAGCTGCCCAAGCTCCCCATCCATAAACAGCCTGGCTACATGGGTCTCTATAGGTTATGTCTCTTATTGACATTCCTGGACACTGGTCCATTACTCTTTGCCCGTCAAAATATTGATTATTGAAATCTTGAAATATGTCTCCTTGAGTATTTTTAAGATTACCTATCTTAATCTGCTCATGTAAAATCGTTATTTCTTTAAATACTGCTGTTCCTTCTTGAAGCCACGTACCTCCAATAAGATAGTCAATTGAATCAAAATCAAAATTACATGTTGATCGAACATCTTTATCAGCACAATTATAAAAATCCATATGAGCCATTTGAAATACATGCCAATATTCATGGAATACCCCTCTAAATTCTATGTTGTATCCCTCACCATTTTCAACTTCGAACCCTATTGGCTTTGACCAAACAAGCAAATGGTACCTTTGTTCAAATTGACCATTATGGCCTTTATTGCCACTGGCTTGATATCCTCTTTGTTCGGTTTCTAGACCACTTCGAAGGTACTCTGAAAAATATCTTTCATTGATAAAATTCATACAATCATCAAAATCTCGAAAATTAAATTGGAGGTCATCTGGGTCAAAATTGCCAGCCTTTTCTCGATTAGTACAAAAAAGATTGGATAGATTATCTTTTTCACTTTCATCAGTTCCTACAAAATAGATTTCAACAGGATATTTTCCGAGTTTTTCTTGAATTATAGAGAAGGCAAACTCCGCTCGACTATGAACTTCGACTGGTATATCTCCTGCAAAATAGAGTTTTGCTGGGTAGTCAACCAAGGACATGTGATTTATGACTTCAGCTTGTGAGGTGGTTTCGGTTTGTGCTTGTTCTGAACCTCCACTACACATTGTTAAAAATAAAAGTAAGATTATGCTTTTTTTCATTCGTAAAACTTGTTGTTGTATAACAACCATCTTACTGAGAAAATAACCACAAGTATTGAAAACAACATTGTTATATTAGGAAAAAGATACAAAAGTGTTATAGATCCAATTATTGTCAGAAATATAACCAACATCTTATTTTGTACCTGGCTTGTAAAATGTTTTGTTTTTACCCTGAACTAAATGATACCTATCCATTAAAGCTTCTTTATCTGCCGCGACTGAGTCAGTAAGTACTAAAACTTCCATTAATTCAAACCTTCGATTTTTATAATCTATCTTTGTTGGAACTACTGTAGCATCAAGTGCTTTACCGATATAATGAAAGCCACTTTTTATAGTCTGATTAGTTTTCATCTCACCTTCAACAGTTAAGTAAAGGATGAATTTCTCTTCAGACTTTAGCTGCTCGATAACTTGTTCTGTAACTCCTGTTGATTTTGCCCTCCAAACTGGTATTCCTCCAAACTGTTGTAAAATTTTATTTTGAAAACTTCCAAAAGGATGCGGGATGCCAAGTTTATCTGGATTTTTCTTAAAAGGTAAAGGTATAACAATTCGAGTAAACATAGAAACAGAACCAAGAAAATAAAACTTTAAGTCTGTAGCCAAACACACAAAGTAGGCGTAGATGGCGTCAAAAGTAGATGAGTGAGGAGCTGAAGCAATTATAATTCTTTTTTTATCAGGAAGATAACCAACTACATTCCAATTGATAACTTTTAAAAAAAATCTTCCAAATGGTCCAAGAAATTTTCTAACTTTAATTGGATGGTTTTCTGTCTTAGTAATGCGATCCATGTACTTATGCTAATTATTTGTTATCTCTTTTACTTGCCTTGAAAGATTTCTTAAATTTTTGTTATTGAAATTTAAAATCCATATTCCTACATACAATATTCCTACAATAAAAAATAGAAAAGCGTAGCCTCTTCCGAGACCTAAACCAACAAACGGAGAAAGTAGTTCAATATTATTTGGATAAAAATCAAACTCTAAATAATCTCCCAGAGGACCTGCAATAATAACGCCCAGAGGTCTTAGCATCTGGGCAATGGTACCTCTTAACGCTAATGCTCTACCTCTGATATCTTCTGTAGTTATAGCTAGCCACGCGCCTGAAGAAACTGTATATTGGACTGTCCCACTAACACCGTTAATAATTCCATGTATGCATAGAAGAATTATGCTTGGTCTAAGAGAACCTATGATTAAGCTTATTCCACCTAAAAGACCCATATAAATCGCTACCTTTAAATTTCCTTGAAGCTTGTCTGCCAATCGTAAAGAAATTACCGAACCTAATAAAAAAGCTAAACCAATGCTTGATTCAACAATACCTAGGCCTCTTGCATCTGTGAAGCTAAGTATCATTGGAGGGAGTAAAACCTGAGTAAAGCCCCAGAGAAAGTTACAAATACCCAGAATAAGTACCAAAGAAAGTAGGCCCTTCTGTTTCTTCAGCCAGCTGTATGCTTCAATTAAATCAAAATAAACATTTTTAATACTTAAATCACTTTTTACCTCAATTTTGCTGCTTTTGAAAAAAGTAATTGTTGCAATTCCAAAAAAACAGGTAATAATATCCACAAGTATTACACCTGTTAATCCAAAAAATGAATAAATAAAAGCTCCGCCAATAGGGCCAATAAGAACTGATACTGCTTCGGCACTTTCAAATAATGCTGAGATTTTGGTTACTTCATTTTTTTTGACAACGTCACCCAGAAAAGCACTCCAGGTTGTCCAGTGAGCAATTTCAAAAACACCGAATGCTAATGCAAATGGAATCAAAAGAGTTAATGTCAACATATCATTTAAAGCTAAATAACCAATAAGGCACATCAGTGCAGCAATAATCAAATCAAAACTAATTATCAATTTTTTCCTTGGAAACCTGTCTGCTAATACTCCCCCAAACGGCCCAGTAATTACGCCAACTATTGCAACAATAAATAATATTGAGGAAAGTGCGCTCGCTTTACCGGTTGTTTCATATATCCAAACACCAATTGCAAAAAAAGACATCGCTGAACCTGTCCAAGAGACAGTTTGTCCAAACCACAGAAGATATACTTTTTTACTCATAATGACTTTCAAATAGAGATACTAGTTGTATTTGAATGCTACGTAAGTTGTCTTATTTTTAAGGTTGAATTAGTAAACTAACACTCTGTCTGCTTCGAAAGTAAGTTCAACAAGTCTATTTGGAGTAGCAGGAGTAAAACCTAAAGATTCTAATTGATCTTTAGTTATTCCCCTTGCTTGAGCAGATTTACCAGAGGCATAAAGAACGGCCCCTTTTAGTTTTAATTCTTCTAAATGATCTGATAGAGTCCCGAGTCCAACACCTTGCATTTCTTTTGTTGTGATGTCATGAAGAGAAGTTACTCCGTCCCCTGCACAGAATATGGTAACTTCATTACCATCTTCAATTGCTGATTTAGCGACCAAGAAGCCCAATACTGAACGACTAGGATTTTCGACTCCCGTAATGATATGCACTAATAATTTACCCATGTAATGAATAATAAAAGATTATATTTTTGAATATGTTGTTTTTTAAAATTAAGCTTTAAGATAGAAGGGTTAATTTAAAAAAATGATCAGCAAAGAAGCTCAAAAAAGCATCAAAAGATTTAAAAGAGCAGCTTCATTTATCGGTTTTCTTGTCAAATCTCCAAAAGAAATGACTCCTCGTAGATTGCGGATTGGAAGATTATTCAATAACTTACAGGGAACTGTCTTTCCAAAGGTAAAGGGTACAACAAAAGAAGTGATTTACCTTGATGATATAAGGTCTTTTAAAATTTCTACCCCAAATTCAGATCCGGAGAGGATTCTTCTTTACTTTCATGGGGGTGGTTATTCACTAGGAAGTCCTGAATCTCACTATTCTCTAGCCAGTTATCTAGCTGATATTACCAAGACAGTTGTTTATGTTCCAGACTATAGACTTGGTCCAGAATATAAATTCCCAGCGCAATTAGATGATGGTATTAAAAGTTATAAGTTTTTAATTGATAACTTAGGTTACGCTCCTGAGCAAGTGGCGATTTCAGGAGATTCCGCTGGGGGTCATCTAGCTTTAATTACACTGTTAAAACTTAAGGAAGACGGTGTCCAGCTTCCCTCAGCATTAGCACTATTATCACCTTGGACTGACCCAGGTGCTTCTGGTGATACCTACACCTATGAAATGGCAGATAGGGACATAATGCTTGGGCCTTTATTTAAAAAAATTTGGAAAAACGGGGATAAACTTTATGACTATTACCTAAATCAAGAAGATTTTGATGAAAACGATAAATATGTTGTTCCACTAAAGGGAAATTACGAAAACTGTCCTCCAATAATGATTCAGGTGGGGACTGAAGAGCTTTTATTATCTGATTCTCAGAGATTAAGAGATGTACTAAAAGAAGACAATTGTGAGCATGAATACTATGAATGGAAAGATATGTATCATGTATTTCACGTAGATGTGAGAATGCCTGAAACAATTGAATCATTTAACCAAATTGGTAATTTTTTGAAAAAATATATTGGCATAAAAATTTAATTAAGATTTATGAGTACTGCATTAATAACTGGTAGTTCCGGGCATGTTGGATCAAATTTAATTAGAAAACTCTCAGAGTTAGATTATAAAATTCGATGTATCGATTTTGATGGAGATCATAGAGCTTACGAGGGATTTGATGTTGAGCTTATGAAAGGAGATATTACAAATAAAAAAACACTTCATGACATATTTAGTGGGGTGGATATAGTTTTTCACACTGCAGCGCTAATTAATTTAGACAGAAGATACAGAGCGGCCATCGAGAATGTAAATATTGAGGGAACAAGAAATGTCTGCGAAGCAGCAGTAGAAAACGGTATCAAAAAGGTAGTTCATTTCTCATCTGTCGATGCCTTTTATCGTTTTCCGATTAATGAACCTCTGCTTGAAGATAGAAAGCTTATCGATGATGAAAATGGCATGCCCTACGATTTCTCAAAGGCTGAGGGACAGAGAATTGTATTGGAGTTTTGTAAACGAGGACTTGATGCCTCCATCATCCACCCAACCTCTATTGTTGGACCAAACGATTTTAAACCAGGACTTCCTATGCAGGCATTTGTGGACATGGCTAATGGTAAGACAAAACTTATGCCAGATTGGGGTTATAACTTTATTGATGTTCGAGATCTTTGTGATACTGCAATATCCGCAGTAGAAAATGGAAGGAAAGGCCAAAACTATATAATTGGTGGAGAATATCACTCATATTTATACATTGCTGAATTAATGGAAAAACAGATTGGGAGAAAAGTCGTTTATGGAAAGCTTCCAGAATTTATTACTTATTTGGCTCTTCCATATGAATACATTAAATCTCTTATAAACAAAAAACCGCGTTTGATTACATTAGATTCGATTCATACTGCACAAACAGGCAACAAAGTAGTACCAAGTTCACTAGCTCGTGAAGAACTTGGTCATAATCCAAGGCCTATTGAGCAGACTATATTTGATACTGTAGATTTTTTTCAAAAAAGAGGTCTCGTAAGTTAAGAATTAGGATTTACAATATGTCTGTGAATAATTTAGATGTACTCAATATTGCAGGATACAAATTTGAACCATTAGACGACATTGAAGATTTGGTTCCTAAGTTTCAATCAATTTGTGACGAACTTGAATTAAAGGGCTCAGTATATTTAAGTCCAAACGGAGTTAACTTCTCTCTTGCTGGCAGCAAAGAATCTGTAGAAAAATATCTTCATTTTTTGGAACAAGATAAAAGATTTTTAGATATCCCTCTAAAAAAAACATATAGTGAGACTCAGCCTTTTAGAAGAATGAAAGTGCGCCCAAAAAAAGAAATTATCTCATTAGGAAGAGGTGATATTAATCCAAGAGAACTAACAGGAGATTATGTCACTCCACAAGAACTCCATGCCATGTACGAAAATAATGAAGATGTCATTGTCTTAGATACTCGCAATGAATATGAGACTCGTGTTGGACTGTTTGAAAATGCTGTTGACCTGCAACTTGATACATTTAGAGATTTTCCAGATGCAATAGAACAACTACCAGAGGAATACAAAGACAAACAAATTATTATGTACTGCACTGGTGGAATTAGATGTGAGAAAGCATCTGCAGTAATGATGAAAGCAGGGTTTTCTGATGTAAAACAACTGGAGGGTGGAGTACTTGACTACTTCAAAAAGACAGATGGAAAATACTGGAACGGTGACTGTTTTGTTTTTGATGAACGTGTTGCACTAGACATAGACCTCAATGAAACAGAGTACATTTATTGTTATATTTGCAGAGAGCCGCTGTCAGTGGAAGAGAAGGCTTCTTCAGATTTTAAGATTAACGAGTACTGTCCGTATTGCGTCGATAAAATTGTCTAAATTATCCTTTTTTCAAATTTGATTGAATTATTAAAAAAATTTCATTAGGTTTTAATTATGAAGGGGAAAACGCTTATTTTTGCCATAACCTTCATTATTTGTGGAGGTACTAGTAGTTCGACAACTACGACTCAACAAGATACTACAACTACGACTCAACAAGATACTACAACTACGACTAATACAGTAAATGTTGACCCAGTAAAATTTTGTGAAGAAAATCCTGATAATCCACAATGTCAAGGTTTTGACGCTGCAAAATTTTGTGAAGAAAATCCTGATAATCCACAATGTCAAGGTTTTGACCAAGCAAACCAAGGAAGTGGCGGGATGGGAAGTGGCGGATCACCGGCTAGTGATGACCCTCCTTTTTTATATAATCTCTTAATTACAAATTGGGGGCCGTACGAACCTTCTACAGGTGTCTCGGGTGATTTTGAGTTTAAGTCAGAACTACAACTAGTATTCTTTGATGAATTTGGAAGAGTCCACTCAGCAGGAACACCTGGCGAATATGATAATCCAACTTTTGAATACAAAGTTCCTAGAAATACACTTGTTCATATTCCTATTAATGGAGTAATTGACTTTTTCCAATTCCAACCTACATCAAGCTATGTTCAGGACGATTGGGAGTTGATGATAAAACCAGCAAGAAACAGTGACTGGGCGGTCGTCATAGACCATGTAGTGAGCCTAAGTTGTGATAGGACAAGTAGGGCGGTTTGCCAAAATCCTCTTACAGTAAATGGAGAAGAGATTTACAGTGGAATGCAGGTTCAAGCTGGTGATGTTATAGGGTATGTAGGCAACTATGAAGATGGAGAGGGTGGAAGTGTATTTGGTCGAACTGAAATTTCAATTGGAAAATATGTAAGAGTAGGAAACCAACAGCAGGATTTTAATAATTTTTGCCCTACTAATTATCTCCACCCAAGTGTCAAAGATTCAATTCAAAATTCT
>CACAQC010000001.1:0-234961 GCA_902534495.1 uncultured Candidatus Actinomarina sp. | reverse complement strand
TTTGTATGTTCTTAACAATGAACTATACATTCTCTTATCTCTATTATCCTGTTCATAACCATAGTCAAATAGTAAAATTTTTTTAGGATTGATTTTTTTAATAACAGAATTTAAAAATTTATCTATATTGACTTGAATCTCAAACTCGTAATCTTCATTTGGAACTATGTTGTTTTTATTTATCCATTCAAGCTCTTCATTTCTCATCGGTTTTAACTCATATGACAATGAAGTGTCTTCTAATAAAACTACTTTTTCATACCAACCCTGATCTCTGTATATCCCAATAGAGCATGGGATATTGTCTAAAATTTCATTTCCAAAAATTAAATCTGATGTATTGGTATTTAATTCATTAATTGTCGTATATGTTTTTATTCCTTTTTTTATTAATTCATCTCTTGCAGTAGAGGACAGTTCAACTGCAGTAATTTCTTTTAAACCTATTTGCTCTATTAAGGAACCTGTTCCAGAACCTATTTCTATAATATTTTTTAAATTACTTTTAGAATCTATCCAATTTCGTATGATTTTTCCAAAATATTTCGAAACTTCTGGAGATGTTAAAAAATCACCTTCTTTATCAGACCTTACTATATCAGTATTAAAAAAACCTAATTGCGAATATAAAGCTTCCTCCATAAAAGTGTCAAAATATATAAATTCAGTATCATATTTTTCTTTTATGTACGAGAGAAAATTTTTTTTTGGCAAATCTTAATTGCCAAAAAATATCGAGGATACTTCTCCAAGATAACTAAAAATTCCTGGGAAGATTCCGGAAACAAATGTTATGAGAACAGTAAATACGCCAACCACTTTAAGAGGATTTTCAAATTGAAAAATTTTATCTTCATTTACGGATTTAAGCTCGTCCATCCATATAACTTTTGATATTCTTGCATAATAAACTAAAGCAATAACAGCATTTATTGCACCAACAACTCCAAGAGCAACTCCAATTGAATTTGCAGAGCCCAATAAGCTCCTAAATACTACAAACTTTGCAAACCAACCACCTAAAGGAGGTATACCTGCAAGTGAGAAAAAAAAGATTGTTGTTAAAACTCCAGCTAAAGGTGATTTTCTTGCTACTCCTCCCCACTCATAGAAATCTGACGATTCGGCATAATTGCTAAAAAGATGTACGCACAAAAATGCTCCTAAATTCATAAATGCGTAAATAATCAGATAAGTAACACTTGCAAAAATTCCATCTTGATAATCCCCAGTAATTCCAGATATTGCAATTGGAGCTAATATAAAACCAGCTTGTGAAATAGATGAATAAGCTAAAAGTCTTATAGGATTATTTTGTTGTAATGCAACCAAATTGCCAAGCGTCATAGTTAAACCTGAAATAATCACAAGAATTATTCCCCAGCTTGAGCCTGATCCTTCAAAAACTTTTGTTAGTAAAATAATGAGAGCGACAAAACCAGTTGCTTTTGAACTAACAGATAGATATGCAGTTATAGGCAGGGGTGCTCCCTCGTAAGTGTCTGGAGCCCATGAGTGAAAAGGAACAATAGATATCTTAAATCCAATACCAGAAATTACTAATATTGCACTGAGTAATACTACTGGAGAACTAGCTAGAGATGCACTAAGCAAATACGAAGCGATATTAGAAAAAACCAGCTCACCCGAAAGACCGTATAAAAGTGAAAATCCATACAATATTAGAGAAGCTGATAAAACTCCTAGTAGAAAAAACTTTATTGCACCCTCATTTGATTTTCTATCGCCTTTTTTCCAACCGGAAAGTAAAAACATCGGAGTTGAAGCAAGTTCAATACCAATAAATATAGTTAACAAATCTCTAGAAGAGCTGACTATCAGTGCACCTAAAAGAGAACTAAGCAATAAGTAGTAATACTCTCCCTGATAATACTTATCACTTTCAATGAAGTTGATTGAGAGAAGGAAGGTTAAGTAAGTAATTAATATAAAGAGTCCTTTTAAAATAATTGAAAATTTGTCGACAACAAAACTATTTTCAAAAGCATAAATAGGTGAGGTGTAGTTTGCCCATTGTATTACTAAAGGAGCCAGAGAAAATAAAGTTCCAAGAAGTGCAAAAGCAGCTACATAATATTTTGATTTTCTTGGAAGAATCAAATCAAGAATCAGTGTTCCAACTATGGTAAAAACTACAATAAGTTCAGAAGATATTGCAAAATAATTTATAGAAATTTTTAACCCCCAAAGGCTTTGGATAGCATTGCTATAACCGCATCATTTGTTGCGCCAAATATTAATTTAGGAAATACCCCAATTAATATTGTTAAAATAACCAGTGGAATCCATGCTGAAAGCTCATAAATGTCTGCATCATGGAGGTCTTTATCTGACCATTCATCTGATGGCTCTCCTAAATTAACTCTTTGTAGCATCCAAAGTAAATAACCTGCTGTCAAGACAGTGCCAATAGCTCCAGCAACCATAGAAGTCCTGAATACAGTTGTGTTTAAACCGTCTAGTGGATTATAAGCACCTAATAAAGCCATAAATTCTCCCCAAAAGCCAGCTAGACCAGGGAGACCTAATGAAGCCATTGCAGTAAACCCTAACAATGCACCCGTTTTTGGAAGTAACTTCATGTTTCCACCCAGTCTGCCCATGTCTCTTGTGTGGTAGGTATGTGCCATAGAGCCTGACAAAAAGAATAGTAGTCCAGTGATTACTCCGTGAGCAACCATTCCTATCATTGCCGCATTGATACCTATAGGTGTTAGAGAAGCTATTCCAAGCATTACAAATCCCATATGACCAACTGAAGAAAAAGCGATAAGTCTCTTCAAATCTGTTTGTGCAAGACAAGCCAAAGAACCATAAATAATTCCAATTGCAGAGAGAATAGCAATTGCTGGAGCCCACGCTTTTGCCTGCTCTGGAAGAATTGGTATCGCAATTCTAACAAAACCATATGATCCAAGCTTCAAAAGAATAGCAGCCAATAATACTGAACCAACTGTTGGTGCTGCAGTATGTGCATCTGGAAGCCATGTGTGAAGAGGCCACATTGGAACTTTTACAGCAAATCCCAAAAATAATACAGCAAATACGAGCGTTGCAAATGTTCCAGTAAATGCGCCTGAGGTTCCAAGCTCAATTAACTCAGGAATACTAAATGTTTTATTTCCCCGATAATATAGGCCCAAAAAACCAAGTAACATAAAAGCTGATCCAAATAATGTGAAAACAAAAAACTTAATACTTGCATAAAGTCTCGTCTCTATCTGATTTTTAAATCCAGATACGGTCCTTACGGTTTTATCACCCCATATCCCGATCATGAAGTACATAGGTAATAATACAATTTCAAAAAATACAAAGAAAAGAATCAAGTCTAACGCTACAAATGTTCCATTCATTCCAGTTTCGAGAACAAGTATTAAAGCTAAAAAGCCTTTGGGACTTTTTGGTTCAGGTAAATGCTCCAAAGAGTAAATTATTGCCAAAACGGTAATAAATGTTGATAGCACTAAAAGGGGTAGAGAGATGCCGTCTATGCCTATTTCATAATTTGCATTTATACTTTTAATCCACGAAATCTTATTGCCAAGTTGGAGCTTTTCGGCTGACGAAAAATCAAATTGAAAAAGCAATATTGCACTTAAAACAAAAGTGATTAGCGAAGAAGCTAATGCAAACCGTTTAATTAATTGCTCTTGAGCTTTTGGAATCAAGGTGATTACAAAAGCACTTATCAAAGGGAAAAAGACTACTGCAGAAAGCCCAATACCATTTGTAAATAATTCCACTTTTCCCCCCCTATATTATAAATAAAATTAATAGACTAATTGTCACTACGCCACCTAAAAACAGCATTAAATATTGTTGTGTCTTCCCTGTTTGTAATAATTTGACCTTACCACCAAAACTATCAGTACCTGATGAAGACATATTTAACAATTTATCAATTCCATTTTGATCAAAATTATTGTACACAATACCCCCCAACAAAGAAGCTATTTGTCCAAAACCATTGACAAATCTATCAATTACATTTGTATTGAATTTATCTACTGCTCTAGAAATATTTATTTTTACTGGATCAATTACATACTTGAAATAAAAGTCATCTAGATAGTACTTGTTTTCAAGAACTGACCAGATTGGTTGAATTTTAATTTTATCATCACCTGTTTCAGCACTTCCTTGCAGTTGATATAAGTAATATCCAAGTGCGATACCAAACAAACCAGCTAATAAGCCACTTGATAGTGCAAATAAGTCAAAGCTTTCAGGATGGTATTCAACAATTTTGTTCTTCCTTGTCGTAACCCAGTCTGTAAATCCTGTGTAAACACCAGGAATATTTACCCAACCTGAGGCTATCGCAAAAACAGACAACGCCAAAAGCGGTGTTGTCATAAGATTATGAGATTCGTGAGGATGACCATGACCTCTATACTCTCCAAGAAACGTTAGAGAGACTGCTCTTGTCATATAAAATGCTGTTATAAACGCTCCTAAAACTGCTATAAAAAAGAAGGTAATTTCTCCTTCATGATTAAAAGACGCAAGAATTTCGTCTTTAGAGAAAAAACCTGCGAATGGTGGGAGTCCTGCCAAAGCAACTGTTCCAATTATGAATGTAGCAAAAGTCTTTGGCATAACTTTTCTTAATCCGCCCATTTCTAACATACTATTGCTATGCACAGCATGTATAACAGACCCTGCTCCCAGAAACAACAGAGCTTTAAAGAATGCATGAGTCCATAAATGAAATAATGCTGCAGTATATGCACCTGAACCAATTGCAGCAACCATATAGCCTAGCTGACTTACTGTTGAGTATGCGAGAACCTTTTTTAGGTCATCTTGAACAACTGCAATTAATCCCGCTGCTAGTAAAGTAATCACACCAAAAAGCATCACAATATCTAATGCATCAGGTGCCATTGATTTATAAAATGGAAACATTCTAGCTAGTAAATAAACACCAGCTGTAACCATTGTTGCTGCATGCATAAGTGCAGAGACTGGTGTTGGACCTGCCATAGCATCAGGCAACCAAACATGTAATGGAAATTGAGCACTCTTGCCCATGGCGCCAATAAATAATAAAATTGCAGCGATAAACGCAACTGAAGATAGCTTTTCATATTCATGTGTTGCCTGATAAAGAATTTCAGAAATTCTCAATGTACCAGTGTTTAAAGCTAAGATAATTATTCCGATCATCAAACCTACGTCAGCTATCTTATTTGTAATAAATGCTTTCATAGCAGCAGAAGAATTGTCTTTTTTCTCCCAATAGTGCCCGATTAATAAGTAAGAACAGACGCCAACAAGTTCCCATCCAATTAAAATTTGAATTAGTGTAGGAGAGGACACTAAAACTAACATGCTTCCAGCAAATAAAGTTAGCGATGTAAAGAAAAAAGTGTATCTAATTTCGCCCTCCATGTAATTTGTTGCATAAATGAAGACAAGCAAGGCAACCGTTCCAACAACAAAATACATCATTATTGAGAGACCATCGACGACCCAACCAAACTCAATATCGAATACACCTATACTTCCAACGTTTATAAAAAATTCGTTCACTACACCACTAGTAATGTGTGAGTACATAAGTGCAGAACTGTACAAGAATATTAATCCTATTGTAGCTAATGCTACTTCAGCACCTTTTAAAGGGAGATATTTACCCATGAAAGTTATTATCAATGCGGCTACAAAAGGCAGTAGTACTAATAACCATGCATACTGAGCTAAAAGTCCACCATCAGTATAAATTAATTCACCTTCAGCAAGAATAGTTGAAGTGAAATTTACCATTTCATCAAATCAAATTCATTTATGTTGGCTGTTTGTCTATTTCTAAACAGCATAAGAACAATCGCGAGACCTATCCCAACCTCAGCTGCTGCAATTGTGATTATAAAAATTGTAAAAATTTGCCCTTGCATCATAACGTCCGCAAGCATTGTATCAAACATGATGAAATTTATATTTACAGAGTTAAGAATTAGCTCTATTGACAGAAGGACCATAACCGCATTTCTTCTGACTAAAATTCCGTAAATACCAAGTGAAAATAAAGCAGCAGCAACCACTAATACAGGTTGGACAATCAAACTTGATCCTCATCAATCAGTGCTTCATCTTTTCTTGCTAATGTAATACCTCCTATTAGAGCAGCAAGCAAAATAAATGAAACTAATTCAAAAGGGAATACAAATCTACTGAGTAAAATTTCACCAAGCAATTCAGTTGATGACCCAGAAGTAATTACAACTTCACCATCAAATCCATTTACTAATATATATGAAAACAATAAAAATATTGAACCTGCGATTGCCGCACCTAACTTTTTATTTTTATCGTTGTCAAGCTCAGCATTTTTACCCAGCGGAGCTCTAGTTATCATAATTCCAAATAAAAAGAGAACGATGACTGCACCAATATAGACTAGAACTAATACAAGAGCAACAAACTCTGTAGATAAAAGTAAAAACAATACTGAAGTTAAAGCTAGTGTGAAAACAAGTGAAATAGCTGCATGAATAACATTAGAGGTCGTAACAACTCTGACTGCTGTTGTGATTAGTAATAAAAGAACGAAATAAGTTACTATTTCAAAAATTTCCATTTAACTTTCGAGTCCTTCGGGGTCTGGAACAGTTTGAAGCCAATCATCTAATCGTTCTTTGTCGTGAAGCATATCACCCATGTTAAATTCAGAATATTCATATTCTGGTGACCAAAATAAAGCATCGAATGGGCAAACTTCAACACAGATTCCACAGTACATACATAACGCATAGTCAATATCAAATCGGTCTAGAACAGCCCTACTTCTTTGTCTACCTCCAGGTTTTGAAGGAGGTTGTAATTCTTTGTGACCTTCTATGTAAATACACCAGTCAGGACATTGTCGTGCACAAAGCATACAACTAGTACATGCTTCTTGATCTAAAGCAATAACTCCTCTTGCTCTCGGTGCAAGTTTTTCTTTTTCAAATGGATAATTTACATTCGGTTTTGAATGAAAAGGAGATAGAGTTTTAAGCATATTGACTATCACAATTTTAATTCCAATCAAAAATCCCGGTACTTTTGGTCTAAAGGTTTTCATTAGAATCCAACTTTCATGATTGCTGTTACAAGAATATTAACTAAAGATGCTGGGATTAGTATCTTCCACGCTAAGTTTTGTAATTGATCTTCTCTAAATCTTGGCTGTGACCACCTTATTGCTACCAAAATAAAACCTAAGATAGCTGTTTTTGTTAAAAGAACAATTGGTCCGTAAAAGTTTACCCATTCGGTTGGCAAAAGTGGCACATGATAACCACCAAGAAATAGTGTTGAGGCAATTGCACATAAAATGAACATATTCATATATTCGGAAATATAAAAAATAAGGAATCTTATCCCTGAGTATTCTGTCATAAAACCCATAGTTAATTCAGATTCGCCAATAGGCATATCGAATGGAACTCTCATCATTTCAGCAGTCGCCGCAACCATAAAAATTAAAAACCCAACTATCTGACCGCCAACAACAAATGGAACTCCCCATTCAATTTGTTTTTCTACAATTCCAACTAAAGACATGGTTTCAGCTTGAATAACAACCCCAACAACGGCAAGTATCAGTGGAAGTTCATAAGCTATTAGCTGCCCAGCTGCTCTCAGCCCTCCCATTAGAGAGTACTTATTTGCTGATGACCATCCAGCAGTTAATACACCTATAGTTCCCAATGAACTAATAGCGAGTGCAAAAAAGACACCTAATTCTAAATCTGCTACAACTAACGTAGGGCTTAATGGAACCACAGCAAACAAAGCAACACAAGAAACCATTACATACGCAGGCGCCCATTTAAATACTGGCCTGTCCACCTCAGTCGGGATTATATCTTCTTTTTGAATAAATTTTAGAATTTCAGCTACTGGGAATATAAAACCTCTGAGTCCTACATGCAAAGGTCCAGGTCTTCTCTGCATCCATGAAGCACCTTTAACATCCATTATTGTGAAAGTAATTGCACCAGTTAAAGCAGCTCCTGCAAGAAGGCCTACCTTTATCAAAACCTCTGTCATCTATCAACATCTCCTAATACAAAATCTAAACTACCCATTATTGCAATTAAGTCCGGGAGCAAAGCACCTTCAAGCAAATTAGGCAAAATGGATATATTACTAAAAGAGGCTGTTCTTACTTTAAGCCTATAAGGCCCCAATCCTCCATCCGATATTATGTAATAACCCATTTCTCCTTTTGGATTTTCAGCTCTTACATATGTACGTCCTTTAGGGACTTTTATGACCTTTGGTACCTTAGCTTGTAAAGGTCCAGAGGGCATTGAATCAATAGCTTGTAAAACTATTTTTGCCGATTCAACCATTTCTTTAACTCTTACATCCCATCGATCATAACAATCTCCGTTCTCGCCAACGGGAATTTCATATTCAAATTGATCATATGGCAAATAATCTGTTTGAGTTCTCAAATCTGCTTTGACACCTGAAGCTCTAAGTATTGGACCAGATACTCCAAATGCTTCTGCAATGTCAGGAGTTAAGACACCAACATCTTTTGTTCTTTTTTTAAAAACTTCATTCCCGCCAATTAGATTCTGAAATTGATCAGCTGCCTCTATAACTTTTTGCATGGCTATTTTTGTATCTCTATAAAATCCCGCAGGTAAATCTTGAATATTTTTTTTCGTAGTTGGACCAGCTCCAGCAGCAGGTTTTACTCCGCCTATTCGATTAAAGTTTGGATGAAAGCGACCGCCAGTTACTGACTCAATTAAATCTAAAACTCTTTCTCTGTCTTCCATTGCATAAAAAATTGGAGTTAACGCGCCAACTTCCAGAGCATACGCACCATTAAATACAAAATGCGAAGAAATTCTGGCCATCTCGGTAAGAATTAATCGAATATATTTAGCTCTATCAGGTACTTCAATTTCCATTAATCTCTCAGCACCAGCTATAAATGGAATTTCATTGGAAAAACCTGCAACCCAATCTATACGGTTTACAAGTGTTGTTATTTGGGGATATGTTCTAACTTCTGCCAATTTTTCATAGCCACGATGCATGTAACCAAGAACGGGTTTTACGTCATGAACTTTTTCTCCATCTACCTTAGCGACCAATCTCAACACTCCATGCGTAGATGGATGTTGAGGTCCTATATTAAGTGTCATGTCTTCGGTTTCTATTTCGACAGATACAGATGCCTCTGAAAAGTTCTTAAT
The DNA here is from genome assembly GCA_902534495.1 of uncultured Candidatus Actinomarina sp. Lineage (GTDB taxonomy): Bacteria > Actinomycetota > Acidimicrobiia > Actinomarinales > Actinomarinaceae > Actinomarina. The sequence continues at coordinate 225,731 of CACAQC010000001.1, read as the reverse complement.
ATTCTGTGGATCTAATGCATTAACCATCTACTGGTTCACTACTTTCTGAATCTTCTGGCATACCCTCTACGTCCACATCTCCGGGCCAAGGCTTTACCTCCCTACTAATTAATTCAAAAGATTTGAGCATAGGGTTTCCTTCGTATCCATCAGGAAGATAAAGTTTTTCAAGATTTGGATGATTTGCAAAACTTATTCCAAACATTTCATATGCTTCTCTCTCATGCCAGTTGGCTCCTTCATATATGTCAACGAGAGAATCAATATCTGGTTCTGATTTATCAATAGTTGTAGAAACAGTTATTAAATTTGTATTTTCTACATCAGATAAGCAGGTAATTAATTCAAAACACGGTGTAACGCTTTCTTTAGGAGCTTCGCCAACTGAAACATCATTGTCCCAATCCACTGCTGAGAGCCAAGAGAAAAATTTTAAGTTGAACTCATCTCTAAGTTGTTCATGTGTTTCAATCCATTGTGTTGAATCAACCTTGATATTTATTGTTTCAAACTCCAACACTGCGTTTGTAAAACTTTCTTTTATATTGTTAAAAAAATCTTCCATCTTAAATAGGCTCAGTCTGAACTTCTGACCATTTTTCCTTCATATCTTCGCCACGAATTTTTTTCTGAAGAAGAATTATGCCCTCCTGAAGCGCTTCTGGTCTTGGCGGACAACCTGGAACGTATACATCTACAGGAATTAACTGATCAACACCCTTGGTAACTGAGTAAGAATCCCAATACGGGCCACCGCTATTAGAGCATGAGCCCATTGAAATAACGTACTTTGGTTCAGGCATTTGGTCATAAAGTCTTTTGACTGAAGGAGCCATCTTATCTGTCACTGTTCCAGCAACAATCATGAAGTCAGCTTGTCGTGGAGATGCGGGAAGTGGAATTACTCCTAATCTCATAAAATCATGCCTAGGGCCACTTACAGCCATAACCTCAATAGCACAGCATGCTAACCCAAATTGAAAGTACCAAAGTGAATATGATCTAGCCCAGTTAAAGACTGAAGATATAGGTTTTGGAAGGCCGAATTTGTCTATGACTCCCACTTAAGCACATCCTTTCTTATTGCGTAAATAAGACCAATCAAAAGAATGAAAATGAAAACAAACATTTCAATTAATCCAAAATAACCCAGCTTTTCTAAATTGATAGCCCAAGGAAATATGAAAACTGCTTCAACATCAAAAATTACGAAAAGTAAACCAAATATATAGTACCTAACATATGTTTGACTCCATCCTGTACCTACAGGATCTACACCACATTCATAAGTTTGCAGTTTTTCTGCATAAGGTTTGTTTGGTCTGAGTACAGAGGCTACCCCGAGCAACAATACAACTAGAAACAGGCCGAATCCTAGCACAGCCCCTATTGTCACATAGTTTTGAAAATAAGAAATCATAATTTATAGTTTAGTTAAGCCTCTAAAAAGTTTAGTTTTTTCTCAAACTTCAGTGTAATTTTTTTGTAAGATTTTTTATAAGTGATAAATAAAAATTTTTTAGAAGAACCCAATCTTGTAGATCTTTCCAAAGAAATCTTTAAAACAGTGGTTCAGGATAAATTAGAAATAAATACAAGATTTAATTTGTTATCAGATGATGTTTATGATGCAGGCACTATAAACTTCATATTGGCTGACGGACTCGGCTACGAAAATCTTAACACTACAGATTCGTATCTAAATAAAAATATTACAAATTCTATTAATACAACATTTCCTTCCTCAACAAACGTGGCTTTAACATCAATTGCGTTTATGAACAATCCAATTGAGCATGGGTTGATAGGATATTACATATATGACAAATCACAGTACGGACTTATAAATGCCTTAAATTGGAATGAAAATAATAAAGATTTATTATTAAGTGATCATTTTCAAAAACAAAATTCAATTTGGCAAATTTTTAAAGAACAAAAAATTTATGCTTCAAATTTCCAACCTAAAAATTTGGTTGGATCTCCATTATCAAATTTTTTATACAATTTGTCGAGCACTATTCCATATGATGATGAACAAAGCCTTATCGACTTACTATCAGAATCTACGATTTTGGAAAATCGATTTAATTTTATCTATTATCCACAAATTGATATTGCAGCCCATGTATTTGGAGTGAATTCAGAAGAGTGGCAACTAGAAATAGACAAATTTGAAAAATTAGTTGATAAGATTGCAAATATTAGTAATAAGAAAACAAAAACAATAATTTCTGCTGATCACGGTCTTATGAATATTAATGAAGAATGTCGTCATGATCTGAATTACGGTGATGATATACAAATATATGGAGACCAACGCTCAGTTTACATAAATGGATCGAAAGCAAGTGTTTTAGAAACTTTTTCTGAAGTACCTGGTGTGCTATTGGAGCAACATGAGTTGTCTTATCTTCTGGGTAGACCAACGAACGAATTTTTGAAATCGATTTATCCTGACTATTGTTTTTTAGTTGAGGATGAAAATATTATTTATCCAAAACACCTTTCTGCACAATTGAAGGGTTATCATGGAGGTTTGTCTAGAGAAGAATTACAAATTCCAATAATTGAACTCTCAAATTTCTAATGGCACTTTCTTACATAGGATTATTTTTAATCATCATCCTGATTATATTTTTTGGAAGAAAAATAAAATAAGTATTTAATTTGGTTGATATGTTCCAAAAAATACTTGCCAAGCAAGACAAGTTTTTGCGAGCAAGCTAAGCCAAATGTATGCTCTTTCTCCATATAAATAATCTTTCCATTTACCTACTTGCTTATATTGCAAAATCATATTTATTGAGAAAGTGTTAAAGAATAAAAATATACTTACAAAAATCCATACCACAAATTGTGGGACTCCCTGGGGATTTGAGTCAGTTGCAACACCATCTCCAATGAGATTAACAAATATAAATATCCATGGTGTAATACCTACTAAGCAGCCCATTATATAACTTGTCCAGTCAACTTTTTCAGTATATTGATTATGAACTTCCATCATCCAACCAAACCAACACATTGCTGCATTCATAAAAAATATTCCAGCTAAAGCCCATACATCATAAATTCCTACAAGTAAAGCAATTAGGACTATCATCACAGATGCACTGATTGAGTATTCAATCCAACGCACTTTATTTATTCCTTTTGATAAGTCACTTTTATATTTGTTGTAAAAAGGACCAGAAATAAGATAGTGAGCAACGGCTGAAGCAAGTAAAAAGGTTGCTACTGCCGGACCAAAGTTTGTAACTTCTCTCCATATTTCAAGTTCAGGTACTAATGCAAAACTTGAAGGATCTTCTGGAGAACCAACTCCTACTAATTGAGTTAATGTTATTGGCACAACAAAATCTGAATTTACAACAGTGCCTAGCCAAAAAAGTAAACCACCCTGTATCAAGTGAACGGTACCCATAATGATATTGAATCTTTTAAGTTTCTTTATCTTAATTTCCATGTCTCCCCCAATTAGAAATAATTAATATAAGTTTAGTTTTTTATTTAGAATTAAATGATGGATAAACAACTAATTTTCTCAGAAATTGAATCTATGATTTTTGACATTGAAACCGCAATTAAATCTCTTGCAAATTCAAGAGAGTACATCGCGGAAGATGATTATTCAAGAGCAATTACTCACTTGGCAGAAATAGAGATTGAATTACAGACTTTGGCTGGAAGGGTGGCTTATATTAAATCAAGCCTTTGACGGAAAAGTAGTTACTTCAGAAATTTCAATATTAATTCTGTCACCAGCTTCATAAATAGTGTTAGGTAGTGATCTAGCTCTAAAAATTTCACCCTTGCTATTTTGAAAAGATATGACTTGATCGTGTCCGTAAAATGTACATTCCTTGACTACATAATTTCCTTCTGTGTCTAAATTAAGTTCAATACATTCTGGCCTTATAGAGACATCTAAGGCGCCATCATAGGCTGAAACAAAAGTACCAAGAGAAGTCTCTACCATTCCATTTACAGAAAAACCTTTAAGAATATTAGGGTCGCCAACTGAATTAGCAACTGTCTGACTTACTGGATTTAGATAAATCTCTTGTGGTGTCGCACTTTGAATAACAGTTCCATTTTCTAGAACACTAACAACATCACATACAGAAAGTGCTTCCTCTTGATCATGTGTTACAATTATCGCTGTCGTTTCTGTTTCTCTAAGAAGCGTCATAACTTCATCTCTTAAATCTCTAGCCATGTGTGCGTCTAAGCTTGTAAAAGGTTCATCTAGAAGAATAACTTCGGGATTCGGTGCTATTGCTCTTGCAAGAGCGACTCTCTGCTGTTGGCCACCAGAAAGTTCTTGTGGCAACTTGTTTCTATAAATACTTAAATTACACATATCAATAACTTCCTCTAATCTTCCACTTTTAATTTGGTGTTTTGATAAGCCGAATGCAATATTATCTATTACATTTAAATGAGGAAATAATGCATAGTCTTGGAACACCATTCCAACATTTCTTTGTTCAGGTGGCAAATAAGTTTCATCACTAGAAATAACTTCATTTCTCATTTCAATTATTCCACTATCAGGTTTTTCAAATCCAGCGATTAATCTAAGCGCTGTTGTCTTTCCCGAACCAGATACACCTAAAATTCCTACTATGGCGCCATTCCAAACATCAAGATTAAAATCAGCAAGAACTTTTTCAGATCCATAAGACTTAGCTATTGAACGAGCCCTAATAATTAAGCTATCGTAAACCATTAGTTATCTAAATTCCTTGTGCTAAGTATATATGTAGGGAAAGCACTTATTGCCAAAAGAATAAATCCAGAAAAAGCTGCTTGTGTAAACAATGCTTCTGATGCGTAAGACCATATGTCTACTGCCATTGTACTGAAGCCAGTTGGTCTTAATAATAATGTCTGGGGTAACTCTTTCATTGTTGAAAGAAACACTAATGCCGCTCCAGCAAGAAGCCCCTTATAAATTAAGGGAAAAGTAACTTTAAAAAATGTCTCTAATCTTGATAATCCAAGTCCTGCACTTGCTTCAATATAAGAAACTTTTACTTGTTCCATTGACGCTTGTCCCCCTCCGACAGCCTGTGGTAAAAATACAATTAAGTATGAGATTATTAGAGTTATAAAAGTTTGATAAATTGTAGGAAATATTTTTATTGTTATAAATAACATTGAAATCCCAACTGCAATATGCGGTAGCCCATAAAGAGTAAGTGTGACTTTTTCAAATAAATCCCCAAATTTTGATTTGTACTGGGAAATCATTACAACTATTGGTGTAGCTATGATCATCGCAAAAAAAGATGTAACTGTTGCTGCGGTTAAAGAACCAGCAATACCCACTAACGATCCGGTAATTGGATTTCCATTGGATATACCTCGAATTAACCAGTATGAAAGAACACCTACAGGTAAAAGTAAACTGAAAAAAATTACAGTACCAAAAAATAGTAGAACTAAATATTTGTTTCTTTTTGATAGCTCAAACCTAACTGGCTCTCTAGGTGTGCCGGATACTTTTGCTGACTTACTCATCTCACTACCTCTTTGAGCAAAACTTATAATTAAAGCAAGAAAAATCAAAATTGTTGAGTAAAAAATTACTGGGTCACCATTTATATTTATTACATAATACGAATAAATTGCTTTTGTCATTGTCCCATATTTCATCAATGAAACAGCGCCAAAATCAGATATTACGTATAAACCTACTAATAATGAAGAATATATCATAGGTTTTTTTAACCGTGGAATAACAACGCTTGTATACATTTTTAATCTTTTAACACCCAAAGACCTTGCAGCGTCTTCAACCGTAGAATCTAAATTTCTTAGGGCGCTACTACATATCAACTGAACATAAGGATAAGTAAATAATGTTAAAACAATCCAGCTTCCAACAAATCCTTCTATTCCTGTTATTTCTGATATGCCAAATCTTGAAAATACTTCTACAAACAAACCTTTTGGAGAGAAAGCAGATACATACGTTAGAGCACCAATATATGAAGGGATTACAAGTGGTAAAATCGTCAAACTAAATAAAACTTTAGATGCAGGGAATTCATATCTAACAGTAAGGATTGCAATCGTTAAGCCAAGTAAAAGACTGGAGATAACAACAGCAAAAAATAAAAGTACAGTATTAATTAGAAGTGTTGATACATCCCATGAATTTAAAAAACGAGATAAATTTTTTGATAAATCAGCAAATCGCCAAAATAAGTAAAAAAGTGGCATTAAAAATAACGAGAGAATTATTAAGTTTGTTGTTATTAAAAGCTTAGGTATTTTCACTATTTTAAGGATATATTAAAAATTTAATATTAAAAGAAAAAAATTCTGGTCAGATTTCTCTGACCAGAATTTTTGGCTTATGTTGATGCTGACCGAAGGATTAATATCCTGCTTGAGCAATTAGTTCTACAGCTTTTTCCTGCCACAACGCTAATGCGGACCAATTTAAGTTTGAAGGAGAGTTCAAACTGTTTATGTCTGGCAACAATTCGTTTGGCTCAATTCCTGCTACAAGAGGGAACTCATATACAGTGTTTGTAAATGTTTCTTGAGCTGATTTTGAATGTAAGAATTCTATAAATGCCATAGCTGCTGGTTTATTTTGGCTTGAGGACAAAATTCCAACACCTGCAGGCATAACCATAGCTCCACAACCGCCATCTAGATACACATTCTTAACTGGAGCAGAAGGATCTTCCGCTAAAACTCTTAATGTGTAGTAATGGTTAATCATTCCAATATCAAGTTCACCTGCAGCTGCAGCAGCAACTTGTGGTGAGTTCTTAGGATATTCTCCATATCCAAGACCATTTATTGTTGTTAACCAATCTAGAACTTTTTCTTCACCATCTGATTCGATCATGCATGCAACCATCGCAAGGAATGATCCATTAGTTGGTGCTAAACCTAGTCTGTTTCTAAACTTTTCATCAGCAAGACCATAAATATCACTTGGCAATTCTGCATCAGTGACGTCTCTTGTGTCAATAACTAGAGATCTTGATCTTCCAGAAGTACCAACCCAGTATCCATTTTTGTCTACTGCCCATGCTGGAACATTGTCTAGAACACTATCCGGAAGTCTGTCAAACAATCCTTCTTTGGCAATTACGCCAAGGCTTACAGGATCTTGTGAAAAGAATACATCTGCAGGGCTAATGGCACCCTCAAGAACAACTGTTCCTGCTAATGCCGGGCTTTTTGCATATCTTACTTCAACTTCAACACCTGAAGTTGCAGCAAATTCTGCAATGATATCTGCGACTAAGCTTTCTTTTCTACCACTATAAATTACTAGTGTTCCACCTACTTCGGCTTCTGGTTCAGCAAGTGCTGCTTCAACAGCAGCATCTATAGCTTCTTGTGATACTTCACCTGCTGGTCCTTGCGCACCTGCTGGTCCTTGCTCTCCTGCTGGTCCTGCTTCTCCAGCTGTTGGAGTACAAGCAGTTAAAACCATCATTAAAGCAATCAAAGTAACTGTTAATTTTTTATTCATTTTAACCTTTATTCGCTTAACTTTGTTAATAGTACTTAACAAATCTAGTTAATGGTAATTTATTTTTAATTTTTTTTAAACTATAATTTACTCTTAATAAGAAAATATTTTAATATTAAAAAATGGACTTACTTGACAACGAAGGTGTGCTACTAATCAACCTAGGGTCACCAAAAGAGCTAAACAAAAAATCTGTAAAAGAGTATCTCCGTGTTTTTCTTTCAGATGACAATGTAGTAGATATACCAAAGTTTTTTCAACAACTTATACTTCGTTTGTTTATTCTCCCCTTTCGACCAAAGAATACTTTAGAAGCATACGAAAAAATTTGGACTAAAAATGGTTCACCATTAATTATTTCTACTGAAAGTATTGCAAATAAATTAACTAAAAAAACTGGCTGGAAAGTTGAGTATGCAATGAGATACGAAGAACCGAGTATTGAAAAAGCACTCAACAACTTTAAAAGAAAAGGTGTAAATAAAATTTATGTTATTTCTCTATACCCACACAACGCAATGGCGACAACTATAACCACAGAATTAGAAACTAGAAATGTGGCATTGAATGTAGCGAATGACATTGAGTTAATATTTACAAAGCCATTTTTTGATAATGAAGAGTATATAAATGCAATGGTAAATTCAATTAAGCCCTTTGTTGAAAATCAATCATTTGACAAAATTATCTTTAGCTACCATGGGATACCTAAAAGACAAGCAAAAAAGACGGATGAAACAGGTGAGCATTGTTTTTCAGTTTCCAATTGTTGTGAAATTGAAAACGAAGGTTCTAAAGACTGCTACAGGTCTCATACTCGGATAGCATCTGACTTAACCGCAAAGAAACTTGGTTTAAAAGATGATCAGTGGGAAGTAGCATATCAATCAAGAATTGGTCCTGGATGGTTGACTCCATTTACTGATAAGAGATTAGCTAAACTTCCAGAAGAAGGTAAAGATAATATTGCCATTTTATGTCCATCATTTATATCTGACTGTTTAGAAACTCTTGAAGAAATTGACATTCGTGGTAGAGAAACTTTTTTTAATGCAGGAGGAAAGAATATGACATATATACCTTGCTTGAATGACTCTGAAGATACGATAAACTTACTTGAAAACTTAGTGAGAGCTAGCTGATTTTACTGGTTTTTTTAAGCTTAAAGATTTAACAACAAACTTTCCTCCATTGCGGACAAACCACATAAAGCCAGCCAGAATATATGCATACGGACACATCATATTACTGGTATTATACATCAAATAGTAGAATATTAATAATGCAAAAAGATCCGAAGCTCGTTAGAAAATATGAACCAATCTTATGGTTGCTATTTTTTGGACTTACTTTTGCAGTTGGGTGTCCTGCATTTTAAAATTTTTATACTTTGAAGTTAACAGGTGTTAACATAAACAGTAATGAACAGTAATCCATATATTTTTACCGAAAAAGAAATTGAAAAATTACCAAATTCTTTTTATTCACATGCTGAAGCTATTTTTCACTTGACTGAAGTTGGAATAGAAGTCAAACAAACTCGTGTTGCCGAATGGCTGGGTGTTAGTAGAGCAAATGTTTCTCAGGTAATAGGAAGAATGCAAAACAGTGGTCTCATAAAAATGCAAGACGAATTGGAGCTTTCTGATAAGGGAGCATACCTAGCGAAGATGATAGCAAGAAGACATAGAATAGTTGAGAGATTTTTATCTGAAGTTTTAGATCTACCATGGGAACAAGTTTATAGGGAAACAAAAAAATGGGAGAATGTTTTAAGTTCTATAACTGAAGATGCAATGCTTAAAGTTTTAGGTTATCCAAAAACGGGAATTTTTGGTAACCCAATACCATATTCCAGCTATTTTGAAGGCCCAATGAATAGATTGATTGATGTAAGCGGTGATAAAAGTAAAAAATACTCCATTGTAAAAATATCAGAAGAGCTAAAAAGAGACAGCTCAATCATATCTTTTCTACAAAAAAATAGTATCTTACCTGGAAATCAAATAAATATTTATGATACGAACGATTACTCAATTACAGTCAGTGTTGTTAAGAATCAATTTTTTGGGTTAGATCAATTTATTGCTGAGAGAGTTTTTGTCAGTTGATTAAATTTATGTTTACACATAGAAATTTTATAATTACCACATGAGCAATTTAATTGAAAACATTCCTTATGAGCTTTTCAGCTATGTAGGTGGTGGTATATTTCTTTTCATTATTTTGTACAAATTTTTTCCAAAATTATTTGTAAAGATTCATAAACCGATTTTTTTTACAATAGGTATTCTTTCACTTTCATTAGGATACGTAGGTATAGTCGTTCCAGGCTTGCCAACAACTGTATTTATATTGATTGCAGCTTGGGCTTTTTCAAAATGTTCGGAAAGGTTTACTTTATGGCTTGAAAACCACAGAATATTTGGGCCAATAATCTTAAATTGGCAGACTTATAAAGGTCTTTCAAGAAGAGCAAAAAAATTAGCAATTTCAATGATTGTGCCTACATTCGCACTAACAATTTACTTTGTATTTTCGTTAGTAGGAGATTTAATATTCGGTTCTTTTGGTTTAGCTCTATGTATTTGGTTAGCTACCAGACCCGAACCACCTTTAGAAAATAGAGCTTAAATTAATTTGCTTCGGGAATTTGATAGCCAATTGGTGAAACTTTATCTAATTCAAAAACATCTCTTGCCTGAGCTTCATAGTTCAAACCTATAGATATCTGGTCACCTTCTGTAACTCTATTTCCTTCTTCGTCTAATCTTGCATTCATAGTTGCTTTTTTTCCTGATTTGCATATAGTTTTAATTTCAGTCATTTCATCTGACCAAGCTAGTAGATATGCGCTTCCAGGAAATGGCTCTCCTCTAAAATCTGTTCTCAATCCATAACATAAAACTGGTATTTTTAATTTATCAACCACCAAAGTAAGCTGTAGAACTTGTTTTGGACTCAAAAACTGTGCTTCATCTACTAAAACACACGACACACTTTCTCTTTGATGTTCGTGTGCTGTCCAGACGTATAAGTCATCATCTGATGTAAATATTTCACAATCTCTATCTAAACCAATACGAGAAGTTATTCTTCCTTCACCGAATCTATCATCTAATTTTGGAGTAAATAATAGGGTTCTCATATCTCTCTCTTCATAATTATGGGCAGATTGGAGAAGGGTTGTACTTTTTCCTGCATTCATTGCTGAGAAGTAGAAATATAATTTTGCCATTTCTTATATATTAGTTCTTAAATTAAAAGTTTCTATCTTAGAGCAACTATTCTTCCAATTGTTTTTCTACTGCCAATAAACTCTAAATATTTCACGATTTCATCAAAATTTATAGTTTTATAAATGGGCTTAATTTCTTTGCTTAAATATCGATCAAATATTGTCTTCATTCTTGTTTCTAAATATTCTTTATCATCATTTTCAAAACTTATCATAAAGACACCCATTAGCGATATATTTCTGACCAAAATGTAACTCAGTAATTGAGAGGGGATATTCCCACTTGCAAAGCCTACAATAAGTGCTCTACCTTCAGATGATAAGAGTCTTAGTCCCTCTTCATATGGATCACCTCCAACTTGATCGTAAAATACATTTACTGACCTTTTGCCAAATTTTTCTTCTACTACATCTTTAAGATTTTCCTTTTGATAATTAATAACTAAATCTGGTTCAAATTGTTCAATAAACTTCTTTTTTTTGTCTGAACCAACTGCTGCTATGACTTTTGCTCCTTGAATTTTTGCAAGCTGAACAGCGGAAATTCCAACCCCCCCTGCGGCAGCATTTACTAAGACAATTTCACCCTTTTTTAATTGAGCTCTTCTATGTAGAGCAAAATCAGATGTTAAATAAGACATAAGCATTGCAGCCCCCACTTCATAAGAAATCTCATCAGGTAATTTATATGCTAGATTTTCTGAAACAACACAGTATTCACCGAAGCTTCCATACCTTCCTGATCTAAATACAGTAGTTGCCGCCACTACTCTATCACCTAGATGAAATTTACTATCAGTGCTGCACTCTTTAACAGTACCTGCAACTTCAAAGCCTGGAACAAAAGGAGTTTTGGGGTTTGATTGATACATGCCACTTGATAAAAGTAGATCTGCAAAATTTAACGTTGCAGCTTTTGTTTCAATTATCAATTCTTTTTCATTAATTAATGGGTATTCAATTGATTTATATTTCAAATTTGAGAATGGGGCAATTTCATCTTGTACCCATCCCTGGTAAAACTCCATATGAATATTTTAAATGAATTACCCTATGGTATCATTTTGCTATGGAAAATATCTTAAAATTTATACACATGATTGGATTGTCAATTTGGATTGGCTCAATGGTAACTTGGGCATTTTTTGCACCAAAACTCAATAAATTTGATCCCTCAAAAAATACAACAAGTGTACTAAGAGACTTGTTTAGTAAAATTTCTTGGATTTCTTATGCTGTTGCTTTAATCGCAGGAATAGGAATTAGATTAACAGTAGATAACGGTGCATCAGATTGGTCGGTAGTAATAGGTGCCTTACTTTTGGCGGGTGCAGTTATAGCATTTCACAGTGTAGCTACAAATATAAGTGATGCACTAAGAGGTGTCTTTAATGGCGTAATGCTTTTGTTGGCATTAGTTTCCCTTTATTTAGCAACAATTTACATTTAGTAAGAATTTATAATTTCTAATTCTTTTTCTGTAATTATTCCATAACCTTTGGCAATAATGTTGTTGGTATTTTTTTGAACTAAAAACCAGTAAATTGTATCTTCATCAGGAATTTCTAAATCTAATTTAAATTGCTCCTTATCAATATATGCAGTTATTGTTCTATTCCTTATTCTGTCATCTCTAATACCTGCACGCATGACTCCATCCAAATAAATTTCAGCTAACTTACTAGTCTTTTGAATAGTTGGAACTTCAATTATATTATGTGTCTCACCTAACCCATTATTTTCTAAAAGTAATATAGATTCATCAACTAATGGTTGATGCCACTGCTGAAATGCAACAATGACTATCAAGTTCTTATCAACGAAATCATCGGGTACAACTTTTTTTTGCTTGTTAAGATTGTTTCCTTCAATTACCGGGAATTCGTTTATTTCTGGACTCATATAATCACCATTAAAATTCTGACAGCTGATAAATAAAAAAGCTAAAACAATACAAAGCTTAAATCGCACCGAGAACTTCCTCTAAGCTTTTAACTTGTGTATCCATAATTTTATTGAACATGACACTTACAAATGGGGAAAGAATTACATATGGAAATTTAAATTTTATATTAACTGCATACGTAAGTTCTGTACCTTTAGAATTTGCTGATAAAAATATTGTATCGACAATCGTAAAAGTTTTCGCTTTTGCTTCAAGTGATACTCTTAATGGAGGTCCCCACTCGACTACTTCGTAGTCATAAACTCTTGGTTTGTTGTTAAAGTAAGTTTTTACTCGAAATACTGATCCTAATCTTAAAGGTTCTTTTGTTATTAACTCACCTTCGTCACCTTCTGCCCATTTACTTAAATTACGGAAGTCAGACATGAAATCATAGACTGTATTGATATCTTGCTTAACAGTTACTGTTCTTGAAAAATTTGGCATACGTTTATATTAAGTAGATTAAATTTTTGTAGGGACTTGTTTATCTAAGATTTAAAGATCTATTTCTAAATCCTATAAATCCTATTAACAAAAATATCGCTATTTTACCAATGACGAGTAACAAGTCTTCAGTAAATAATCCATCTTGATAAGGGTTACCATAAGCTCCAAAAGATGAAAGATTATCATCAAACCACTGAAAGAAATCATTTGTTCCAGCTAATGAATTGCTTAAGTATTCAAATGCCATTAAACCTCCACCGAAAGCCCACGCCATTGAAGATTTTCCAGTATATGCACCTAATGCAAATCCAAGAGCGCCATAGGTGACTCCAGCTAAAGCTGCTTGAAGTGTTGCTTTCATAAGTGGTACATAATCAAGTGTTTGACTAAGCTCCATAGTTGCAATTGGAATAAACATTATATTTGTCCAAGCAAAAGTTACAAATAAACCAAATAAGACAGCAAGAATTGATTGTGTTAAGTACACAGAAGTTCTTGTCATTGGTAGAGCAGCAACAAATTCGAAAGTTCCATCTTCTTCTGCTTTTGAACCTAATTTATTTAAAAGAATTATTGTGGCTGTGCCAATTAAAAGAGGAACAAAAGGAACTAAAAAATATGTAGTTACCATTCCTTCTAACGTAAATACATTATCCCAATCCTTAATTCCCAATAAATTCATCACTGTATCATTTTCTGACATTCCTCTAAAAGCTTCTCTTTGTGTGTCAATAAGCAAACTTTCTACACTTGAATTTGCAAAAGCTAGTGGAAGTATTAATAAGTAAACTCCCCCAGAAATTGCCCAATTTAAAATAAATTTTCTTGGAACTGTAATCATGTATTTGAAATAGTTAAACATTATCCCTCTCTTCTATCATAGAATGTAAAAAAAGCATCTTCTAAATCTTGACCTTCTTCTTTTGCTTTATTTAAAAATGTCTCATATGTTTCATCATATACTTTTGCACCTTCTCTTAAAACAGCCATCGAGTCAGCAACTTTTTCAACCTCAGAAATAATGTGTGATGATAAAAGTATTGCCGCACCATCATTAGCAAACTCTTTTACAATTTCAAAAAAGGTTCTTTGATGAAATGGGTCTAGACCTGAAGTTGGTTCATCTAAAATTAATGCCTTTGGCTTATGCAGTACAGCAAGTATCAAAGCGACTTTTTGCCTATTGCCTTTAGATAGCTCTTTTATGGTTTGATCAATCTCTAATTCAAACTTTTCTGCTAGTTCCATAGCATAATCAGTTGATTGGCCTCTCATATCTGCACCAAGTTTAAATAGTGACTTAGAGTTTAAATTTTGTGGAAGTTGAGGATCTCCTGGTAAATATCCTATTATTTTTTTTGCCTCAACAGGGTTTTCAATGGTTTTAATTCCTTCAACTGTTAAAGAACCATCAGAAGGTATTAAAAATCCCATAAGACTTCTCATTGTTGTAGATTTTCCAGCTCCATTAGGGCCAAGAAGTCCTTTAACCTCACCATTGTCAACAGAGATGTTGATGTCCCCAACGCCTTTACCATTTTTGTATCTCATTGTGAGATTTTTAATTTCAATCACAATTACATATTATAATATTATTCATCTAACTCCTCATTTTTTTGCTTATTTCGCAGCCAAGTTAAGAGTAAGGCTGGTATTAAAAACATCAGCATTTCGTCCCATCCACCTTGGTGTTGCAAGACTGGCGGAGGTATTATCTTAATAAGCATAATTTATAGGTAGTTTTCTACCATCCATCTTGTGATGTTCACAAGAGTATTTGGTAAAAGTCCGAAATAAATAGTCAAAGCAGCCATAAATCCCAGCAAGACTTTGTCTGAGATACTAATCTTTATCTTTTCAATTGCATTATCACTTTTTTCAATAGCAGCTACCCAAATTGGTCTTAGATAGAAATAGAATCCTGCAACCGTCGTGAGCATTAAAACAGTAACTATTAAATATTTTTCATATGACCATAAGTTAGTAATCAAAATAAATTTTGATACAAAACCACTTGTTAATGGTAGCCCCGCAATACCAAGCATAAATACAGAAAAAGCAATCGTTAAAAATTTATTTTCTTTGAACAAACCTGATAGATTTGAAATTTTAAAATCTGAACTTAACTGTCCACTTATTATTGAAAACACCGTAAAGACTCCAATTAGTTGAATTATGTATGTTATCAAATAAAATATGGATGCACTTATTCCATACACCCCAAAAGAAATCCCCGAAAGAATAAACCCAGACTGTATAACTCCACTGTATGCAATCAACCTTTTGATATCAGTTTGATTTGTAGCAAATAGTGCACCTGCTAAAACTGACAAAATTACAACTGCTGTAAAAAATAAATCAAATTTATCGATAATAAAGCGTAATGATATTGCAGAGAGCCTTGCTAGGACAATAAATGATGAAGCCTTTGCAACTGCAGCCATATATCCGACATATCCTGTTGGAGAGCCTTGATAGACATCGGGTGCCCATGCTTGAAATGGTGCAGCGGCAACCTTAAATAATAGTCCAACAATTATCATTATTAAACCAATCAAGGTTGTTAATGGGATATTATTTGGTCCAATAAAATTAATCGCAATACTTGTTTCGTAAACTCCACTAATAGATAAAGACACATATATAAGTGCAACACCATATATTAAAATACAAGAAGCTAAAGAACCTAAAAGGAAATACTTTAAAGATGCCTCATTACTGAGTTGATTACCTCTATTTAAACCTGCTAATGCATAAAGACTTATTGAACCGATTTCTAAACCTATAAATAACATTATGAAGTTTTCAGCATCCACCATTAGAAGAAACCCAGATGCAGACATCAAAACTAAAATTAAAGCCTCTGTAGTTTTGTTTTCAATCTCTTTTGAAGTTTTCCAAAAAGAATTAAACGTTAACAGTAGGACTAATCCTATTAGTACATTCCCAACCAAAGAAAATTCATCAACAAGAATTTTCTCTGAAAAATAAGAATTTATACCCTCCCTTGCAAAAAGTCCAAATTTAAGAAAAATTGTAAATAACGTAATTAAAATTCCAAAAAACGAAATGTACTTTTTAATATATACAGGCGTCGAGATTGTAATAGTACAAAAAAGTAACACCAGAGTTGTAAACACCAATGCAAGAGTTGGGCCAATTGCTAAAAAATTAAAGCTCAATATTTCTGAAATGCCGTTCAATTTACATCCTTAAATAAGGCTATTGTTTCGCTTAAAAATCCCGCCTCCTGAATAACAAAGCTTTCTATAAAACTTGGGTAAATCCCTATAAATAACATAAGTAACATAAGTGGAACGATTGACAGAGTTTCTCTTATGTTTAAATCTTTCAAATTCTCATTTTTATCATTAGAAATAGGTCCTGTAAAAATTCTTTGATAAGCCCAAAGCATGTAAATAGCTGCTAGTACTACGCCAAACGCTGCAATTGAGGTCAGAATTTTGTATTGATCATAACTTCCCATAAGTATCATAAATTCACCAACAAACCCATTTAATCCTGGCAGTCCTATTGATGCAAAAGAGGTAAACAAAAATATTGCCGCATATTTTGGCATTGTAATTTTAATCCCACCAAATGAACTTATGTTTCGGGTATGTCTTCTTTCATATAGAAAGCCAACCAACATAAATAGTGCACCCGATGTAATACCATGATTTATCATTTGTATAATTGCACCTTCAATACTGAGATATCCTCCTGCAGAAATACCCAGCATTACATATCCCATGTGGCTCACTGATGAGTATGCAATTAATTTTTTGATATCTATTTGAGCTATTGCAACTATTGCTCCATAAATAATCCCAATCACAGATAGAACGGCAATTAAATTTTTGTATGTTACAAATCCTTCAGTAAAAAAAGGTATAGACACTCTTAAAATACCGTAGGCTCCCACCTTTAAAAGGACACCAGCCAATAAAATACTTCCTGCAGTTGGAGCCTCGACGTGAGCATCTGGCAACCAAGTATGAAGTGGAAATAAAGGTACTTTGATTAAAAAACCAAAAGTAAATAGTAGAAATAAAGTCCTAGATTGAGATGAGGAGAATTCAAGATTTGCCAGTGTATCAAAATCAAGTGCTAGAGCCCTATTAGTACCATAACTTATTACGGCCGTGTAAACCGTTCCAATAAAAATAAAAACTGAACCAAAAACTGTATACAGAATAAATTTAATTGTTGCATATCTTCTATTTTCTCCGCCCCATATGCCCATTAAGAAATACATAGGAATTAACAATGCTTCAAAAAATATGAATAAAGAAATTAAATCACCACTTATGAAAACACCATTAACTGCAAAATGTAATGCAAGTAATGAACCAATAAATCCCTTACTCTTTGCATGTTCACTTCCAATTGACAAGAGAGAAACAAAAACTAACAATGAAGTTAACAAAAGTAGTAACGTTGACATCCCAGAAATACCGAGGCTTATTTCAAGTCCATAAGATTGAATCCACTGGTAATTTGAAAGTATTACAAATTTTGTTTTTCCAAAATCAGAAAATAATAAATAAAAACATTGTGTAAGAGTTATTAGAGAAAATATAATTCCAATTGGTCTAAAAATTTCTTTTCTAGAATTTGGGATCATAAAAATTAAAAAAGAACAAATAAGAGGAACAAATAGGAGAGAAATAATTATTGCGTTCATTGTGGCACCATCGGAGTGACAATAAATAACCCAATCAGCAGAAGTAGAAACAATCCAAAATACACAACATAACTTCTTACTAGACCTGTCTGTGTAGCCGATGCAACCTTTGATGTTTTACTAAATGCATTTGAAACAAAATTAACAGAACCGTCAATAATGAGACCATCGACTATTACAGCGACCTTTCTTGTAAAGGTTTTCATACCAGAAACAAAAATTGAATTACCAAAATTATTGAGATATAAAACGTTGAACGAAAGATCTTTTACTAAATTAATCGGATATTCTAAATTAATTCTCTTAAAATTAATTTTTTTAAAAATTTCAAATGAAAATATTAAATACGCTAGTAGTAGTCCTGTGAAACCAGCACCAATAGATAAGATTGCAAGAATGATTAAAGTTGGACCCTCAGGTAAATGAGTTACCTTTACTCCTTCCAAAGAATAGTGAAGAACTTTTTCCACTCCGTGAAAAAAAGGTGTGTTAATAAATCCTATAAAAATTGAAAATAGACCAAGAACAATTAAAGGTCTAGTCATGGTTTTTGGAGCTTCAATTACATCAGAATGATCGAAACCATTATCTTTTTCAAATATTAATAACCAATGTCTTCCCATGTAAAATGCTGTTAGCAAAGCTGCACTTAATCCAAGTGCCCAAAATATGTAATACATACCACCATTTGCAAACACTGAAGCTAATATTTCATCCTTCGACCAAAAACCAGCAAGGGGAGGAATACCAGATATTGCAAGAGTCCCAATACCCATCATTGAAGCAGTTACAGGCATTTTCTTTCTCAATTTGCCCATTTTTCTTATATCTTGTTCATGGTGCATAGAGTGAATTACAGCACCTGCGCCTAAAAATAAAAGAGCTTTAAAAAATGCATGTGTAACGAGATGAAAAATTGCCGCTACGTACGCCCCAGCACCAATTGCGATAAACATAAAGCCAAGTTGAGAGATAGTTGAATAGGCTAAAACTTTTTTGATGTCATACTGATTAATTGCTGAAAAAGCAGCGAGTAAAGCTGTTAAAAGTCCGATTAAGACTATCACCATACCTGCAATTTTTGAATACTGTAGTATTGGTGAAATTCTAACAAGCATGAATACTCCAGCGGTCACCATTGTCGCTGCATGGATCAATGCACTCGCAGGAGTTGGTCCTTCCATTGCATCTGGTAACCAACTAAAAAGAGGAAACTGAGCAGATTTTCCAAACGCTCCAAGTAGTAAAAATAATGAAATAATAGTAATCGTACTTTCTGGTACATTCGAAGCACTTTTTAAAACTGTGTAAAAATCGAATGTATTGAAAGTATTCAAAATGACCATAAGCCCTACTAGAAAGCCAAAATCACCCACTCTGTTTAAAATGAAAGCCTTGTTTCCAGCTTTGGCAGCTGACGGCTTTTTTGACCAGAAGGAGATTAATAAATAAGAACTGAGACCAACCAATTCCCATCCAAAAAACATTACTAAGAAATTTGAAGACATAACAAGTAAAAGCATTGAAAAAACAAAAAAGTTAAAGTAAATAAAATAATTATTATACTTTTCATCTTTCTCCATATAGGAAGTTGAGAAAAGTTGAATAACAAAGGATAGTCCAGTCACTAACAGAAGCATTATTCCAGAGAGACCATCAAGAGTAAAACCTATTTTTATGTCTGGAGTATTTGTCCATTGAAAAATGCTGTAATCAATTGGCTGGAATTTATCAAGTACAAGTGTAATAAAGACAAAAGATGATATAGCAAAAGATAGTAAAGCACTATTTATTGTAAAAAAATTAGTTAAAGGTTCGTTGAATAAATTTTTGTTTAAAAATAAAAATAAAGCCGTTAATAATGGGAGGAAGATTGGAAGTAAAAAAAGTAATTCCAAGCTATCCTCTTGACACGTTTAACACATCCACAGATGCAGACGATTGTTTTCTAAATATCGAGACGATGATTGCTAGTCCAACAACAACTTCGGCTGCAGCAACTACTAAGACAAAAAAAACTGCAATCTGACCATCAATTTGGCCAAAATGCTTTGAAGCTGAAATAAAAGTTAAATTAACAGCATTCAACATAAGTTCAATACACATAAACATTATTAATGCATTTTTTCTTATCATCATGCCAAAAAAACCAATTGAAAAAAGAATTGCAGAAAGTGTCAAATACCAATCAGTAGTCACTTCAAGCATCATTTTTCTTCCTTTTAGAGTCATATGCAAGAGCAATCGCAGCAGCAGTTGCGACAATTAATAAAATTGAAATTATTTCAAATGGAAAAATCCAAGCAGTAAACAACGTTCCTGCAACTAACTGTGGAGTTCCCTCTACTGCAAATTCAACTGCATCAAACCATAAATCCCATTTAAATTCTGAATTAACTGCAACGTAGCTTAATAGTGAAATAAGAATTAAAAAAACTCCACTAACTAAAAAAGTCTGCCCCTTGATAGATTCTGAACTTTGTTCTTTTTTGTCAACTCCTATCATCATTATTACGAACAAGAATAATGTCATCACAGCACCTGCATATACAAGCATTTGTACCATTGCTACAAATGTTGCATTAAGGGTTATATAAATAATGGCAATAGATACAAGGGTCATAACAAGACCCATCGCATTATGAACTGGATTCTTTGCAAAGACTACTATGAGGGCTCCAATAATTATCAATGAAGCAGGAATAAAGAATAAAATTAAATCTACCAAGTTACTCTTCCTCTAAAAATTGGCCTTTCTCAGGATCTTTTTTTCCTACACCCAATGAGCCAGACCAATTAATAACATTTTGAAAATTTGGATTACCATTCGAAGACGTTGCTCTCATCCACCCATCGGAAGTTTGTAGCTCTTCAAATCTTGTAAGTTTTGTTTGCTCTTCATGGGTATTTGGAGTTCCATCGTCATTCACAACTAAAACGGATTTATCAAAAATTGCTTCTGATCTATTAGCCACACTCATTTCAAACAATGAGGTCATTGTTATTGCCTCTGTTGGACAAGCTTCAACACAAAGCGCACAGTAAATGCATCTGAGCATATTTATTTCATAAATAAATCCATATCTCTCACCTGGGCTTACAGGTGCGTCTTCAGGGTTATCTTCACCCCTTACATAAATACATTGAGCTGGACATACTCCTGCACACAATTCACAACCAATACATTTTTCCATTCCATCTTCATATCTATTTAATACATGACGGCCATGAAATCTTTGTGGCTTTTCTCTAAATTCTTTTGGATACTTATCAGTAACAGATTTTTTGAACAATTCTTTAAAAGTTACTTTTAATCCCTTAAATAATCCGAAACTTTCACTCATAATTTAACTCCAAGGTAATCCAAATTCTCTTAAGCCTAAAACTATTGCAGAAAGTATTAGCCAGACTAAAGATAGTGGAATCATTCTTTTCCATCCTAGTTCCATCAACTGGTCATATCTTAATCTAGGGAGTGTTGCTCTTATCCATACAAAAACGAATAGAAGTAGAAAAGTTTTTAAACCAAGCCAAATTATAGGCATTATAACTGAGAAAATTGGAGGTAATATACCATCAAATGTAGGGCCTAGCCATCCACCTAAAAAGAAAGTTGCCGTAATCGCACACATGTTGAACATATTTATATACTCTGCCAAAAAGAACATAGCGAATCTAAAACCTGAATATTCAGTATGAAAACCTCCAACTAGTTCTTGTTCAGCTTCAACTAAGTCAAAAGGTGCCCGATTAACTTCAGCTACTGCAGCTACAAAAAATATTCCAAATGCAACAAATTGAGGAAAAATATTCCATTTAGGAATAAATGAAACGATTGTATTAAGAATTGGAATTGAACTAGATAAATTTCCTGATTGGCTATTTACAATATCAACCAAGGAAAGTGATCCTGAATACAAAATAACAGGGACTAATGCTAAGCCCATAGCGGCCTCATAGGAAATCATTTGTGCGGAAGCTCTTACCCCCCCTAATAAAGGATATTTTGATCCTGAAGACCATCCAGCCAAAACAACGCTATATACAGCAATTGAAGATAATGCTAAGAAGTACAAGACTCCTACGTTTAAATCTGCACCAACTAATGGAATTGTATATAGTGCATTTTGCCATTCAACCGTAATATCAGGCCCTAAAGGAATAATCATAAAGATTAAAAAAGATGGAACAAGTGCAATTAATGGTGCAAGAAGGTACATTGCTCTATCAGCTTTGGAAGGGAGAATTTGTTCTTTTAATAATAACTTAATGGCATCAGCTAAAGTTTGAAGTATTCCAAATGGACCAGCTCTATCAGGTCCAACTCTAGATTGCATTCCTGCAACTACTTTTCTTTCAAACCAAATTAATAATATTGTATTGGTTAATAAAACTGCCAAAACTATGTTTGCTTTTACCAGTGATACTATTAACTCAATTGACATTTAAAGCTTCCTTGGATTGATTTGGCGATATTTCAATGGTTTCTGAAAAATCAAATCTGTTAAAATTTCTTCTATTTTGCGGAATAAATATTACTCCATCCGCAAGTTTGTTATTAACAACATAATTTGCCGAAACTTTGTGCCCATTCTGTTTTAATGTGCATTCACCAGATGATAAATTAAGTTTTTCAATTGTGGATTCACTTGCTTCAATGAATTGTTTTGCGCCGAGTAATGATATGCTATCTGAGTAACGAATAGTGATATTGTCTCCATAAAGCTTTTTTCCAACAAAATATTTAGAAGTTAGATTCTCATTTAATTCAGTTGATATATTGGGCTGGTAATCATTAATAATCCCGTCAAAATTACTTGGTTTATCTAAATTTTTAAATGATGGACTGTCTTGATTATCAAAATCTTGATAAGCTAAATCGTTTAAGCCATCTAGGCTATCTATATTATTATTGAAATTACAAAAGTTAGAAAGACCAGAAATAAACTCCCAATCACTCAAACTTTGGCCAGGTGGAGGTACTAACTTATCAATTCTTGAAGTTCTAAATTCGATATTAGTAAAGGTTCCTTCTTTCTCTCCTAGTGTTGAACTTGTGGGAATAATGTAATTGCCTAATTCAGAAGTTTCATGTAAAAATAAATCTAAACATACGACATTATCTATATCTTCAATAATTCCATGAATTTCATTTGAGAAAACAGATCTACCTATTGGGTCAGAACCAATAACAAACAGTAAATCAGTATTTTCAGAACTTACATTTTTTGTAAAATCTCTCAGATTTTTTACATTATCTAAATTATTAATTGCACCAAAAGTATTACCACTAGAAAATGCATTCATTATTTTTGAGTTTGAATTTTCGACTAAATACGAAACTAATTTATCTAAATTCTCATCTATTTGATAGGGGGTAGATTTTCCTATTATCGCTGTCACATTCTTGTCTTTAACGTACTCTTTTATGCCTTTTAATTTTGATATATCTTTTGTTATTTCAAAATTTTCAGAGACAATATCTTCGGAATAGTAAAAATCAGCTATGTCTTTCAAGGTTGAGTTTGAATGGCCAAAAACTATAAGTTTCGCTCCATTTTTAACAGCTTGCCTAACTCGTAAATAAAGCACTGGGAGATTTTCTTTTAAATCTTCAGACCAAATTACAATTGCTTCAGAGTTATTTAAATCATCGATTGTTGCTCTATTTATATCCTTTTCAAAGAATCCAGCATATAGATAGTCATCATTTAAATAGAAGGTTTGATTTGTTGTAGGAAAGTTTTTAGCAAACTCATTAAAAGCAACATAATCTTCATTGGTACTATTAGTGCCTATTAGAAAATTTATATTTGTATTACTATCGCTAATTAATTCACTTAATTCTTTATAGATTTCTTTAACTGACGTTTCCTTAAATTCATTGTCTAATTTTTTTAATGGAGTTTTTAACCTAAATTCTGAATTCAAGTATTCAAAATTGTATCTACCTTTATCACAAAGCCAACCTTGATTTACACTATCGTTATCAATTCCAAGAATTCTAAGCATTTTGTTTTGAGATGAGTTTAATTCTGTTGAACAACCTACTGGACAGCCATTACATGTTGATCTAACTGATTTTAGATCCCAAGGTCTTGCTTTAAACCTGTATGAAGTTGATGTTAATGCACCTACGGGACAGATTTGTACTGTGTTGCCAGAGAAGTAAGACTTAAAAGGTTCATTAGGAAAAGTATTAACTTCTGTTTTATTACCTCTTTGAATAAATTCAATTAGTGGATCTCCAGAAATTTCATCAGAAAACCTTGTACATCGAGCACACAGAATACATCTTTCTCTATCTAGAAGAATAATTTCAGAAATAGAAATTGGTTTTTCAAAGTGTCTTTTTTCTTCGACAAATCTGCTTTCCCCAGGCCCATAAGCCATAGTCTGATCTTGTAAAGGACACTCACCAGCTTTATCACATATAGGACAATCAAGCGGATGATTGATTAACAAAAATTCTAAAACTCCTTCTTGAGCTTTTTTTACTACTTCAGACTCAGTATCTACAACCATTTCATCGGTTACTTCAGTTGTACATGATGGAACTAACATTTTTCCTCTTGGAGTTTCTATTTCTACTAGGCACATCCTGCACATTCCAACAGGGTCTAGCCTTTTATGCCAGCAAAATCTTGGTATATGAATACCTGAGTCTTCACAAGCTTCAATTAATAATTTGTTAGGTGCTGATTCAATTTGATTTCCGTTAACATTTATTTTTATATTTTCGCTCATAAAAGAACCTTGGTTGGAATTAAACTTTCAACTTCTTCTCTGAAATCATTCATTAAAGATGTTATAGGTGATACAGCTGAGGGTCCTAATGGACAAATAGTTGTCATTTTTGGAGGCCAAGAAAGACCGGGTGAAATATTGTCACAAACATCAAGAAGCAGGTCGATATCTGATGCCCGACCTCTACCAGAAGCAACTCTGTCTAATATCATTTCTAACCATGTTGTTCCCTCTCTGCATGGTGTACATTGACCACATGATTCATGAGCAAAGAAACTAACAATGCTTTTTGCAGCGTTTACAAGATTTGTGTCCTCATCCATCATCACAACTGCACCAGAGCCAAGCATAGAATTGTTATTTGCTACATCATCAATTGTCATTTTGATATCAAGTTGATCACCCCTAAACCAAGGAGCAGATGCACCACCAGGAATATATGCTTTGACTTTTTTATTATTTCTTATTCCATTGCCTAAGGACTCAACAAACTCTCCAAATGAACTTCCCATTTCAATTTCGTAATTCCCAGGATTATTTACATGACCTGAGAGACTGAAAATTCTTGTTCCAGTAGATCCTTCAACGCCTAATTTGTTATATTCTTTGCCAGTATTTTCCATAATCCATGGAACAGAAGAAATTGTCTCAACATTATTAACTAAAGTAGGTTTCATATATAGACCCTTTACCGCAGGAAAATATGGAGGTTTTAACCTAGGCTCGCCTCGTCTTCCTTCGAGTGAATTAAGTAATGCAGTTTCTTCACCACATATATATGCACCTGCACCTAAATGAACAACTAGATCTAGATTCATTTCAGACTTAAAAATATTTTTTCCTAAATAACCTTTTTGATAAGCTTGATCTACTGCATCCTGAACTCTTCTTGCAGGTTTTGCATATTCTCCCCTTATGTAAATAAATGCATTTTTAATATTTGCAGCAAAACAAGTAATGATTATTCCTTCAATTAGTTGGTGAGGGTCTCTCTCAAGTAAAATTCTATCTTTGAAAGTTCCGGGTTCTGATTCGTCAGCGTTTATTACTAAATACCTATCTTCATTCTCAGCTAAAAAACCCCACTTAACTCCTGTGGGGAAACCCGCACCGCCTCTACCTCTTATATTTGATGCCTTAATTTCTTCGAGTACGTTTTCAGGTGAACCATGAATTAAAGTTTTTCTTGCTGTTTCATATCCACCATTTTTTTCATAACTATCAATTAAGTGGCTATCTTCAGGATTTTCACGCATGTGTTTGGTCAAAAGAAGAGTTTCTTTCACTTTTTCTCCTTTGTAGTGTTAAATGTTTGAAATCCTGGCACAGAACCAGTAGTTCCCGATTGGTCTTTAATAGCCCAGTCAAAAGATTTTGTTCCTCCAAAATTATCTTGCATTTCTTCAGCAATTATCACATCAGGTTGTTCTTCTTTTAGCCACTCGCAGAGTTTTATAGTGTTTTCAGAAGACAAGCCTTCAACAGTTTCATAATTTATTTGCATTGCAGGAGCACCGCCACATGCTCCTATGCATTCAACTGCTTCAAATGTAAATAAGTCATTCTCATCAGTTTCGCTATTGTTAAGCCCTGTAAAGTCTTTAACAACATCAATTATCTCTTTAGAATTGTTAATCTCACAGGAAATAGATTTACAAACACTTAAAAGATATTTTCCTGTTGGTTCTTGCTTGTACATAGAATAAAAAGTTGACACTGATTTGACCTGAACCTCTGTTATGCCAACCAATTCACTTATTGCGGCAATAGAGTCGTCTGAAATATAGCCATCTTTACTTTGTGCAAGGTGTAGAAGTGGGCCAATTGCTGATCTCTTTTGAGGATACATTTTTATTATCTTTTTAGCTTGCTTTATCATTGAGTCATTCCAGCTCATCTATCTACATCTCCAATCACAGGATCTAACGATGCGATAGCAGCAACAGCGTCGGCAATTGGACTATCAGTCATAATTACTGGCAAAGCCTGAAGATTACAAAATGAAGGACCTCTGACGTGCATTCTGTATGGTTTCGAAGAACCATCAGAAACTATATAACAACCAAGCTCACCTCTTGGAGATTCTATAGCAACATATGCATCTCCTTCAGGAACCTTAAATCCCTCGGTATAAATTTTAAAATGATGAATTAATGCTTCCATAGACTCATCAAGTCTTTTTCTAGGCGGAGGTGTAATCTTTTTGTCTTGAACTTTGTATGGACCTTTTGGCATTTTGTTAAGTGCTTGTTCTACAATTTTTAAACTCTCAAAAATCTCAAGAACTTTAATTCTCCATCTTGCAAAAACATCTCCTTCATTAAGAACTGGTACTTCGAATTCAAAGTTTTCAATTCCAGAATATGGTTGAGCTTTTCTCAGATCCCAAGAGTGACCACTTGCTCTTAAACTTGGTCCCGTAACGCCGTAAGCAAAACACTCTTCTGTTGTGAGAATACCTACGTTTTGTAAACGTCCTTTCCAAATTGGATTGTCAAGCAGCATATCATCGTAATCTTGAAGTTTTTCAGGAATTATTTTTAAAATTTCTTCTATATCTTTTTGCCATCCATCAGGAAGATCTGCTGCTACTCCACCTGGACGAATGTAATTATGGTTCATTCTTAGACCTGTAGTTTTTTCAAAAAAATTAAGTATTAACTCGCGCTCCCTAAATCCAAAAATCATCATTGATAAAGCACCTATATCCATTCCACCAGTTGCCAGTGCAACTAAATGTGAAGATATTCTGTTTAGCTCTGTCATAAGAATTCTTATATTTTTTGCTCGATCTGGAACTTCGATCCCAACTAGTTTTTCTGTAGTTAAGGAAAAGACCAGTTCGTTAAATAATGGAGATAAATAATCCATTCTTGTCGTATTTGTTGGACCTTGAAAATAATTTAACTCTTCTCCAGTTTTCTCCATTCCAGTATGTAGGTATCCAATTATTGGCTTAACTCTTCTAACTACTTCTCCCTCTAGCTCAGCTTGTAGCCTTAAAACACCATGAGTTGATGGATGCTGAGGTCCCATATTTACAATCATTCTCTCATCATCAGAAGTATCTTCATCGATTACAAAATCATCAATGACATCTGTCCCTGTTTGAATTTTTATTTGTTTTTCATTTTCTTCTTCAAGCATTTTCTGAGAGCCTTCATCAGTAGAAGAAATGTTCCAGCCCCCTTCCTCAGAATTTGTTGCCCAGAAATTAAACATGTATTTAAATTTATTTTTTTTAGTATCTTTCTTCAATTATTCAACCTTTGGTGCATTCTTAAATTGGACTGGGATTCTGCCAGAACCATAATTTTTTCTTAAAGGGTGGCCATTCCAATCATCGGGCATCAAAATTCTTGTTAAATCGGGATGTCCTAAAAAATTTATACCAAACATATCATAAGCTTCTCTCTCATAAAAATTAGCACTTGGGTAAATATCAGTTATTGAGGGGATTGATAATTCTTCGTCGTCAACAAAAACTTTTACTGTTTTTCTTTCATTTTTTGATACTGATAAGAACTGTACAACTACTTCAAATCTTGGCTCTTTTTTTCTAAACCAATCTACAACTGTGAGATCTACCATCATCTCG
This sequence comes from uncultured Candidatus Actinomarina sp., assembly GCA_902534495.1. GTDB lineage: Bacteria > Actinomycetota > Acidimicrobiia > Actinomarinales > Actinomarinaceae > Actinomarina. Next base: position 197,556 of record CACAQC010000001.1, on the reverse strand, counting down.
TAGCTTTCTGTATGTAATGACTCTGCTAATTTTTTGTATTCTGCAACTGATGTATTAATAATTTCATAACTCATCTATTGATTTCACCATCCATAATTTTGTCATGTAAAGTTAAAATTCCATGCATTAATGATTGTGGTCCAGGAGGGCAACCAGGAACATAAATGTCTACTGGAACAATATGGTCAACCCCTTGAACTAAGGCATAATTATTAAACATTCCACCAGTTGATGAACAAGCACCCATGGCAATAACCCATTTTGGATCAGCCATTTGGTCATAAACTTGTCTCAAAACGGGGGCCATTTTTTGAGAAACTCTACCGGCAACAATCATCAAATCTGCTTGCCTCGGAGACGCTCTAAAAACTTCCATCCCGTATCTTGCTAAATCATATTTGGCACTTCCAGCTGCCATCATTTCAATTGCACAACAGGCAAGTCCAAAAGTTACTGGCCACATCGATTGTGTTCGAGACCATCTTACAGCTTTATCTATTGTTGTAGTCAGAATATTGTCAGGTGTATACATTAAGCAGCCTCTTTATTTATATCTTGCTTTAAATAACGTTCTCTTCTTGGAATATTCCAGTCGAGTACTCCTTTTTTCCAAACGTAATACAAAGTCTCAAGAACAAAGAAAGTAAAAATAGAAATTGCCAATATTCCATACCAACCAAGGTCGTTAAATCTTGTTGCCCATGCAAATAAAAATATTATTTCTATATCAAAAACTATGTATAACATTGCAACCATATAAAATTTAACTGGAAATCTCTGTGATGGCTCTACTTCAGGAAATATGCCACATTCATAGGGTGCTAACTTTTCAGGAGTTGCTTTTTTAGGAGATAATAAATAAGAAGCACCTAGTGAGACTAGTGCAAATCCAACAGCAACAACAAACATTACCAAAATTGGTAACCATTCAATCATGTTCCCTCCCTATTTGTGAAATTTTTCACAAACATTACTTATATTTTACTAGCAAAATCATGTTAACTTCAGTCGACTATCAGTTTTTTGATAACAACATTAGGACTTTTGAAGGAAGTAAAAATTTGTATACAATCTTCATAACCTCACCAAATGTTAAGTAGGCTTCATCAAATAAAAGTTCTACAACAAAATCAATTGTGTTCTGATCATTTGAAGCAACTTTTAACAGCCTTTTTGTCATAAAAGGACTTTGAAGTAAAAGACGTGCTAATGCACAACTTAAATAATGCTTTCTAAATCTTTTTGAAAAAGCTTTTTCATAGTCAGCAATTCCTTTTGTTAGATCTGGAGAATCTATTAAATTATATGTATTTTTTGCAAGTAGGTACCCGGCCTCCATTCCATAGAATATTCCTTCTCCGCTCATAGGATTGATCATTGAACTTGCATCACCAATTAAAGCAACATTAATATCATTTTTAAATTTTGGTCTTGATGATGCGAACGGCAATAAATACGATTTTTCATCTCTTATGTTTTCTACGACTACCCCTCTATTGGTTAATTGTGTAATAAAGTCTTGAAGTAGAACATTAATATCTAGTTTCTCTTTTTTGAAGATATTTAAAGGCACTCCAATTCCAATATTTAATAAGTTTCCTTTACTTGGAAAAGCCCAGGCATACCCCTTTTCAGCTGAAACATTAATTTCGAACATTAAAGTTCTTTCTTTGAAAATTTCAAGATAATTTGGACTATCAATATACGCCCTTATAGCTATTGCCTTATGCCAATCACTGTTGGTATTTACGTTTAATTGTTTTCTTACTCTAGAATTTGCTCCATCCGCGCCTACCAAAATTTTTGCTCCGAGTTTTGTGATATTGTCTCCATTTTTAATTTCTACAATCAATTTATTGTCCGAATCTTTTTCGAACGAAACGAAACTATAACCTTCAAATACATCTACATCTAAATCTTTTGCTAAATTTAATATTCTGTTGTCCAGATCAATCCGTGGGATGACATAAACTATTGAATCTTCTTTATTTTTTACTTCTGGAATATAATTTTGTATTCCAATGTTTTCAGGTCCATAGAGAGTTGTTGAAACAACTTGAGGTTCATTGTCTAATATATGCTGGTTATTAAATCTTTTTAAAGCACTAATTACACCTGGTCCTATCGCATCACCGCATGATTTATCCCTTGGAAATATAGATTTATCAATAAGGCCTACTTTCAGATTTGGATTTAAGTTTTTATAGGATATTGCTGCGTTTGAGCCAGATGGACCAGCTCCAATTATCAAAACATCATATAATGTTGTGTATTTTTCCATTATTTAATAACTTACATTGAAATTGTCACAATCATAAACTAAATAAACTCAATAAATATTTCAATTTAATTACATATAATTTTCATATCTCATTAGATTGTGCATTAGTGAAAGAAAATAAAAAAATTCCACCTGCAACGGTAAAAAGATTACCGATTTATCTTCAGTGTCTTGATCAGGTTGATCCAAACGACATTGGCATTTCATCAAAAAAACTTGCAGAATTAGCAAAAGTTAATGATGCTCAAGTTAGAAGAGATCTTTCACATTTAGGCACACTTGGTACTCGAGGTGTAGGATATGATATTTCAACATTAAGAAACCAGCTACAATTAGAACTTGGTTTAGTTGAAGGTTGGAGTGCTGTAATTGTTGGTGTAGGAAATCTTGGTTCTGCATTAGCTCATTATGGAGGTTTTAAGGATAAAGGTTTCGGGGTTGTAGGGTTGTTTGACGACGATCCAAAAAAGATTAATAGCCAAGTTGCAGGATTAGTCATCAAACCTTTAAGTGAATTAGAAGATTATTGTAATAAATTCAATGTTGCAATAGGTATTATTGCAACTCCAGGAGAGTTTGCCCAAAATGTTGCAGACCAATTAATTAATTGTGGTGTTAGATCGATACTTAACTTTGCTCCTGTCCTTCTTAAGAATGTTAAAGACATTCAAATTAGGTCAGTTGACTTATCCCAAGAATTACAAATACTAAGTTACTATCTGGACCGACCGATACTAAAGGCTGTAGACTAATCCTCCATTTGGTGATAATAACCCAACAACGCCCTACTCAGTAAGCTAGCGTTTAGACCAATCCACAAACTTGAAAGCGAATTATCTTGAGTCAAAAGGTATGCACAAGATAAAAATCCAAAGATAGATGATACAACAGTCAAAGTTGAAAACTGTCTAGATTTGTCTAATCCCAACAAAACACCATCCCACAAAAATGCAAAACTTCCAATTAAAAGACTTAATGCAAATAATATTTTAAGCTCAACATCAATTATGGAGACAAGAGAGGCATCTGTAATTAAAAGAACCATATTTTCAAGAAATATATATGAAATAATAAAAAGAAATACAGCAATCTTTAAAGTTAAACTATTCAAATATTTTTTTAATTTTGAATTTTTATACAAAATAAATTTTGCTTTGTATTCTGCTACTAAGGTTTGTGCTGCAATAGCTAGGGCGTCAACAAAAACATATCCAAAGGACCAAAGTTGTAATAATACATGCTGCAAAGCAATCTCTGACATTGACATTAGTGAGGCTCGATTTCTTAAATAAGCCATAAATAATGTAAGGAACATTGATCTAATAAAAATAAAGAAACCTACGCTAAAAAACTTTTTACTTATTTCTTTTTTTTCTTCTGATATGACAGAATTTGTTGTTTGAGTTTGAGTATCAATCAATACTTTTGTTGAATACAATGAACTAATTAAAAATGCTATAGAGCTTGAAACTGCTATGCCTGTTATTCCAAAATTTAAAACTATTCCTAAAAAGTAGCTTAATACCACATTTGATACTCCAACAATTACAGAAGAATAAAGTGTAATTTTTGGATATTTCATTCCTCTCAGAACTGCTGTTGAATGCATGTTAAGTAAATAAAACGGTAATCCTAAACTACGTAACATGAGATATGAAACAGCTTTAGAAGAAACATTGGGAGTCGGTTCAAAAAAATTAATTAACTGCGATGAAACAAAAATTAATAATCCTGCAGATACTATTCCGATAAGTAGAGAAGATTTTCTACCAAATGATATAAAGTAATTTAATTTATCTATTTGTTTTGTTGCCTGCAAGCTAGAAACATATGGGGTTGTGCCGTATGCTAAAAAAATAAAAATCCAAATGAATACAAAATATATAGTTTCTCCTATACCGACTGCAGATAGAACATCGATATCAATATAACTGGCAATTTTTGAGTCGATTAAACCTACTAATGGTTCAGAAACTAGCCACAAAAAAATAGGGTATGAATTGAGCCAGACTTCTTTTTTTTCGAATTCATTTTTCATTAAAAAACTTTGCTTTTTCTATACCCCACAAAATAAGAGTAGTATTGACCTCAGTACCTAAATTATGTGGTGTAATTTTTATGTCCTTATTTAATTTATTTTTAATATAATCATTCAACATCTGAGTAGGTGTGTAAATTTGCTCATTAAATGGTTTGGCAAGCTCCGTACTCAATATAATCATTAATTCATCATAAAAATTTTCTTTCACTTGAATTTGAGTCACTTCGAAATAATTTTTTAAGCCTTCTATAATTTGAGATATTAATTCAGGGATCGCAATATTCATGACGAGAAAATTTGGACAATAATAAGTCCTAAGGGTCCAGAGACAATACCAATTCCAACTCGCTTAAATTCATTATCTAATATTGTATTCTTGTGCGATTCTGAATTCATAAGACTAATGTGACCAGACCTTACTGAGGAGGAAAGAGCAAGGTTTTCACCAATATCAATATACGGAAATCCTTGTTTTGACAGCCTATCATCAACAAGTTCACCATTTTTTGGATTCTTATGACACCAGAATCCATCTTGATACATTGTATATGCATAGTTAAGTGCTATGTCTGACAATTTTTCACTTAATTCAAGAGGTGCTAAATTTTGATTGCTTCTCTCAGTTAACAACAGTGCGTACAACTCATCCTTTTGTTCGTTATTATTTGATAAATTAGACAGAGAATATTTAGGAATTTCTATACATCCTTGTTCACCAACTACTACTGAAGATTTTCCCGTAAGATCTTTAATCCTAGATACTACCTTTATAAGATCAGTACCAGTTATTAGCTCAAGTGCCTGTTGTGGCGTACCGCTGGTATCAGTATAAAAAGAGACTAGATTTGAATTTTCAATGGTGTCTTCAAAGAATTGTGGAACTGAGATGATTGATGTAATTGTAAATATGAGAGTAAGAATTAAATTACTTACTAATAACGATACAAATCCTCCAAGAAGCTTATTGCCTACGTCTCTTTGTTTTTTATTGTTTGCTAAAAAATTTTGAAAAAAAGATGACACGGTTAATACAGTGATAAAAATTAATACCCCACCAAATATTTCAGATAATTGAATATTTGAGTTAAACCAACTACTTATATAAGAACCAACTTGATCTGAATATCTAAAACTTAATGCAATTGAGATTAGTAAAACCATTAGATAAAAGAATTGAAGAAGAAAGCCTTTCTTCCAACCATTAATTACAAAAAATACTATAAAAATGTAAACAAATAATTCAATATATTCAATATTTCTTAGGCTTAAAAGTAAGGTTTCAATTGCGTTATTCATATTTTGATTAAATTATTTAACTCTGCTATTGAATAGTACTAAATTTCCGCTATTGTTTAAGAATTCCTACAAATTAAGTAGGTTTTTTTAATTTCAGTGACTGAAAGGAAATTATATATGAAGAATCGCAAAGCTTTGGCTTTGATTGCGATTTTAGCACTTGTTGCTGCAGCTTGTGGCGGTAGTGATGGTGGAAGTGACGAAGCTGTTGTGGAAGTTGAAACAACTGAAGCACCAGCAACTACTGAAGCCCCTACAACTACAGCTGCTCCTGCGCCTGCTAGTGATCCGTTAATTTTGGCATCTCTAATGCCTTTATCTGGTGACCTTGCATCGTTAGGACCTGGTATTGCACTGGGCGCAGCTCTTGCTGTTGAGCAAATCAATGCCGCTGGCGGTATAAATGGACAACCAGTTCAGCTTATTGAAGGTGATAGTGGTTGTGATGGAGCTGTAGCTCTTACAAGTTTAAATGATGTAATCGCACAAGGTGCACAAGGTGTAATGGGAGCCGCATGTAGTGGTACTTCTCTTGCAATACTTGACACAGCAATTGCAGCTGAAGTTGTAATGGTATCTCCATCAAATACAAGTCCTCAATTTACAAAGATTGATAAAAAAGGATTTTATGCAAGAACTGCTCCATCAGATCTTCTTCAAGGTGATGTTTTAGCATCACTCTTAGTTGAAGATGGAGTACAAACAGTTTCTATAATTTCAAGAGCAGACTCTTATGGTAGAGGTCTTGCTGAAGCTACTGCTGCAGCTTTTGAAGCAGCTGGTGGAACAGTTAAGACAATTGTTTACCACGCAACAGATGCATCAGAATTTACTTCTGAAGTAACTGCTGTCGGTAAAGGTGGTGCTGATGCAATTGTGGGAATTTTATTCCCAGAAACTGGTTGTGGTGTTCTTCAACCTGCGTTCGAACAAGGTCTTCTTGACACTCCTTGGTACATGACTGACGGTGTCAAAGATGCTGGTCTTGCATCACTATGTGGTCTAGGAACTGCACTTGATGGATTCAAGGGAACAGCACCTGGTTCCGCAGCAGGTGAAGCAAAAGATGCATTTGAAGCGGCCTACGCAGAAGTTTCTGCAGATGGTTCTCCAACTTTCATCTTTGCTCCACAAGCTTATGATGCTGTAATGCTCATGGCAATATCAGCAGCTGCTAATGGTGTAACTGGTCCAGAAATTGCTTCTGGTTTAGTTGCTGCATCATCTGGTGGTGAAAAATGTATCGGAGTTGCATGTATTGCACTTGCAGCTGACGGTGTAGATGTTGACTATGTTGGTGCATCTGGTGAAATCGAATTAAATGCAGTTGGTGATCCAACAGCAGCTACTTACGATATTTGGACAACTGAGGGTGATACTAACCCTGTTCTTAAATCAGTAGATTTCGGTTCGTAATCTTTAATTAGATTTGAAAAAAGGCCTGAGTAATCAGGCCTTTTTTTTATAGTTTTCCTAAATATAAGTCTATTACTCTAGAATCGTTTAGCAGCTCTTCGCCTTTTCCTTGATACGCATTGCGACCCTGGTCAAGAACATATCCTCTGTCACTAAAAGAAAGTGCTCTTTTTGCATTTTGCTCAACTAAAAGAATTGAAACTCCAGAAGTGTTTATTTCTTTTATAGACGTAAAAACCTCATTAATTGCTACCGGAGATAAGCCTGCTGAAGGTTCGTCGAGTAATAATAGAGATGGAGAAGTAATCAATGCTCTTGCTAATGCTAAAATTTGTCTTTGTCCCCCAGAGAGATTGCCTGCTTTATCTTTTTTTCTATCTCCCAACATTGGAAAGTCATTATAAATTTTTGTGAGTGCTTCTTTTTTATTTCTTTTAATACTCCATGACCCTATCTCTAAATTTTCGTGAATAGTTAAGGATGGGAAAATATTTGCTACTTGTGGAACATAGCCTATTCCTTCCATAACAATTCTATGAGTAGATAGGTTTGTTTTTTCTTCTCCATTTACATAGAATCTCCCAGCGGATACTTTTATTAAACTCATGATTGCTTTTAATAAAGTGGACTTACCTGCTCCATTAGGTCCAATTATTGAAACTATTTCACCTTCATTAACTACTAAATCTACTCCTTGTAAAATGTTTAATCCTTTTACGTAACCTGCAGCGATACCGTTACATTCCAATATTGGTTTAGTCATTATCTTTTCCTAAATATGCTTCTATTACATTTCTATCTGTTCTAATTTCATTTGGGTTTCCATCTGCAATTAGCGATCCCTCAGCTAGAACGACAATTCTTTCAGAAATTTTCATTACTGCTTCAATATTGTGTTCAACCATTAAAATTGTTATACCCTCATTTGAAAGTTTTTTTATAAGCGACAAAATATCATCAGCTAATTTTGGGTTTACTCCAGCTAGTGGTTCGTCTAATAACAGTATTTCGGGTTCATTAATAATTGACCTTGCTAATTCAAGTAATTTTTTTTGACCACCAGAAAGTTCTCTTGCATAAGAATCTGCCATATGCAAAATATTTAGTTCTTCCAGTATATTTTTAGCTTTGTCTTTCAGATTTTCTTCGTATTTTCTTTGAGATTTTGATTTAATTACAGATTTAATTAAAGAGTCATTATTTACTTCTGATCCAGAAAATAGTAAATTTTCTAAAACTGTCATCCTGTCAAAAACTTTTGTAAGCTGAAAAGTTCTTACCATTCCCATTCTTGCAATTTTGTAAGGTTGAGAATTAGAGACATCTTTATCTTTTAAATAAATATCACCACTGTCAGAATTTTGAAAACCTGATATCAAATCAAAAAATGTAGTTTTACCAGCGCCGTTTGGGCCAATAATTGAAGTTAACTCACCCTTGTTAAATCCTAACTCTTTGATGTCGACTGCTGTTATACCTCCGAAGGTTTTTTTCAAATTTTTTACTTCAATAAGGCTATTTGACATCTAAAAGTAACTCTTCTTTCTTGCCTAACAACCCACTCGGTCTAAAAATCATTAGTACCATTATCAACAAACCAACAAGAAGAAATCTTACACCTGCTAATTGTTGGCCATTTGCATTTTCAAATAAAATAAATGCTAGTCGGTCCGTTTCAGAAATAATGACCCAAAAAATTATTGAACCGAATATAGGTCCAGTAATGGTACCTACTCCTCCAAGAATCATAATTGCCCATACATAAAATGTAAGTAGAGGCACAAAAACTGTAGTTTCTAATGATCCATAATTAAATGCGAGAAAAACTCCTGATAATCCTGCAATTCCTGCTCCCAACATAAAGCTCTGTAGTTTAAGCCATACTGCGTTTTTACCCATAGCCCTTACTGCATCTTCGTCTTCTCTAACAGCTCTTAAAGCTCTTCCCCATGGAGAATTATTCAAACGTTTTAAAAAAATAACTGTAAAAAATATTGAAACCCAGGCAAGTAAACAAACCCAAGCTTGAGAAGGTGAAAATCCAAAACTTTCTGAAAAATTATTAATAAAATTTGGTCGGTATTGTTGTAAATTTTCTGTGTAATTTATAATTCCATAAACGCCACCTGTAATTGACTCTAGGTCTCTGACAAGTAGTCTAAATATTTCCGCTGCTGCAATAGTTACAATTGCTAAGTAGTCACCACGCAATCTAATAGCTGGTAAGCCGAGAAGAAGTCCAAACAAAGCAGCAGACAAAATTCCAATTATTAAAGCAAAAATAAATGGGAGACCAGTGGAAGTAATTTCTCCTTCTCTACCAGCCGCGTGAGGCATTAATAGAAGGGTAACATACGCACCAACACCCATAAAAGAGGCATGCCCAAAATTTAATAATCCAGTCCAACCAAAATGAACATTCAAACCAATTGCACTTAGTCCATAAATGCCTGCAAAAGTCAGTAAGTTTAATAAAATTCTTGACGCACCTTCAGGATTTAATGCAAATACTAGATAAATTGAAAACCCTGTTAAGAAGACAGCAAATAAAAATTTATTTGAAATTTTCATGAGATTCTTTCTTTTTGTCCAAAAATTCCCTGTGGTCTAAAAAGTAAAATTAAAATCATAATTCCAAGAGCAACAGCATTTTTAGCTTCAGTGTGCCCTTCCATAAATGGAAGACCTACTGAAACTTGGACTAAAATCCCAATCAGGAAGCCTCCAACCATTGCTCCGAAAGATGTTCCAATCCCTCCTAGAACAGTTCCAGCAAAAATTAGTAGAAGTATTAGAAAACCCATGTTCCACCTGACATCATTAATGATTGCTTGAAATATTCCTGCGAGACCAGCAAGCATGCTAGATGAAATCCATGTTATCAAAATAATATTGTCAGAATTTATGCCTGAAACGCTTGATAGCTCCTCAGAATCTCTTACCGCTCTCATCGCCTTACCTAATCGTGTATAAGTGAGTAGAAAGCCAAATATTAACATTACGACAATTCCGGCGATAAGAACATTTAAGTTTCTTGGAGTCATGTCAAAAAATAAATATGTTTGTCTTCTCTGAAGTTCAAGCGGAAAATCCTGCACCTTTCCTGTTGCAAATAAAAGATACAAATGTCTTATAAATATTGAGAGTCCAATTGTTACAACCAGTACAGCAATATTTCCAACATTACCCTTTCTTAAAGGTCGAAAAAGACAAATTTCTAATAAGGCACCGAAAAGCCCACAAGCGAATACTGCAAGAATACAAGATAGGGCAAAATTATATCCTAATGGTGAATATTTCTCTAAAAAGAGCACTCTATAATCTACGGGACTAGAAAAAAATAAGGTCATAATTGCACCCAACGCAATTATTTCACCGTGAGCGAAATTAACAATCCTAGTTACACCATATAGTAAAGATAGGGCAACGGATGCTACCGAGATAATAATTCCTAATAATAAACCATTTCCTAATTGATCTAACATCTAACTATTCTCCATTTTGAAAAACAACATTTGAGCCTTCTTCAACGATAACCTTAAATTTATAGTTTTCATTTGTTTGATTTAAGTACCCTATTGTAGCATCTATCCATTCTGCGGGTACTTCTGCTGACCCTATAACAACTATTGGCAGACTGGTATCGACATAGATATTAAAATTTCCACTTATAAAAATATCACCTGCGTTTAAATTTTTTCCCATATTTATATCGCCTGTACCAATAATTTCAGTGTTTATAAGATTTAAATTATTCAGATTGATATCTGATCCAAATGACATTAAATATAGATTCCAAAATGTCTGATCTCCGAGCTTCAAGTCCCAGCCTTTTACCTGAAGCAACCTATCAGTTTCTATTTCTCTAAATTTAACAAGTCTTGGATTTCCTATTTTTGATTCGATTACTTCTGGAAATCCGACTCTTCCCGGTCTATTTTGAATATCAATAATATAGCCTGATCCTTCATAAGAATTTAAATTAACTGATCCATCTATGTCGATAATTAAACTGTAAATAATATCCTGCTGAAAATTGTCACTATTAAAGCCAGAGCTAAAAGTATTTGTCGTGAGGATTTCTTGGTTTGATAAAAGCACAGTTGGAAAAAGTGAATAAACAATAATTAAAAACCCATAAATATAATTATCTAATCTAGAATTGCTGAAATATATTTTGTTAAAAATTAGAATCACAAATGGTACCAAAGATACTTGCCAATTATCTAAATAATCATAAATGATTGAAGGTCGTAAGATTCCAAACAAAATCAAAGAAGCCTGTATGGCTAAAACAAAATAAAATACATTCCTAAATGTTTTGTGATAATTAGTCACTTGGAGCCGGAGAGGGGAGTCGAACCCCTGACCTGCCGATTACAAGTCGGCTGCTCTGGCCACTGAGCTACTCCGGCAGACATTAAAATAATAGCAAAGAGATAATTGAATAAATCTATTTTTTTATAAATATTTCATGCATTGCTATTGCACTTGCGACGGATGCATTTAAAGATTCCATATTGTTTGACATTGATATGTTTATAATTAAATCCAATTTTTTTTGAATTTCATTGCTTAACCCAGTTCCTTCTGAACCAACTATCAATGCAATATTTTGATTTTTTAAATCTAAATCTTTTATTTCATTTGAAGAATTCATATCTAAACCAATTATCCAAAAACCAAGGTTTTGTAGTTTTTTAATCAAAGAAAATATAGAGTTATACATAACAAAATTTGTAAACTCCATTCCACCTGATGATATTGCAAATGTCTTTTCAGTAATTTGTACAGATCTTTTTTTTGGCAAAAATATTGTTTGAAAATCAAATGCAGCTGCACTCCTTACAACTGCGCCCAGATTATTTGTATCTTGAAAATGATTTAATATCAATATTTTTTCTGATAGTATATTTTCAAAATTTTTTTCATCATATATCTTTTTTTCGTCGCAAATTCCAACTATATTATGCCTGACATGAAATTTCCATAACTTTACATCTTGAATAATTTCTATATCAATATTTTGTTTTTTAATATTTTCGATTAAAACATTAAATTTATTTGATTTATTTGATTTTTTATCAAGAACAAAAACTTTTCTAACTCTATTAGAATTTAGTGCTGCCTCTAGAGCATTAACACCTTCAACTATTTTTCCAACGCCATCCACTTTCGTTCCCGTCTTCAATAACAATTCCGATTTCGTCTAATCTATTTCTCATGTAATCAGCTTTATCAAATTCTTTATTATTTCTGTATTCATTTCTTTTAGCAATAAATTTATTAATCGAAACATTAATATCATTTTCAATCTGTATATTTTGATCAGTTAATATATTCTCCAATAATTTAATATCAACTTTTTGTTCTTTATCCTCAAAAACAAAACCTAGAATTTCGAATAAATATTTTATTGTGGATTTCGTTTTAATAAATTGAGTACGGTTTCCATTTTTATTTTTATTAATATATTCATACATATCTCCCAAGAACTTGGGTGTATTTAAATCGTCATTCATTGCATCGTTAAACATTTTTTCAAGATTGCTGTCTTCTAAACCAGCTTCCACTCCAGAAATTAAACTTTCGATATTATTAAAAGTTACTTTTGATTCTTCCAATAGAGATTCAGAGAATTCCTGAGGTTTTCTATAATTTGCTCTTAGAAAAAAATACCTTAATACATTTCCACCATAATTATCAATGTACTCTGCAAGAAACTTAGAATTTCCTTCAGATTTTGACATTTTTTTACCTGAGAAATTTATCATCCCATTGTGTACCCAGTGTTTTACGAAGTTATGACTAAATGCTGAAGTTGACTGTGCTCTTTCATTTTCATGGTGAGGAAAAATTAAATCATTTCCACCACAATGAATATCAATTTCGCCTTTAAAAATATCATGAATCATTGCCGAGCATTCAATATGCCAGCCTGGACGACCATTACCCCATGGTGATTTCCAGCTTGGTTCGTTCTCTTTTGAAATTTTCCATAAAGCAAAATCTTCAGAATTTTTCTTATCTTCTTCAATATTTACTCTGGTTCCACTTAAAACTTCATCAAAACTTCTACCTGAAAGCTCCAGATAGGAGTCGTATTTGCTTACGTCAAAATAAACACCAGACTTGGTAACGTAAGCGTAATCTTTTCTAATTAAATCATCAATTAAATCAATCATCTGATCAATTGTTTCAGTTGCTTTAGGTTCAAAATCCGGAGTTAGACAATTCAATTTATCATAGGAATCTTTAAACTCTTTAGTTACTCTGTCGCCTAACTCTTTGTAAGAAATATTCTCTTCAATTGATTTTTCAATAATTTTGTCATCAATATCTGTAATGTTTCTAGCAAAAATAACATTCATGCCAGAATATTTTATGTAACGAACCATAAAATCAAATACTACTGCAGACCTGCCATGTCCTATGTGAGGAGAAGATTGAACTGTTGGGCCACAAAGATATATCTTAATATCAGAATCAGTACTTTCTAAATTCTCTAGGGATTTAGTAAACGTGTTGTATAACTTAAGCATGCGATAAAGATATTATAGTTTGGCATGCTGATGCCTCCTTACTTCCAATCATGCCAATATTGTCAGTTGTTTTACCTTTTATATTAATTTTCGATGTATCAATATTTAGTAAAATACCTAAATTTTCAACCAATTCAGTTCTAATATCTGCGATATTAATTGTTTGTGAAATAACAATAATATCAATATTGTTTATGATATATTTTTTGTATTCAATAATCCTTAAAACCTCTTTCAGCATTTCAACACTGGATATTTTTTTAGGAGTCTCACTATTAGACGGGAAGTAGTTGCCTAAGTCTTTTTTAGATAAAGCTCCTAACAAAGCATCACACAATGTATGTAAAAGAATATCACCATCCGAATGTGCTTCGAATCCAGGTCCTTCTATTTTTAGACCACCTAGATAAAGAGCCTCTTCTTGAGAATGTCTGTGTATATCAAAACCTATTCCAACCAACATAATTACCTCAGATAACTTGGTTTAATTTGATTATAAACCGTCTTCAGGATCTTCTTCTGGAAGATGCTGATTAATTTTATCTATCGCAGTTTCTTCATCAACATTAAGTGCACACGCAATTTCACTTGCAAGCGTTGTCCTCGCTTTAGCTAACATTCTTTTTAACGCTGGAGAAATACCTTTATTGATTTGTGCATGTGTTAAATCTCTGACAACTTCTGCTACTTGTATGACATCACCAGATGTCATTTTTTCAGTTAGAACTTTATACCACCTGCTCCAATTCGTACCTGCCTCTTCAGGTTTTTCTTTGAAAATAGGAAATACTTTTTTTGAAACTGCATTTTTTGAAATTACTGGTCTAATAACTTCATCAACACTATCAACCGGAACCATAACTAATAAACCATCTGTAAGGACTTCTATTTCAAAATATTGAATTCTTTTTGATTTTGGTTCACCATCAACGAATATCTCTACATTTTTATTAACTTTTCTTAAAACTTTTGCCGCACCATGGTGAGGGTGAACTACAAATTGATTGGGTTTGTATTTATCTTTTGGGTTTTTTTTAGTTTTAGTTGCCATAAATAACAACATTACTATAGATTGAAATCTAACTAATTTCCATTTAGATAAGAAAAACCAACATTTTTTAACAATGTATCAAAATAATCACGTAACTGCTGAGCTCTTCCACGTCCAATTCCCTCAACGCTGTAAAGAATTTCTGGAGAGGAGACAAGCAACTTAGGAAGAGTTTTAAATTTTTGAACTAAAGAATCGTGTAGATTTTCAGGTAAGTTTGGTAGTCTTGCAAGAACCCTGTAGCCTTTAGAAACTGATAAGTCATCTAGTGGAAGCTTACTTAACACTGAACCAAGAAAGTCTATATTATTTAATTCCTCGTATGTAAGTTCCGAAATTACTTCGACTGCTTTTGTGATATTTCTATATTTTTTTGATGGTAAATGATCTTTTAAAACTAGGTTAAAAGTTTTTTTGACCCCAGACTCAAAAGAATCTATCTGAATCAATATCAACCCGGCTTCGCCACCTAGTTTTAAGGCTTCAGTTCTGACTTGTTTAGCTAATCGAGTTAGAAGCTCCCCTCTCTGAATTACTTCTAATACTTCCTGATTAGTTAGAGAGTTTTCAATTTCTAGTTCTCCAAGTTCTGCAACAGCATCATCAAATCTTCTTCTCATTCTGTCAACTGACTGCAACGATTCATTAACTCGACCCAATGTAACTGATGGTTCTTCTAATTCAGTTGTGCCTGCGTTTGTAAAAACTTTTACTAAAGATGACTCTTCAGAAACGGTCAAAACCGTTAAATTAGTTTCTTCAGCTGTTCTTTCAGCTGTTCTATGCCTGGTACCAGTCTGAGAAGTTAATAGTGTGTCAGAGGGATTTAAATGAACATTAGCTTTCAGTATTTTTGTTACATCATCGCTCACAATAATTGCTCCGTCCATCTTCGACAATTCACTAAGCATTTCTGGAGAATACATACAATCAATTAAATTAATTCCACCTGAAGAAATTTTATCTAATTTAGTCGAAGTACCTATGACAATTAATGCTCCAGAATTCTTATCTGCAATTAAATCAACACCAACTCTTAATGGTTGGCCAGGCAGTAGTTGACTAAGTTCATTGCCATTTTTCATATTTCCTCTTTTATATATGAGTGATTTTTTTATTTGAATGTTACTGTATTATTTTATTATTAGTAATTAACTTATAATTTATGGAAAAAATTGAATGTAAAAGTTGTTCTGCTGTTGTAGACAAATCTATTGAGTTTTGCTCAAGTTGTGGAGACTGGCTTGGATTAAGTCTTAAAGACTTAGAAAAAGAAAATTCTGAGCAGGAAGAAAAGATTCAGAGAACAACAAAAGTTCCTGAAAAGCTGTTAAATAAACCTTTATCTACTTATGGAGCTACTCCACTACCTTCTAGAAAAGAGGTTCCCGGAATAAGGGCTGTTTTTTTTCTTACTTTCTTAATCCCGGTTATTGCATTAGCAAGTTATTTCTACAATTTAAATATCTCAGAAGAAGTAATAGAACAAGTGGAGATTGTTCAACAATCAACAACGACAGCCCCGACAACTACAATTCAAACTATTTTGCAAAAACAGTATCCCATCGAATGCTCGTCTTCCAGTTCATACAACGATGGTGATGGATGGTCTTGTCAAAATTTATACGATGGAGAGCCCTCTTCTTGGCAGGATAATAGTTTACAATGTCAAGATGGCTGGGTTGAATTTAGTTTTTCAAAAGAACTTTATATAGAGTTCCTAGTGTTTCAAAACGTAGAAGATTCAAAATCATTTTCAAGAAATTTTAAAGCTAGAGATATTCTAATAACTACAAATGACAGTGAATTTCTGTTAAATAAGGAGCTCGAAAATGATAATACATCACAATGGGTGGATGTCAATACAACAACATCTTATTTAAAGATAGATATACTCAGCTCATACCCTGGTGTGGAGGTCAGTGGTAGTAATCCTTTTGATGAATGTGCAATTCAAGAAATTACTTTTTATGGAAGGGGCTAGTTTATTTCTCCTTTTTTGTAAGGAACGCCTATTTTTTCTGGTAATTTTATTCTCTGATTAGCAAATGATAGAACTATCAATGTAGTTATATGAGGAGTAAAATAAACAAACTGATTAGGAATACTAGTTGAATTCATAAACCAAATTAAAAAAGAAACACTAAATATAAAAGTTACAATGCTTGCTTTGTATTTTTTTTCATAAAAAGCTTTAAAAGTTAAAACTAACAAAAAAACTGAGATAATAATTAATAGGCCATGGACGGCTTGTGGTGATCTCAATTGTAAAGCGTCAGCAAAGCCAAATAATCCAGAACCCATCAAAATACCAAAAGGTTTGTAATTGCCGAATAGCATAGATGCTAAACCAATGAATCCTCTACCACCAGTTTGACCCTCAAGATAAATACCAGTCCCAGCAACAACAAGATATGAACCTGCCAAACCTGATAATGCACCAGAAATAGTGACACCAATGTATTTCATTAAATAAACATTTACACCTAGTGACTCGCTACCAGCTGGATACTCTCCTACGCTTCGCATTTGCAAACCAAGCGGAGTAAACCACAGTACTAATAAAGAAAGTGGGACTAGAGCTAGAGCAAATAATGTTAAGTATGATATGTTTGAAATAAAGCCAAGTAAAAGTCCAGCAAAGTCTGAAACTAAAAATATATCAAGCTCTTCAATGTTTCCAAATAAATTAAATGTTTCTCTTTCACCAATTTTTCCTCCAGCAAAGAATGGCATTGTAAAAATTCCAATATCACCTTGAATTCTTGGAGAAGCTGTAGAAGAAGCATAAGCAACATCTTGAAATGCAATGACATTCAAAAACCTTGCAACTCCTGCAGCTAATATATTTATTGCAACACCAGAAACAATATGATCTACTTGAAAAGAAACAGTAGCGATTGCATGTATAAGACCAAAGAGTGCGCCGCCAAACATTCCAATAAAAATACCTTGCCATGCACCAAATGTATACCCGCCCCACGCACCAAACCAAGTACCCATTATCATCATTCCTTCTAGTCCAATATTGACGACACCTGTTTTCTCAGAATACAAACCTCCTAATCCTGCAAGCATAATTGGAATCGCTAATCTTATAGCTGAACCAAAGGTTCCACTAGTTGTTAGTTGAGAATATGTTTCAACTTGAGCAACAACAATAACTAATAATATTGGAGTTAAAATAAGATATCTCTTTGATAGTGACTTCAGTATTTTCATTATTCATCTGCCCTTTTTGAGGCGTCTTTAATTTGTTGCTTGACAATAAATCGTCTAATTACCTCATAAAAAACTACAACAATAAGAAGTATGAATGCTTGCATCATTTGTTCAATTTCTTTTGGTACGTCGTTTAAATCTAAAATTTGCGAAGATCTTTGTAAGAATGCAAATAATAATGCTCCAACAGCCATTCCAAATGGATGGTTTCTACCTAATAAGGCGACTCCAATACCGGCAAATCCTAAACCTGTTGGAAAATCAATCGTATATCTATGAAAATATCCTAAAAGAGGAGCTAAACCAACTAAACCTGCAAACCCTCCAGAGGTAATCATTGCGATAACAATTAGCTTTTTTGGATTTATACCACTAAATTTTGCTGCGATTGGGTTTGAGCCAGTAATTCTCAAATCAAAACCTAAAGTTGTCTTCCACACTAACCAGTAGTAAAAAAAACCAATTATTAGTGCGATTACTAAAAATCCATGTAAATCTTGTAGGTCCTCTATGTTAAAAAATTTGTTTAATGAAGGCATTTTTCCTGTGTCAGGTAGTTCCTTCGTTCTTGGTAAATCATAGTTTGAATTTGGTTCGTCAAAAATTGTTGTCAAAGAGTAAGCAATAAGTCCGGTACCAATATAATTTAACATAATTGTTGAAATTACTTCATGTATTCCTTTTTCAACTTTTAAATACCCAGCGATTGCAGCCCACAAAGATGATGTAGCAACTGCAATGATAATTATAAATAATATATGCAGTGGTGTAATGACAGAAAATTGAGCACCAACATATGCAGCAACCAAAGATCCCATTAAGTATTGGCCCTCTACACCAATGTTAAATAGTCCCATTTTAAAACCAACAGCTACAGCAATGGCCGAAATATAAAGCGGAATAGACCTATTTATAATTGATACTATTGATTTACCTCGAATTCCATATTCAAACATTATTTGAAATGTTTCCAGTGGATCTTTGCCAATTACTAACAATATCAAAGAACTTAGACCAAATGAAATTATTAATGCAACAATTGGCGCGGATACACTTACCAGTCTGAATCTCATCTTCATTTTTTTAATCCAGTCATATAACCACCTAAGTCTTCAGGAGTAACATTTTCTGCATTCAATTCCTTAACTAAACGACCCTGATAAAAAACTATAATTCTATCAGATAATCCAATTAGTTCTTCTAAGTCTGCGGAGATTAATAAAACTGAAAGACCTTGATCTCTAGTAGTTCTTAATTTTTCCCAAATCAAAGCCTGTGCACCAATATCAATACCTCTTGTTGGCTGTGAAGCTATCAAAAGACTAGGGTTATCTTCTAACTCTCTTCCAACAACAAATTTTTGTTGATTACCTCCAGACAAGGCAGTTGCGAGAGTGTTTGTACCCGGTGTTTTTACGTCAAATGAAGAAATTACTTTTTCTGATTCCTTGATAGCATTTTTTGTCTTGACTGTTCCTATGTTGCTTTTGTATTTTTTAATATTTTGCCTGCCAATTATTACATTATTAGTTAAATTCATATCCATAATCATTGCTTGCAACTGTCGATCTTCGGGAATAAAGCTGATTCCGGACTCCAACCTTTCCCTTGTGCTTAGTTTTTTAATATCTTCATTCAAAAATATTACTTTGCCTGACTCAATAGGATGAATTCCAATAATTGCTTCGACAACTTCTTTCTGTCCATTTCCCTCGACTCCAGCTATTCCAAGAATTTCAGACTTATTTACACTAAAAGTTATATTGTCAAAAACAGTTCTACCGTCTAAATTGTTTGATTTTAAATTTTCAATTTTTAAAATTACTTCTTCTTCAGCTAATGTTGATCTCTCAGGAGGCGTCGGAAGACTTTTGCCTATCATCATTTCGGCTAGTTGAATTTTGCTTACATTTTTATTTATTACGGTATCCATCATTTTTCCTGCTCTCATTACTGATATTTCATCAGCAATCTCCAAAACCTCATCTAATTTATGTGATATAAATAAAACTGTTACACCATTATTTTTTAAATCGTTTAAATTTTTAAATAACTCTTCGACTTCTTGAGGAACTAAAACAGCAGTTGGTTCATCTAAAATTAATATTTTGGCGCCTCTATATAGAACTTTTATAATTTCTACTCTTTGTTTTTCTCCAACACTTAGTTCATCTACATACTGATTTAAATCTATAGTCAGAGAATATAGTTCCATTACTTTTTGAATTTCTTTTTTGTAGTTTGATAATTTTATATTTTTTAAAAAAGGTTTGTCGATACCTAAAATTATATTTTCTAAAACAGTTAAATTTTTTGCTAGCATAAAATGCTGGTGTACCATTCCAATTCCTAAATTTATTGCATCTTTAGGTGAAGTCATATTTGATTTATTTTCAAATATCTCAATATTCCCAGAATCTGGTTTGACCATTCCATACAGAATTTTCATAAGAGTTGATTTTCCTGCACCGTTTTCGCCGACAATTGCGTGTATGTATCCAGATTTAATTTTTACCGTAACATCGGAGTTTGCCAAAACACCTGGATATGTTTTAGTTACATTTTCTATTTTTATTGCTAGATTCATTTTTTTACAAAAAATATCCGTTCCAGAGAAAACTCTGGAACGAATATAAAATTTTCAGACTTTTTAAGGTCTTGCAGACGGAGGTACAATTTCTCCGCTTATAATTTTTGCTTTGTATTCTTCGATAGTATCTTTAATGTCGTCAATATATCCACCTGAATAAGACAGATATACTCCTTCAGTTGCTAAATTACCAACTAAAGGACCACCAGTAAAGTTGCCCTCTACTGTTGCTTTTGCAGCATTGTAGATAGCTACGTCAGCTGCTTTAACCATTGAAGATAAGATATATTCTTGCAATTCTGGAAGTGGATTACCTACTTGGTAATATTGATCAAAGTCTACACCAATTCCCCACACTTTTGATCCAGTTGCCTCAGATACTTCTTTAGCTGCTTCGAACATTCCTGTACCAGTTCCACCGGCAGCATGATAAATTATATCTGCTCCAGCTTCATACTGCGCAAGGGCAATTTCCTTACCTTTGACGGGATCATTAAATCCTGAAAAGTCTGGAGGTACGCTTGCGTATCCGATTTGAACTGTAATATCAGGATTGATAGCGGCAACACCAGCAAGGAAACCTTGCTCAAATTCATGAATTAATGGAAAATCAACCCCACCAATGAATCCAACATTATTAGTTTTTGTTTTTAGTGCTGCTGCAACTCCAGCAAGGAAAGATCCTTCAGCATGCTGAAATAACATTCCTCTAACGTTACCTGCCTCTGAAACACCATCTGTTATTGCAAAGTTAATATCTGGATACTTAGGTGCTACTTCATTCATTGCTGCATCAAATAAGAAACCATTTCCAACGATCAGATCGTTTCCAGCTTCTGCACAAAGTTCTAGAAGTTCGCCTCTATTTTCACCACCACCCTCTGGCTCTAGGAAGGTTCCTTCCATGCCAAAATCAGCAATCGCTTTTTGGTATCCTGAATATGCTAAGTCATTAAATGCCAAATCACCAAGACCACCAATGTCTAATACAAGACAAATGCTTGCAGGGTCAGCTTCTGGTTCAGCTGGAGCAGCTGTCGTAGCAGGTGCATCCAGCGTTTCAACTGGCTCCTCTACTGCAACATCCTCAACCGCATCATCAGATCCGCCTCCACAAGAAACTATAAATAAACTAAATACCATAAAAAGTATTAGCCATTTCGACTTCATTCGAGTCACTTTTTTACTCCTTGTCCAACTAGTTGAAGGTATACAAAATACCTATACGAGATACATAGTAGACAAAAATTTTTGGTTAAGCCTTGTTCTTAACTAAGTTTTTTGGTTCAATTTGACAAATAAGTTAGCTTATTTATTTTAATAATTAAGATTCAGAATCTACAAAATCTACTGGAGGTTCATCTGGTGCTTCAACCGGCTCAAACTCAAGACTATTATTTTCGCTATTAAGAGAAACGATAATTGTAGAACCTGCTTTATATTTACCCATTAAAAGTTCTTCAGATAAAGGATCTTCTAATAAGCGTTGAATAGACCTTCTTAATGGTCTAGCTCCAAACTCTTTATCGTAACCTTCTGTTGCTAAATATGTTTTTGCTTCTTCAGAAAGAACAATCTCTAGGTCAGAATTTTTTAATTGGTCATGAACTCTGTCAAGCATCAAGTCAACGATTTCTTTTACTTCATCTAAAGTAAGTTCATGGAACACAATTGTTTCATCAATTCTATTTAAAAACTCCGGCTTAAAGTATCTTTTTAATTCTTCGCCAACTTTAGATTTCATTTTTTCATAATTGTCAATCTCTGAAAGGCTACTAAAGCCAACGTTCTTTGCTATATCTTTAGTTCCAAGATTAGAAGTCATGATTATTATTGTATTTTTGAAATCAACCGTTCTTCCTTGGGCATCTGTAAGTCTTCCATCTTCAAGAATTTGTAGAAGGGTATTAAATACATCCGGATGCGCTTTTTCAACTTCATCAAGAAGAACAATACTGAAGGGTTTTCTTCTTACTGCTTCTGTTAGTTGTCCGCCTTCATCATAACCAACATAACCTGGAGGAGAACCAATTAGTCTACTGACAGTATGTTTTTCCATATATTCTGACATATCGATTTGAATTAATGATTCTTCATCTCCAAATAAAAACTCTGCTAAAGCTTTTGCAGTCTCTGTTTTACCAACACCAGAAGGTCCTAGAAATATAAATGAACCAGATGGTCGTTTTGGGTCTTTTAATCCTGATCTTGTTCTTCTAATTGCTTTAGAAACTGCTGAAATAGCTTCGTCTTGACCAATAATTCTCTTGTGAAGTTCGTTTTCCATTTCAAGCAATCTAGCTGTTTCTTCTTGTGTTAGCCTGTGAACTGGAATACCGGTCCACTGAGCTAAAACTTCAGCAATTTCTTCTTCATCAATAACCATCTCAATTTCTGAAACTTCACTCGGGTTACTACCAGAAACTTCATCTAGTAGCAGCTTTTCTTGATCTCTAATTTGTGCTGCTTTTTCATACAATTGTGATTGGACAGCGTCGATTTTTTGCTCTCTTAGGTTTTTAAGCTTATCTGCCATTTCTTGCTTTTCCGGTTCTAAAGGCTTTTTATAAACTCTCATTCGACTACCTGCTTCGTCAATTAAATCTATCGCCTTGTCAGGTAAGAATCTATCAGATATGTATCTATCAGCCATATTTACTGCTGAAGCTATAGCTTGATCAGTAAACCTCACACCGTGATGGACTTCATATCTATCTTTAAGCCCGTCAAGAATCTCAATAGCGTCAGATAATTTAGGTTCATCTACTTGAACAGATTGAAATCTTCTCTCTAAAGCAGCATCCTTTTCAAAATGTTTTCTGAATTCTTCAAGTGTTGTAGCACCGATTGTTTGTAGCTCTCCTCTAGCTAACATAGGTTTCAAAATTGATGCTGCATCAATCGCACCTTCTGCAGCTCCAGCACCAACAAGAGTGTGGATTTCGTCAATGAACAGAACTATGTCACCTCTTGTTTTTATTTCTTTTAATACTTTCTTGAGTCTTTCCTCAAAATCACCTCTGTATCTTGAGCCAGCTACTAGAGCTGATAAATCTAGTGTATATATTTGTTTTCCTTCCAGAGTTACAGGCACATCTCCTGAAATGATTTTTTGAGCTAAACCCTCAACTATTGCTGTTTTTCCTACGCCAGGCTCACCAATCAAAACAGGGTTGTTTTTTGTCCTACGTGAAAGAATTTGCATTACTCTTTCAATTTCCGTTGTACGACCAATAACAGGATCTAGTTTTCCTTCTTTTGCCATTCTCGTCAAATTTCTACCAAATTGATCTAAGATTGCAGAGCCAGTGCTTGATCCAGGTCTTTCTCTTCCACCAGTTGATGCGGATTGTTGTTTTTTACTTTCACCTGATGAAGAAATTAATTTGATTACAGTTTGTCTTACCTGTGAAAGTTCGGCTCCAAGCTTTTTAAGTACCTGTGCAGCAACACCTTCTCCTTCTCTTATGAGACCAAGAAGAATATGTTCAGTGCCAATGTAGTTATGACCCAATTGTAGGGCTTCTCGCAATGAGAGTTCTAAAACTTTTTTCGCACGAGGTGTAAATGGAATATGTCCACTTGGAGATTGCTGACCTTCACCAATTATTTCGACAACTTCTGTCCTAACGCTATCTATATTTATATTAAGTTCGTCAAGCGCTTTTGCGGCATGGCCTTCACCTTCTTGAATTAGGCCAAGAAGAATGTGCTCAGTTCCAATATAATTGTGATTAAGCCTTCTTGCTTCTTCTTGGGCAAGAACAACTACTCTTCTGGCTCGATCTGTAAATCTTTCAAACATGTGTTTATATTAATAACTATTCGTTTTTACACTTAAATGAAAATTACAAGTATTTATACATTTCACGTATTCTTTAACTATGGAAAGCAAGGAAATACAAAAAATTATTCCATTTGAAGATTTGTGGGAAAATTTAGAGAAATTAGAACAAAGATTAATCAATGTTTCTAGCTCGGATAATGAATATCTCTCTTCGATATCACAATATTTAATCAAAGCTGGGGGAAAAAGATTTAGGCCGATTGTTTCATTGCTTTCCGGTAAATTTGGGGATGATAAAAAACATATACACAAAATCATAGATGCGGGTGTTGCAGTTGAATTAATCCATATTGGAAGTCTTTATCATGATGACGTAATGGACAATGCTACAACAAGAAGGGGTGTAGAAAGTTCAAATTCAAAGTGGAATTCTAATTTATCTATATTAGCTGGAGACTATCTTTTAGCAAGATCATCTGAATTAGCTGCAGAAAATCTGGGTCTAGAATCTGTAAAATTACTAGCATCAACTTATGCGGAACTAGTCGAGGGTCAAACCAGAGAACTTAATCTTTCTTTCAACTTAGATCATGGTGTTGAAGATTACTTAAAAGTAATCGAAGGTAAAACAGCTAGCTTAATAAGAACAAGTGCAAGACTTGGTGCAGTTGCTGGTAATGCGGATGTTGAAATTGTTGATGCTTTGAGTCAATGGGGATGGAACTGTGGAATAATATTTCAGATATCTGATGATATTTTAGATTTGACCTCGGATGAAAAAACTCTTGGCAAACCATCTGGAAATGATATTTTGGAGGGAACTTATACCCTTCCAGTTCTAATTGCACTAGATATCAATCGTGGAAAATATGAAGAAATTTTAAAATCAATACAACGAGAAGAAATTGAAATAAATTCTGTTATTAACGAATTTACAACAAGTGAAATAATTAGTAACTCGAAGGATGTGATTAATGACTATTTCAGTAAAAGTATAGAGTCAATATTTGAATTAAAAGACCATGCTCTATTCCCTGTATTAGAGAACATAAACAATTATTTAATTAATAGAACTAATTAATTCTCTGGTTTCAGATGAGGAAAAGCGATTACCTCTCTAATTGAATCATTGTTCGTAATCATCATCACAAACCTGTCAACACCAAAGCCTAGTCCTCCAGTCGGAGGGAGTCCGAACTCCAGAGCTTCAATGTAATCATTATCTTCAACATGAGCTTCTTCATCACCTTTAGCTTTTTTTTCTGCTTGGCTTTTCAATCTCTTTTTTTGTTCAACAGGATCTATCAATTCTGAAAATCCATTCGCTAATTCGCTACCAAATGCAAAAAGTTCGAATCTCTCAGTGATGCCCATTTTCTCATCACTTTCTCTGGCAAAAGGAGAAACTTCTTTAGGATAATCAGTTACAAACACAGGGTCTACAATATCATCCTCAATATAATTTTCAAAAATGTCAAACACAAGCTCTCCAACTGTCGTTGATTCAGATTCAATTTGATATTTTGACTCTAACAATGCCATGACTTCATCAAGGTTTGAATCATATGATAGGTTTATTTCAAACTTTTCATTGACCAATTCAAACATACTTTTTCTATCCCAAGGAAAACTAAAATTAGCAACTTTTTCATTGAATTCAATGCTTTTATCTATTTTTAAATTTTCAAGTACATATTGGCACATATTTTCAACCATATCCATCACTCCATTGACGTCTGTATATGCTTCATAACTTTCCATCATCGTGAATTCTGGTGAATGTGTTTGGTCAACTCCTTCATTTCGAAATACTTTCCCAAGTTCAAATACTTTTTCAAAACCTCCAATGATTAATCTCTTGAGATAAAGTTCAGGAGCAATTCGTAAATACATATCTATATTCATTGCATTGTGATGAGTAGAAAAGGGTCTTGCTATTGCTCCACCTGCTTTTGGCTGGAGTGTTGGTGTTTCAACTTCAATAAAACCCTCCGATGTCATGAATTCTCTAATTAGCTTTAAAATATTGAATCTTGTTGTAATTGTATTCTTTGCATCTTCGTTTACTACAAAGTCTAGGTATCTTTGTCTAAATCTAGTTTCTTTGTCTTTAAGCCCATGCCATTTTTCAGGGAAATTTCTGAAGGATTTTGTAAGTAGTGAAAGATTGCTTATGTATATTGAGAGTTCCCCTTTTTTTGTTTTCATTATTATTCCAGAAACTCCAACAATATCTCCTACATCAAGATTTTGAAGATAATCAATTAGCTCATCTGAAAGGTCGTTGTCTGAATAAACTAACTGAATTTTTCCAGTTTCATCTTTAAGGTCAATAAATGTTAATTTTCCAAAAGATCTAATGCTTAAAATTCTTCCCCTTACTGAAACATTTATATCTGTCTTAAAACCATTTTCTATATCTTTATGTTCACTGTGAAGAAAATCTATTGGGGTAGAATTTTTAAAACTAGTTTGGAATGACTCAAGCTTACTATCTCTTATTTTTTGCTCTTTTTCTTTTCTTAAAGAGTAAATTTCATTCTCTGATTTAGATAAGTCACCCACAACTACAGCTTAATTATTTAATTTAAATATTTCTTCAAGACCAACTAATGTTAAATTTTCAATATATTCAACATTAACATTCAGAATCGGTTGTACCACTTTACTTAATCCACCAGTTAAGATAATCTTTGGTTCAATATCTATTTCTAGTATTATCTTATCTACCATAGAATCAATCATTGAAGCGTGTCCCATTATTAATCCACTTTGTATTGCTTCGTAAGTGTTTTTTCCAATAACTTTATTTGGAGTATCAAGTTCGACCGATTTTAGTGATGCTGTTTTTGATGTTAATGCATCAAGACTTATCTTTATTCCGGGCGCTATAGATCCCCCAAGATATTCCTTATTTTTACTAACTACATCAAAAGTTGTAGCTGTACCTAGGTCAATTACTACAGTATCAGCTTCAGTTGAGAGATATCCAGCTACTGAATTTGCAATTCTATCGGGACCAAGTTCTTTAGGATTATCAATATTAACTTTTAATCCAGTCTTAATTCCAGGACCCACAATAATTGGCTCTAAATTTAAATACTTGCGAATAGCTTCACTAAAACTATTGGTAGCCTGCGGAACAACAGAGCAAATGATAGCGCCTTCAATATCTTTATTCACTTCACTCTTAATTTGAAAAGTTGAATTAAAAAGAGCTAATAATTCGTCTGGTGTATTTGTGTCTCTCGTTGTAAATCTGTAAGAATCCCAATTATCCTTACTCCCTATCCCAACTGTTGTTTCTGTATTCCCAATATCTACTGCAATTATGTTCTTCATTGTATTACCTCCATATTGTCGATTAATCGAATTCCTTGTACATAAGCAGCAGTAATTAACAATAATTTCTCCCGATTACTATCTGGTGTTTCAAAATATTTTGGATCTACGAAATTTAAATAGTCATATTCAATAGCATTTTCATCAAATAGCTTTTTTCCAAAATCTTCTGATTGTTGAATATCTTGATTTTGCATGAAGTGTTCTTTTGTATTCTCAAGAATTTGAAAAATATTCCTAGCAATATTAATTCCACTTGTGGAAAGTAAACGATTTCTACTGCTCATGGCTAATCCATATTCATCTCTAATTATTTCTGCTTCTATTATTTTTAAATTATTGCTTTTATTAGCTAAGAATTCTTTCACTAGATAAAGTTGTTGTGCGTCTTTTTTTCCAAAAACTACCGATGTTGGATTTACTAAATCAAACAACCTTTTGACAACAGTTAAGACCCCATCGAAATGGCCCGGCCTGTGAGCACCCTCAAACAGGCTTCCTTTTTCTCCAGATTTTATTCCATCTAGTTCTGCAAAATCTTTTGGATAAATGTAATTTTCTTGTGGTATAAATATGTAATCAACTTCCTCTTTTGTCAGGAGTTCGATATCTTTATCAAGGTCAATCGGATAATTATCGTAATCACTCTCATCATTAAATTGCCTTTTATTGACAAAGATCGAGACAATTGTTTTGCCATTTGTAGACTTCTTTCCAAGTTTAACTAATGACAAATGTCCTTCATGCAATGCTCCCATCGTTGGAATAAAGCATTTCTCTTCATGAAATATTTTTTTATCAATTTTATTTATTATTCTTGTCATATCGTGCCCTAAATATGGTGCCCGTACTTACAGATTTATACTACCTACTCTTTTGACTTTTTGACCATTAATTTTATATTCAGATTTATTCAACTCTAGCTCTAAAACTTCATACAGTGGCTCTATAACAAATAATCTATTTTTCCAGTCATAATGTGGAATAGTTAGATTATCTTGAATGACTTCATAATTGTTAAAAAATATTATGTCTATGTCAATTAATCTAGGTCCATATCTAAATGTAGATTCTCTCCCCATATCATTTTCTATTATCTTTATACTTTCTAACAATTGGTCTGGAGACCCTTTATAATCAACTTCCAAAACCATATTTAAAAAACTATTTTGGTTTTCAAAAAGTAATGGTTCCGTTTCATATATAGAAGACAATTTAACAATTTTCATTTTTTTAGAAAGTTCCACTATTGCTTTGGTAAGGTTGTCTGTTCTGTCTCCAATATTTGATCCTAAAGAAAGATAAATACTATTTAAATTTTTCACTGTAAGTAACTGATAAATTATTTGTTTTTTCTTTCAAAATAGTATCTGGCTTATGAACTGTCACTATGATTTCAAATATTTTTACATTACTTTCGGAATTATATTTTTTATAAATTTCTTTGGTGATTTCTTTTGATAATGTCTCGATAAGATTAAAGCTATTAGTTTTAACAATTTTAATTACATCATCCACTACGTTTTCATAGTTAATTGTGTCATGTATTTCATCACCTAAAAAATTATCTATAATAATTTTTATATCTACAAGAAATTTTTGATTATTTGACTTTTCAATTTCGTAAATTCCGTGTTTTCCTGATGTTTTGATCCCAATAATATTTATGTCATATGACATTTTTTAAGTATTTGGAATTAGGGCAATAGCTTTTGGAGATAGTGGCTTCTCTAAAATCTTTTCTAATATTGTTCTGGCCAGAATTGGATCATCTAAAAGTTTAGAATAAATTAAGTATCCAGCAAGTATACCTGGCACCTCTTCGTCTAAATACTCTCTGTGTATAAGTAGCTTTCTTTCTTTGTCTAATAGTGCTTCTTTTATTGCCTCAAATATTATATTTAATGACTCCATTGGGACATCATCTGCAAGAGGATAGTGGTAGGTCCTAAACCCTACTTCCTGGTAGTTTTTTAAATTGAAATCTGAGTCTAACAAAGAGAAAATTGCATTTATTCCCTGACTCTTAATCCATTGAATTTCTTCTTCTCTTCTAATTTTTCTTGGTGTTAATCCAGCGCCACCAATACATTCAGAAACTGCCAGTTTACCTTCAATAATCCAGTTGAAGTCATTTGGTTTTAAACCAGCCATAATTCCTTTCTGTAAACACAATAATAGCTTACACTAATTACTAATTTGTTAGATGCATTCTCACTAGTGAAACTCCGGAATCAACACAGTGTTTAAATAAATCAGAATTTGACATTGGAATATTTTTAATAAATTTCTTTTTTGAATATCCAACAATCAAGGGAAAGTTTTCTTTAAGTTCTTTGATATTGATCAACAACTCTGCAGAGTCAGATAAATTCTTACCAAAGCCTAAACCCGGATCAATTGCGATTTGTTCTTCCTTAACTCCCAAACTTATTAGTGATTTTATTTTTGAATTCAGATGTTCCTTTACTTCCTTCACGACATCTTTATAAATCATTTTTTGATGCAAAGATTCTGATTTAGGGTGTCTATGAACTAAAATAATTTTTAATTTTGAATCAACGGCTATTTGAATCATTTTTTCATTCACAAAGCCACTAACATCGTTAATTATTTTAAAGTTATTTTCAACTGCATGTTGTACCACAATTGGATTAAATGAATCAATTGAAAATGTAAATGTTTCTTGATTTAATTTTATAAAATAATTTAGTCTTTCAATTTCCTCTTCAGTGGTGACATTGTCAAATCCTGGTTTTGAAGAGGCGCAACCGATGTCAATAAAATCTATATCTTTTTGCTTTGCTGATTGCAATAATTTTTTTAAACCTTCATCATGATTAAATACACCATCACCTGTAAATGAATCATTAGATAAATTTATAATTCCTAATATTTTTGAATTATCTCTAGATAATATAGAATTCCAATTGGACAATTTTTAAAAATTTAGTAACGCTTCATTGCGAAGTGTATGGTCAATTTCATAAATTCCAGTGCTGTAAGTTGTTTCAAATACAGTTTCAGAATTTTCAATATTTAACAAACTTGAACACATATGGTTCGCACTTATTTTTACCATTACACCTTTGGGGTCTAATGCGTTTTGGATTTCAACTGCTATTTTTTTTGTTAAAGATTCTTGTAATGTCAAATTATTTGAAAGCAAACTAACGAGTTCACTAAATTTAGAAACTCCAGCTATTTTATTACTTGGATAAACAGCTATATTTACTAATCCTGTAAAAGGAAGTAAATGATGCTCACATAAGCTTACAAAATTTATTCCTTTTAAGTAGATGGGCTGATTGTGTTCAACATTCTCAAGATTAGTTAAAATTGCAGATGGTAATTGCGATTTGTGTAGTTTTGATTCAATTTGCTCAAGAAACTTTTTGGAAAGTTTCATTATTTCTTCTTCTGATTTATCAGTCTTTGTTTTTAAAAATTCAAAAAGAGCAATCTCTATGTTGCTCTTTGTTTCATTTATAGAACTCATTAAGCAAGCCTTAAGCTTTTACCAGAACCGGTTATTTTGACTTTTGCAATTGTTTTAAAGATTTCTGCTACTTCTTCTTTGTTTAATGTCTCTTTTTCCATTAGCTGTTTAACCATGGCGTCCATTTGTTTCTTAAATTTCTTAAGTATCTTTCCGGCAATCACATGTGCATCATTTAGCAAATTTCTTACTTCGTCATCAATAGAAGAAGCTATTTCGTCAGAGTAGTCTTGTTGTCGTCCGTAGTCGCGACCTAAAAATACTTCATTCGATCCTTTTCCGTAAAGCATTGGCCCTAACTTTTCACTCATTCCAAACTCCATGACCATTCTTCTGGCAATATCTGTGGCTTTTTCTATATCATTAGAAGCACCTGTTGTAGGGTCTGCAAAAATTAATTCTTCCGCAACCCGACCTCCCATCAACATCGCAAGCCTATCTTTAAGTTCAGCTTTAGACGCAAGATACTTTTCACTATCAGGAAGTGCTTGAGTATAACCTAAAGCTCTACCACGAGGAATAATAGTAACTTTGTGGATAGGATCAGCATTAGGAAGTGCCCAACCCACTAATGCATGACCTGTTTCATGATAAGCGATAATTAATTTTTCTTCTTCTGTCATTACTTGACTTTTCTTTTCTGGACCAGCCATTACCCGATCTATCGAGTTTTCAATATCTGCAATTCCGATTGATTTTTTATTTTTTCTTGCAGCTAGTAAGGCTGCTTCATTTAATAAATTTGCTAAATCAGCTCCAGTAAAACCAGGTGTTTGTTTTGCTAATGTTTCAAAATTGACATTTTTTGCTAACGGCTTATCTTTTGCATGAACCTTAAGTATTTGTGTTCTTCCAGATAAATCTGGCCTACCAACAATAACTTGTCTATCAAACCTGCCTGGTCTGAGAAGTGCTGGGTCTAAAACATCGGGTCTGTTGGTTGCAGCCATAAGGATTACACCCTGATTTGCTTCAAATCCATCCATCTCAACCAAAAGTTGGTTTAATGTTTGCTCTCTCTCATCATGACCTCCGCCTAAACCAGCTCCTCTCATTCTTCCAACTGCATCAATTTCATCAATAAAAATTATTGCTGGAGATGCTTCTTTAGCTTTTTTGAATAGATCTCTTACTCTACTTGCCCCAACTCCAACAAACATTTCGACAAAATCAGATCCTGAAATACTAAAGAATGGAACTCCTGCCTCTCCTGCTACTGCTTTTGCTAAAAGAGTTTTTCCAGTTCCCGGTGGCCCAACAAGTAGAACCCCTTTTGGTATCTTTGCTCCCAACTTATTAAATTTTTCTGGAGACTTAAGGAATTCTTTAATCTCTTCAAGTTCTTCTTTCGCTTCTTCTACACCGGCAACGTCTTTGAAAGTTACTTTTGGAGATTCTTCATCTAGCTCTTTAGCTTTCGATTTTCCAAATTGCATTATTTGATTTCCATTTGATCTAACCTGTGAGAACATATAAAACATAAAAGCAGCTAAAAATAGCCAAGGTAAAAATGCAAAAAAGTAGTCCTGAAAACCTGCAGGTTCTGTATCTGTATTCAAAATAATGTCTTGATCAACAAGGAGTTGAAACACTTCCCCTTCAAAACCTTCTGGGTACTCTGTTTGATAAATTGTGTCATCATTTCTTAATTTAAATTCAACAAGATTTGACTGTTCTTTTATAGTTGCTTCAGATACATTTCCAGATTGTATGTCGTTTTTAAAAATTGTGAAAGATTTACTTTCAGGTGAGTTTACAGTCGAATTATATTGCTGAACTCCAAAAAATATTAAAAGACCAAGTCCAGCATAAAGAAGAAAAGACCTGTTGTTTTTTTTGTCTACTTTTTTATTTTCCATCTTCTTAATTTAATACTATTGAGTTAAAAAGCAATAGTGAGATCTATGACAGAATACCAAGGAAAGGAAGTTCCCTATATTTTCCTTCGTAATCAAGACCATATCCAACAACAAATTCTGGTCCTATCTCAAATCCTGAATATTTTATATCCACTGGTTCAGTTAAAATATCTTTTTTAACAAACATACATAATATCTCAATGCTTTTTGGATTTCTGGATTCAAGTAAATTTTTTAAATGAGATAAAGTTAAACCAGTATCAAAAATATCTTCAACAATTAATATATTTTTTCCGGTAATATCTATATCCAAATCCTTATCAATTTTTATTTGTCCGGTAGATTTAGTTCCTTCATAAGATTGTATGCTCATAAATTCAAATGTTACATCTACATCGAGCTGTTTTGCTATGTCGCTGATAACGATGAATGCGCCTTTTAGTATTCCAACTATTACAAGTTCCTCACCCAAATAGTCTTTATTAATTCTCTCAGCTAATTCTTTTACTTTTTGTTCAATTTGATTTTGCTCGATTAAAACTTTAGATATTTTCAAAATTGCTCTTTTCTATTGAAGTAGTAATTGTATGTTTGTTATTCTCTGAATCAAAATCTTTTACTAAGTCACTTTTTCTAATGCCTGGAATCCATATAACTTTATTATCAAATTTTACAATAGGCCATACTTCTCTGAGGGGTTCTTTAACTCCAAAAGACCTCATTGCCTCAGAAACTTTCTGCATCGAACCGTCGATTAAGATTTTATCACCTTTAGAGATTGTGGATAGATTCAAGTTTTCTATGAAATTTTTCGGTGCTAAAATTTTCCAATTATTCAAGTAATTACAGCTTGTAGTTTCTTGAAAATTAAAATAACCAAAAATCTTATCTTCATCAGAATTAAATTTCCACATTTCTTTTTCAATAAATATAACTAAACCAGCCTGATTGGAAACTGCCCAATTTTTGTGATAACTTACATGACTTCCATTATCAATAACTGAAAATATCTTTTTCAAATCATCACCTTGAAGACCAATTTGTCCAATAGATGAAGAGATTAAAGAAATTAAGTAATTTGATCTTGAATCATTTTCCTGAATTAGTGAAAGCGGTACTTCAAAGTATCCTTTTGCAAACTTAATATATTTTTTTACTTCTACTTTACTTTCAAGCAGCACCTCAATTTCTAAAATTAAATTGGAAATTTTTTTGTTTATCTGACCTGGAAATCTTTCATCTACTTCTGGTATTAATTTGTTTCTAATCCAATTTCTAGAGATTTCATTATTTTGATTTGTAGTGTCTTCAGTAAATACAATATTATTTCTAATTGCATAATCTTCGATTTCAGATTTCTTTATATTTATTAATGGTCTTAACAAATTATCATTTTCAGCTTTTATTGATGTTAGCCCTTTTAATCTGGTGCCTCTAAATAGA
Source organism: uncultured Candidatus Actinomarina sp. (assembly GCA_902534495.1). GTDB lineage: Bacteria > Actinomycetota > Acidimicrobiia > Actinomarinales > Actinomarinaceae > Actinomarina. Next base: position 163,187 of record CACAQC010000001.1, on the reverse strand, counting down.
TTAATTAAAAAAGTTTCTACTTTATCATCTTTGTGATGACCTGTTACTAATATTTCTTTTTTTTTAAGATTATCAAGTAGTAAGCCATACCTTTTTTCTCTCATTTTCGTTTCTGAGGCGTTTTCTTCTAAGTCCGAAATTATGTTTTCGTGGTTAGTTTTAAGATTTTTTGCAATTTCTTCAGCAGATTTTTGCAGTAAATTTGAGTCTTTTTGATTATGGTTGACAAAAATTGTTCTATATGACAAATCTAAATCGTTAAAGATTGAAGCTAAAACTGCACTATCAACGCCTCCACTGAGAGCTAAAACATATTCATGGTTCTTATTAACTAACTTGAGTATCTTATTTTTAATATCTGTCATTAAGAAAAATTTTTATTTCTCTATAACCTTATATCTTTTTCGAGTTACCTGTCTGAAATATTGAATAACGTTTCCAAGAATTACTAATGTTGCAATAGCAACAGTTGTTGGAATTAAAAATCTGTAGGTCCATGCTACATCTTCAATTTGCTCTGGCGGCTCTTCAACCACGATTGCAGGGGTAGGTACTTCTCCTTCAGTATGGTCATCTGCAATTGCAATTGCTGCAGGAGAAAACAAAATTAATAAACCCAAAATTAAAACAAACTTTTTCACAATATGAGACTACTAAATGTAATTAGAAATAAGAAGAATTTAATGATTTTTATTTTCCGATTATTAAATATTTAATCTGTATTTTTCAGAAAATTTAGTCAGCTTAGTTTGTTTTATGTCTCTTACTTTGTAGTCTTCAATATCCTTTGGAACATTTACAGATTTTTTTAATGTTGTTAATTCTTTAAATAATTTTAGAAGTTCGAAATTGTTAGATATAGTTTCGGCATGTCTTTCACCACCCCTAACTGTTTTTTTCCAATTGTCTATATCATTTAAAATTAAATCAATATTTTCATATTTTTGAAGTAGCAAGGTCGCAGTCTTTTGACCTATTCCTTTCATTCCTGGAATTCCATCAGAACTATCTCCTGTGAGAGCAAGAAAATCTGGTATCTGATTTGGCAAGATGCCAAATTTTTCTTTTACTCCTTTATCGTTTGTAAAAGTTTTATACCTAGTCGAATACATTACAACTTTATCTTCTTTTACACATTGCATTAAATCTTTATCTAACGATCCAATAATGATTTTTATATTTTTGCTAACAAATTGTTCGCATACCGATGCAATTCCATCATCAGCTTCATATTCCTTCATAGACAAAAGGGTTATTCCAAGTAATTTCGTTACTTCTTCTGCTAAAGGAAATTGATTTAAGATATCTGAATCAATATTGTTACTAGATTTATAACCGTCATAAAGCTCATTACGAAATGACTCAACCGTTGAATCAAAAGATACGCACAAATATTTGTATTGTTTTTTTAAAGAGTTGAGGTGGGTTATATATCCCTTTAATGCTCCAACTTCAGTTCCATCTGGTGAAGTTCTACTTGGGTAACCAAAATGTGACCTAAATAATTCATATGTACCATCAACAATATAAAGCTCCATATTTTGATTTTACTTTATAAAGACAAAACTGTATAAAGCAAAAATCCCGATTGATCTTGCGACCCTTCGGGATTTTCTGTTCTATCTTCTTTTCCATCTTTCGATTTCTTTTCCGATAGTGTTTTATAAATATACGTCAGTTTTTCAACTTATGCAAGATATTTACTAATCTATTTTTCGCGAACTTTATGGAGCTATTTTGTACTTTCTAGTGCTTGTGAGAGATCTTCAACGATATCTTCAATGTCTTCTATGCCTATTGACAGTCTAATTAGTTCAGGTGGTGAGCCTGCTTCAATAAGTTGATCTTCATTTAATTGTGAATGAGTCGTTGTTGCTGGGTGAATAGCTAGTGATCTAGTGTCTCCTACATTAGCAACATGCCTAAACATTTTTAGATTGTCTATAAATTTTTGTCCGGCGTCTTTTCCACCTTTAATCCCAAAAACCACCATTGTTCCACCAGTGCCTTTCAAATACTTTTCAGAAAGGTCATATGCCGGGTCATCTTTGAGTCCAGGAAATCTAACCCATTCCACAAGCTCATGTCCAGACAAGTACTCTGCAGCTTTAATTGCATTCTCACAATGACGCTCCATTCTTAGAGCTAGTGTTTCAAGTCCACTCATAACTTCAAAAGCAGTATCTGGAGACATATTCGCACCAAGATTTCTTAATGGAACTGTTCTAAGTCTGAGGGAGTATGCAACATTTCCTAAGTCACCAAGGTCATGACCCCATCTCATACCTCCATAGCTGGTATCGGGTTTATCATAAAGTGGAAAATTACCATTACCCCAATCAAAGCCACCCTTTTCAATTACTGCACCAGCAATGACTCTTCCGTGACCAGACATCCATTTTGTTAATGAATAGACAACAATATCAGCACCAAATTCAAATGGTTTTAGTATTGCTGATGTAGTAAAAGTTGCATCAACAATTAATGGAATTCCCTTTGAATGAGCAATGTCCGCTAATGCAGAAATATCAGCAACAACTAGGCCTGGGTTGGTTATTGTTTCACAATAGATCGCTCTAGTCTTTTCGTCGATTGCCGATTCAACAGCTTCAAAATCTGTAATGTCTACTTTTTTGGAATTAATACCATATTCTGGCAAAATATTGTCAAACATTGTATATGTTCCACCATAAAGTTGGTTTGCAGTAACAAAATTATCTCCTTGACTCATAATGTTGATGAGTGAATACATTACAGCAGAGGTTCCTGAAGATAATGCTACACACATAGCACCGTCTTCAAGAGCAGTTAATCTAGCCTCAAGTGCTCCAACAGTTGGGTTGCCTAATCTAGAATAAATGTTACCAAACTCTTTTAATCCAAATAGATTTGCAGCGTGTTCAGTATTATTAAATTGATAAGCTGTTGTTTTGTAAATAGGCACTGTTATTGAACCTTCCGAATTTTCATCAGAATCCCAACCTGCATGTATCAATTTTGAATTAAATCTCATAAATTTCTCCTTAAATTTGGAGAAGGATTTTGACTACTTAGTTGCAATTTTGCCACATCTTCAGGCACCTTGGATAGTCTTCCAGGTTGCCGAGGTCCTAACCTTCTCTTTATGCTTACGAAAATTATATCAAAATATTCTGACATAACTAAATATTTTCTATTATTTCCCAGTTCCTTTCTGGGTCTCCAAAATGAGAAAAAAGTGTGTCAGTTGTATAATCAACACTTGTTAAATTTAACCTTTCAATAATTGCGCCGGGTTTCATGTCAAAAGCTCGAACAAAATCATTTAGTTTCTTGTCATTCACTTTAAGAGTATCGAAAGTTTCAATTGTTAATTCATAAGGTTCGGCTTTTCCGATAGCGTAAGAAACCCTAACCAAGCATTCCTCTGCTAAATCATGGGCTACAATATTTTTAGCTAAATGCCTAGCAGCATAAGCAGCAGATCGATCCACTTTACTTGGATCTTTACCCGAAAAAGCTCCGCCACCTACCGGCACAGTAGGTCCATATGAGTCAACTACTATTTTTCTTCCTGTTAAGCCTGTATCTCCAGCTGGTCCACCTTTGATGAAAGAGCCCGATGGATTTAAATCTAATTCGAAATTTCCAGAAACATGCTTGGAAACAATTTTGGAAACTTCATCATGAAGATTTTCCATATCGATATCTTTATGGTGTTGAGTTGAAACAACAATTTTTGTTTTTTCTCCTCCACTGGTTACTTGTACCTTAGAATCTAAATCTAAAAATTTATTAGAATTCTGAAGTTCCCACATATCTTTTTGTATTTTTCTTGATTTATCAAATGTTGGTGGCATGAATGATTCAGTCTTATTTGTTGCAAAACCAACCATAATTCCCTGATCTCCAGCACCTTGATCTATATCATCTTCAACTGCAGCACGGATTTCTTCAGACTGCGGTGTCAGCTCATTAAAAATTGATAAATTCTGTAAGTCAAAATCTTCAAAACTTGTTTTTATTGTTTTATTTAAGGCTTCTTTAACAATACTGATTATGTCTTCTGTTGTGATATTAGCAATTTCACTTATTTCTCCTCCAACAAGAACTAAGCCACCTTTTTTTGTACCCGTAAGAAAAGTTTCTACTGCGACTCTTGACGAACTATTATTTTCTAAAGCTTTTGTCAATACATTATCAGATATAAAATCTGCGATTTTGTCGGGATGACCAGGTGAAACTGTCTCAGCAGTTACAAATTTAGTCAACTTTTCCTCCAATTATATTTTATGCAAGAGATTAGAAAATACCATTTTTTGTCGTAAAACCACATCAAAAAGCACCTTAGTTGGTAATCTAGGTTGCTGAGGATTTCCTCTCTTTATGCAAACCTCATGGTAATAAAATAAATAATCTTTTTCAAAGAACTTATATGAAAGATTAAATTACTAAATTAGCTAATCTTCTTGTATGCTCACCGAGATAAGAAAAATTTCAAGCCTTCTTTTGTCAGTAGCTTTTTCTTCAATAGGTTTCATAGCTTCAATAACAGTTACAGTGCTGGCAGCAAGAGAAGTTTCTAATAATCCACTTTTTGTTGGCTTTCCAAATGCAGTAGGTGTAGGTGGTGCGGTCCTTGGAACGCGAATGATATATCTAATATCTAAATCTAATTCACAACTTAATGCTCTTGCTTTTATTTTTTTAATAGGTGCTTTTGGAGGAGCAATTATGTTCTATAGTCTAATAATTGACTCTTTCATGCTTCTGTTGTTAGGTGCTTTCGTCTTAGGCATTGGTCAATCGGCAACACTTCAAACCAGATACGCTGCTTCATTTGTGGCAGGTACGAAATTTAAAGCTACTGCATTGTCACTAGCAGTATGGTTTTCAGTTTTTGGGTCTATATTTGGACCCCGTATGGTTGGTAGTTATTCAAATTTTTTTGAAAATATATTTAACTCAGAGCTAATCGTTGGTTATGTAATTGCCTTCGTTGGAATGCTATTTGCAGCCGCCTCTCTGTTCACATTTACTTCACAAAAAAGTATTCTAAGGAGCCCGAGTGATTTAGAGAGTGAATCAAGTGATCAAAGTTCTGAAAGAAAAAACGGTAGCTTATTATCGCTACTTTTAGTTTTGAATCATTTCACAATGGTTGTAATAATGTCTGCTACACCATTGCATATACAAGATATAGGTGAAACCGTTCAGCTTGTTGGAATTATTATTAGCTATCACACTTTAGGGATGTTTCTATTTTCACCGATTCTTGGAAATTACGTAGATAAATATGGATACAAGAAATTTACATATTTAGGGACTGTAATTTTATTTATAAGTTGCTTAATTACTCTAATTAATTCTGGACCTACTGCATTAAAAATAAGTTTATACCTATTAGGACTTGGATGGAATTTTAATTACGTTGCAATTAGTGCAGCTATTTCAAAATTTTCAATCAAATACAGGACTCCCCTAAACATAAAAAGCGACTCTTTTGTTTTCTTAGGAAGTTTTATAGCTCATACATCTTTAGGCTTAAGCTATATGCTAATTGGATTTAACGGTTTATCTTTTGTAGGAATTGCTGTGAGTGTTTTTTTATTTTACAATTTAAAAAATCTAAATAAGTTAAATATTGAATGAATAAAAATTTTTCAAAAGCTGAAAAAAGTTTAATAGAAAGTGATCCAAAATTAGGCAAAGTTATTGAAAATAACGGTCATTTAAAATTTTCAGCCAAAAAAATAGACCCATTTAATGAGTTAGTAAATATTGTTATTTCACAGTTCATTTCCACAAAAGCAGCTAAAGGTATCAAAGAAAAAATGTTAAAGCAACTAAATGAAGAAAGTTTTAAAATTTTAAGTTTCAAAAACCTTAATGTCAATCAAATAAAAAGCCTTGGATTAAGTAAAAACAAGGCAAAGTCTATTAAATCGTTGGTTTTGTTCTTTAGTCAAAATCCAAATTCTAAAAATCTCTTTAGGCTGTCCGAGGAAGAACGGTACGATAATCTAATTAGAATTTTTGGAATCGGTAAATGGAGTATTGAGATGTTTGAGATGTTTTATATTAAAAACAAAAATATTTTTTCTAGTGGAGATGCTGCTATTAGGGTTGCAATGGAAAAACTTGAAATGGTAAAACAAACTAACGATTTTGAGAATTATGATAATTATGCAAAAAGGTGGGACCCTTATAAAACTATTGCGTGCCTACACCTTTGGCATTTTATTGAATCTTAAGCTGAAACAAGCACATCCTTAACTGGATGTGGTATCGGGGTTGGCCTAATCTCAAGCGATTCATCTATTTCAAAATTGTCAATATTTTGAACGAATTTGTAGATTACATTTTTGTAAATATAGCTTGCAAAGAACTTACCTAAACATGTATGAGCTCCTCCAGCAAATGGAAAATATGCTTTGTTGTGATAATTTGGATCAATAAATCTATATGGATCAAAAAGATTTGGATTGTCCCAGTACCTATCATCGTGATGTAAAAGTAATGGACTTATTGTCACATAAGTTCCTGCTTTAAGTGGGTAACTCTGAATTTCGGTATCCCTTACGACATATCTGATTGAGAATGGCACAGGTGGATAATACCTCATAGCTTCTTTAAATATTGATTCCCCTACTAATCCATTCTTCAATGAGGAGATATCAGAATGATTCACTTCGTTCGCTTCTCTAATTAAGTCATTTCTGAAATCTACATTTTGAGACAAACTATAAATTGAATTTGTGAGAGTGATGGTTGTTGTGTCATGAGCTGCCAACAGTAAAAAAATCATGTGTTCAGCTATCTCAAAATTTGTTAATCCCACATCCCCTTTGTTTGTATTTACTAATTCAGCAAATAAAGTCTTTTTACTGTCATCGTTAATGAGTCCTGCTTTTGATTCAAAATAATCAAGCAAAAACTCACGTGCTTTGAGTCCTTTTTTCATTTTGGTAAATGGAAGTGGCCACCTTATTGCAGAAGTTGCAGAAGCAATTGAATCGATAAAAAGTTTGTTTAACTTTTTAGATTCATCTTGTTTTACATCAAGAAAAAAAAGGCTTAGAGAAATATCAAACATAAGCTGTTTAACAGATTGATACAAATTAAATCTCCCAGCTTTCTTTAAATCTTTTACCCACTGATTAATAATTGGTTGAATGATTTCTAAATATCCATGAATTGCATCATGTCGAAAAGAATCTTGAAGTAATGTTCTATGATATTTGTGATCATCAAAATCTCTTAACATTAAACCGTTTTCAAAAGTTGGTCCTAGTGATACAGCCCAACCTTCCTTGGAAGAAAATAGATCTTCTTTATCTAAAAAGATATCTTTTGTAGCCTCTGGGGTTAAAAGTGCAATAAATTTTTCATTTAACAATGAAATCTGAAATACATCTCCATATTTTTTTTGCATTTCGGAAGTAAATTTAAGCGCATTTCGTTGAAAAGGCAAGGAGTGACCAATGATTGGAAAGCTTGGAATTACTGGAACTGTCATGTAAATATTTTACAGTTTAAAGTTAAAGTTTAAAAAGAAAAAAGAATAATTCTATTAGATATTAAATTGTAATAAATCTTTACCAACTACAATATCTCCATCAAAATGTTTAGCAATTCTTTGTACTAAGATATTTTCATCAAATACAGGGGGTACAAAATGGTTTAAAACTAATTTTTTAATCCTTGCATTACTTGCTAAAAGCCCAACTTCTTCCGGTGTCGTGTGATAATCACTAATGTTTTCAATCGTTTCAGATGACATTCGCGCTGAATCGTAGTCCAAACCCACAAAGACTTCATGTACTAAAATATCGGCATCTTTTGAAGCTTTTTCCAGAACCTCACAGTATCGAGTATCTCCAGAAAAAATTATATTCTTTGATCCCAAAATAAATTTATATCCATATGCAGGATTAACAGGGTGGTGGTCCACTGTTACACTTTCTATAGTTGTGTTATCTAGGTTAATTTTTAATTCATTATTAATTTCTTTAATTTCATATGCTAAACCATCTACATTAGGTCTCTTCTCCCATTCTTTTCGTAAATCTAACTCTTCTTTGTAAGCTTCAAAAATTTTATTGAAATGGCTTTTTAGACCTTTTGGGCCAAATACTTTAAATTTAGTTTCTCGCCCAGTGTGCCATCCAGATATAAATAATTGATATAAATCAACAATATGATCGGAGTGTAAATGGGTAATAAAAATGTAATCTATTTCACTTGGTTTTATTCCTACTTCACTAAGCCTTTGAGTGACTCCCGAACCAGCATCAATTAAATAATTTATTCCGTCATATGAAATTAAACTACTTGGTCCGTATCTTAAGTGACTTGGGCTTGGGCAACCTGTGCCTAAAAGGGTTAATTTGTTCATATTATGAAACCTCAAGTGACAAGTTGCTTAATACTACTTGTGGCCTCATTCCAGAACTTATATCTGCCATAGCAATTTCAACTTTGACTGCAAATTCATACATCTCTCTTGACATGTTCTGTTGAATTATTATTGAGTTAGTTAAATACTCTAGACAACTAACAATCAGCGAATTAAGGGTTAAAGATACATCATCATCAAGACCATCAATGACTTTCTTGCATTCGTTTATTAAAGAAAATGAGTGTATCAAATTACTTAACTCTTTTTTTTGAATTGTTAGGATATCTAAAATCTTTTTAAAAGATTGCTTTTCGTCAAATATTTCGAAATCTAAAAAATCAATAAAGTCTTCATTTGAATAATTAAACTTTATATCTTTGTCAGTATCTACGAAAATAGTTCTACATCTACTTTTTATAGTTGAAAGAATCATATTATTTGAATCATCTCTGCTGTGAGACCAAAAATTACCAGTAGATAGTATTAAAAATACACTTGTTTTTGATGGCTCTTCGATAGTCTTCAAAAGTGCATTTGAAGCTTCCTCAGTCAAAGATTTTAGTGGTGGAAATATAACGACCTTATATCTTCCCTCAATTGGAGAAAGGTTGTCTTGAGTTATAACTGTTCTGATATCTTCAACTCCCAGTGTGCGAAGATTGTCAGATTCAACTATTTTTATATCTGGATGATTGTCAATAGATTCATCGTTAAATGCAATAAGGCCTGCGAATTTTTTTGCTTGTTTGATAAGTTCTCTTGATGAGTTTGAAAACAAAAGATAGGCATGAAATACGCCATCAAGCTCTTTTTGTAGTGATTTATTTAGCTTTGTCAATTCCTAACCAGTCGCATACCTTAAACAAATTTTCTTCTAAACTATTTTCAGCGTCTACTACTAAAAAATTTTCCAAAAATTCCTTTGAAAGTCTCAAGTATCCTTCTCTTATTCTTTGAAAAAATTCTATTTTGTCGCTACCAATTCTGTCTGCAACTTTTTGACGATTTAAGGAAACTAATGGATCAATATCAAGTAAAACAACTTTTTCCGGCCAGAGACCTCCAACAGCGATATCGTTTAACTGATATATTTTTTCATAACCCAATTCTCTTCCAACTCCCTGGTAGGCAACAGAGGAATATGCACTTCTATCTGACAAAATTTTAATTCTATTTTGAATTGATGGTTTTATGAGTTCAGTTACTAACTGAGATCTTTGAGCACAGAATAACAGAGCTTCGGTTAGGGGGCTAACTTTATAATCATGACTTAACAACAACTCCCTGATACCTTCGCCAACTTTAGTCCCGCCAGGTTCTCTAACTATCTTATTTTCTATTTTTTTCTCATCTAAAATTTTTGAAAGCTGCTCAATTATGCTTGACTTTCCAGATCCATCAATCCCCTCAAAGGCTACATAGTCACAATTCATAATGGTTCATCTTCATCAGTATCAAGATTTAATCTTAACTTGTTAAAATTGGAATTTTCAAATCCAAAATCTTTAATTATCATTCTGTAGCCTTTAATAAAGGTAATTAAACCAGAAGTCAATATAAGACCAGAGCTTATTCTTAAAACGACCAGCACTCCATCAAATTCAAAATATTGATTTATGAAATTTGCAGCAAATCCAGAAATAAATAGTGAGAGTAGAATTGATAATCTTCCAATTGTATAAAAGTTACCAAATACTCTTCCTCTTAAATTTTTGTCTGTTGTACTTTGAAGATAACTTATAGTTAACAGATAAACGGATCCTGACCCTATGCCTGAAATAAAAATAAAAAATAAGAGTGTTGAAAATTCTGATGAGTTGAATGCAAATAAAAGTGAGAGACCAGTTATTACCATGCTTATACCAATAAAAAATGAAATTCTACTAAATGAAGTAACAAAATAACTTAAAATTACCATAGTAAAAATTATCCCAAACCCAAACGAAGCAATCATAAAGCCAAAAGAGCTTTGGGTAAACTTTAGTGACTCTGTCAAGTATGTATTTCCTAATACAAAAAGAGCGCCTGCTCCTACCAAACTTAATGATATGGATGTTGTAACTGTTCTAAGCTCATGAACTGAAAGAAAATAATTTAAGCCTTCCTTAAGATCACCAAAAACATTTGATTGTTTTTTTACATTTTCGTTTGGCGATCCTGTTTTGAGATATAAAAGCAATAATGATGAAATTAAAAAAGTGATTGAATCAACAACAAATATTACAGACCCGTTCCAACCATTTCCATAAGAAACAATTCCTTCAATCAATGAATTATCAGAGATTACACCAAAAGTTAACGAAGCTAATGGAAGGGACGCGTATGTACCTACTGTAAATAGAGAGTTTGCTTTTACTAAATATTCATCATCAACCACTTCAGGAACTACTGATTCTCTTGAAGGTTGCCTAATAAGAGAAAAAATTTCAGATAAAAAATTTATAAGGAAAAGTTGAATTAGGGTCGTCGTGAAAAAAAGACCAAGAACTATACCCATTCTTGATAAATCACATATGATCATCACATTTTTTTTATTAAACCTATCAGCCAATATTCCTGCAAATGACGACATAAGTGCAGGGATTATCCTTGCAACAATTGGAATAACAGCAGTTAGTTCTGAATTGCCACCTTCGGTCCCCAGATAGCTTGCTAATGCAACAGAAGCAAATAATGTTGCCCAATCACCAAAGCTTGATAAAGTGCCTGACCACCAAAGAACTGAGAACTGAGATTTTGAAAATATTTTTATTGATTTCATTGCCTTATATTCATCCTAGTGAATGTTTAGAATACTTTTTTTCTTAAATCCTGTACATATGACAAAAATAGTGTTATCAATAAGGACATGTCAAAACCTTTAGTTATTGTTGAGTCGCCAACAAAAGTAAAAACTATTTCTAAGATTCTCGGTTCTGAATATATCGTTAAATCAAGTGTTGGCCACATAAGAGATCTTCCACGTAACACTAAAGCTATACCTACTAACTATTCCAATAAAGAAATCTTGTGGGGTGCTGTTAAGCCTAAGAATTTTGAGAATATATATGTAATACCTGAAGATAGAAAAAAAATTGTTAAAGAACTAAAAGATATAGCAGATGAGGCATCCGATGTATACCTAGCTACTGATGATGACAGAGAAGGTGAAGCTATTGCATATCATTTGATGGAATCACTTGAACTCAAAAGTGAACCTAAGAGAATTAAGTTCAATGAAATTACGGAAGCCGCAGTCACAAACGCAATTAATAATCCTGAAACTATTGATATTGGAAAATTTAAATCTTACGAAGCCAGGAGAACTCTTGATCGGATGATTGGATATGAAATTTCACCAAAAGTGAGAGATCTTGGAGGAGCATTCATCTCTACAGGAAGAGTCCAGGGTCCTGCTATCAGGTTAATTGTTGAAAGAGAAGAAGAAAGATTAAAATTTGTTAAATCAAAATATTTTGAAATCAAGGCATTATGTAAAAGTAATGATTATGAATTTACAGCAAATCTTAAAAGAGTTAGTGGAAAGAGGCTGGCTTCATCATCGGATTTTAATGAGAATGGAAACAAGACTAGTAAGGATAAAAAATACCTAGATGAAAATGAAACTAACGAAATAGTTAGTATATTAAAAAATCAAACTGCGTCAATCTCATCCATTAAAGAGTCGTCTCGGAGTGGTAAGCCTCCGAAGCCATTTAAAACAACAAGTTTACAATCTTCCGCTAGAAGCAATTTGGGATTTCAGCCGAGAAAAACTATGAGTGTGGCCCAGCGACTTTACCAAGAAGGTTTAATTACATATATGAGAACTGATTCAATTAGGTTATCAGATGTTGCAATTAAAGCCTCGAGAGCCTATATTAGGGATAATTTTTCTGAAAAACACTTACCTGATTCTCCAAATCTATATGGTGACAGCAAAAATGCGCAAGCAGCTCATGAGGCAATTAGGCCTTCTGGTGAAATCTTTACTACTCCTCAAGAATTACTTAAAACACATAAAGAGGACAGCGATGAATACAAGCTTTACAGTTTAATTTTTAACACAACAGTCGCATCTCAGATGACTGATGCTCAAGGAATTACGAAAACTATTGAAATAGAAACGAAAGAAAATATTTACTCTCCTTTAATTTTGGGAATCTCGGGGACAACTTGGACATTTGGTGGATATAGGGATTTAATTAAAGATTTGTCAGAGAAGTCTCAAGAGCTTCCAGACTTGAGAGAAAATGATGAAATAAAAATTACTGAATCAGAGAGCGAAGAGAAATATACAAATCCTCCAAATAGGTATTCGTCAACTTCACTTATTAATAAATTGGAGGAATTAGGTATAGGTAGGCCATCAACATATGTGTCAATTATTGAAAGCATAACTTCTGTGTTTATAAACTCTGAATCTAGTCTAAAACCAAGAATTTTAGCTATAGCTTTAATCAATAATTTTATGAAACCTTATTTCAATCAATACATTGATTATGAGTTCTCAAAATCTATGGAAGATGATCTTGATAAAATTTTGGAAAGCGATGATCCCGAGAGTTCAAAAATTAAATTTTTAGAAAAATCGTTTAATACAATTAATAATCATGTTGATAATTATGGTGTGCAAGACCCTCTTATACTTACTACTGTAAAGCTTCCCTTTGAATCAAGATACGTGGTTAAAACGGGAAGAATCCAAAATAAAATTCCCTACCCTTATTTATTAAGAGATGATGATTTTAAGGTTGGCCTACCACCAGAAATTGCACTTGAAGAAATAGAGGTTGAATACATAAAAGAACTTGAAGAACACCAAGAAGAAAATCTAAAAAAAGAGCGTATGGTTTCCAAGTGTAGTGAATGTTCTGCTTCAATATTGGTAAAGCTAGGACCTAATGGAGGTTTTTATCTTCAGCTTGATGGAAAACAAAAGAGAGGGAAACAGGAAAAGTGTGACTTTAAAAATCTTGAAAATTGTAATTCTAAAAATCTTATTGGACCAATATTTGAAGGTGAAGATCCTGATGCTTTAACAGAAGAACAGTGTATAGAAAGATTTTCTCTATCTGCTAAAAACCCAAGGAAAATTGTCGAGATTGATGAATGGACATACTCATCAGCTGTGGGGCCGTATGGCGGATATGCAATGAAACAAAGAAATAGGACTGTCTTTGAAAATGATATGCTTCAGAGTTTATCAAAAGATGAGTTGAGAAGTTTGCTTGATGAAGAGAAAAGTAAAGCTGTTTCAAAGTTTTTGGGTGGTGAAATTCTTAAAATTCCAAAAAGTGCTACAAAAAATAAAATAATTGAAATGATAAATAATCATTATTTATTAGATGAGAAGTATATTAAAAAATTACCTAAAGAACACTTGGTAGGTTTGGCCAAATCTCTTGAAATTGTCTTCTATAGAGGAAGATTTAGAATGAAGCCAGAGGATGCCACAAAAGACAATCTGATTAATAAAATATTAATAGACAAAAAAAACAAGCCTCTGGAAAATCCAAGAAAAGCTCTGACTGTTACGCCTTCAGAAGTTCTTGAATTGTTTGGAGATATTGAATCTAATCAAGAAGAGGAATGAGAGATAAATTTTTCAACAACACTTTTCCATGAAAAATTTTCTTCGACAAATAGCTTTGAATTACTTCCAAATTCTTTAATCATGTCCTTATTTTCGTAAAAATATTTAATAGCATCATATATTTCGTTTCTTGAACCAACAATAAAACCAGTTTTTCCAGGAATAATAGTTTCGAAAGCCCCTCCAGAACTTCCAACAAGAACAGGTAATCCATAGCTTGCAGCTTCTAAATAAACTAGCCCGAGACCTTCATATTCTCTTCCAAAAAATCTAGATTTTGCAGGCATGACAAATATATCTAAGTCTTTGTAAAAACTATCCAACGCATTTTCATCATCATCTGAGTAAAAATTTACTTCTTGAGATGAAATATCGGATAATTTTTTTAGATACTTCTCTAGTTTTCCATAACCGAAAATGTTTAATGTAACATCATATCCATCCATTTGTAAATCATTTAAAGAATCTATAACCCAATCGATTTTTTTTCTGGATACAAATCTACTACTTACTCCTACATTTAATTTTTCATTTTCATTAAATTCTTTTTGATATTCATTTTTTTCAACACCTGCACCCATAAGTACGATCTCAGTTGAAGTAATTTCTTGTAATTTTCTACCTGTAAAGTAGCTAACAGTAAATATTTTTTCTAAGGACTCGAGCGATCTTCTAAATATTTTTTTGACAATTGGAATCGCATCAATCACATTGAATTCAGCTCCGTGAATAATCATATACTGCTTCAATCCAAAATTTTTTAATTTATCAACTAAGTAGAACTGTGGATTGCTTGATGCGTGTAAAATTATTTCGATGTTGTGCTGGTTAATTATTTGATTAATTTCTCTTAAATGAGTTCTACTACCAAAGATAAACTTTGATTTAGAGTTAACAACATTAGGTCCTTCTGCCCAATTTGGGGCATATATTATTTTTTCTAATTCAAGATGATCTTCAAAAGATTTTATGTAAGTGGAAATTCCACCTTTTTTTGGAAAATAATCATTCGTTATAACTAATGTTTTCATATCCTATTTTTCCTACATTATACGACCATAAAGAATATTTGTTGTCCTTGACCTCCAAACAAGATACTCCTAAATTATTCGGAATCGTAAATGATGAAGCAGCTTTATGTTCAGGACAGTTTAAAAAAGTTGTAATTGAGGCTTTAATAGTTCCACCATGACTGGCAATTAACATTTTGGCTTCATCATAGTCGTTTAATAAATCTCTTACTCTAATTCCGGCTTCATTCATTGACTCTCCATCTATTCCATACTTAATTTTGAAGTTAACGAACAAAGACTGAATGAAATTTTCTCTATAATTTTCCATTATTTCTGATGTGCTTAAACCTTCCCACTGGCCTAAGTCCATTTCAGCTAAAAGGTTAGTTGCTTTTATATCTTTGTCATCCACTATTAATGAGAGAGTTTCAAAAGCTCTTTTAAATGAAGAAGATAAATATAAATCATAATTTGAAAATTTACCATTCAGTTCTTTTGCAGTTTCAACGCCATATGTATTTAAAGGATTGTCAACATGGCCCTGCCATACGCCCTTAGTGTTAGAATCGGTCTGGCCGTGTCTAATAAATGTTAAAATTCTACTTTTATCTTTGGCTGGATAATCAATATATGAATTAGGTAGGTGAATAGCATCGTTGAATTTATTAACTTGCATTACAGAGTCTCTTTTTATCACTGTAGAAACGGATGTATTTTGAATATTGCCAATTGGATATGGATACTGATTAAATCCTAGAACCAACCCTATAGCGGTACCAATAAAGAAACCATGTGTCACTACTACGCATTCGGAGTCTTCATCAATACTGTCAAAAATATGACCGACCTCTTGTTGGACTCTTAATTTAAATTCCTGAACAGATTCTCCATTTGGAAAAACATACGTGTCATCTTGTAAAGCGTCGAATATGTCTAAATTGTTTGAGTATGTTTCTTTTACAGACTTGCCTGTAAAATCTCCAACATTTATTTCTCTTAAATTTTCTCTTACCATTGGCGAATCTGATAAGAAATAAGCAGTTTCTTTTGCTCTGACTAGATCTGAGGTAAAAACTGTTTGATTTTTTAAATTTATCCTTTTTGACAAAAGCTTGGCTTGAGCTTTTCCAATTTTGCTTAATCGTGTGTTTGTATGACCTTGCCAAATTCCATCTTTATTTTGCTCTGTTTCTCCATGGCGAACAAAATGAACTGTTTTCAATTATATTTTAAAACGCAGAAGCAAAAATCAGACTTACTATGGTCATAACCTTGATAACAATATTCATTGCTGGACCAGAAGTATCTTTGAATGGGTCACCTATAGTGTCGCCAATTACTGCAGCTTTATGTTCTTCAGATCCTTTACCAGCGCCGCCACCAGCTTCAATATATTTCTTTGCATTGTCCCATGCACCGCCTGAGTTAGCCATAAATATTGCGAGTAAGAACCCTGTTACTAAAGCACCAGCTAAAAATCCGCCAAGAGCTTCTTTGTTCCAGAAACCAATAATTAAAGGTGATACAATTGCAAGACCACCTGGAAGAAGCATCTCTTTTAAAGCTGCTGAAGTTGCAATATCAACACATTCTTCATATTCAGGAGTTACTCCTTCTTTTCCTTCACGCAATCCAGGTATTTCTCTAAATTGACGCCTGACTTCTTCAATCATTTTAAATGCAGCTCTTCCTACTGCATTAATTGTCATTGCAGCAAATAAGAAAGGAAACATTCCACCTAAAAACAACCCTGCTGTAACTTCTACTTGCGTAATATCTAGTTCAGTCAGACCTGCGCTTTGCACAAATGCAGAGAATAAAGCTAATGCTGTTACAGCAGCAGACCCAATTGCAAATCCTTTTGCAATGGCAGCTGTTGTGTTTCCTAATGAATCAAGTTCATCTGTAGCTTCTCTAACTTCAGGATCCAAATGGGCCATTTCTGCAATACCGCCTGCGTTGTCTGCAATAGGACCGTAAGCATCAACTGCAACGGTTATTCCGAGTGTTGCCAAAACACCAATCGCTGCAACAGCAACACCATAAATTCCCCCAGACTCTCCTAAAGCCCATGCTCCAGATGTGTAAGCTCCACCAACACCAATAACAACTACTATTACAGAGAATGCAGCAGATCGCATTCCTTCAGAAATTCCAGATAAAACTACTGTCGCTGGTCCAGTTTTAGCTTGATCTGCAATATTTTTAACAATTGAATAGTGATCAGAAGTAAACCATTCTGATATTTGGCCAACAGTAATACCAACGAGCAAACCGATGATAACTGATATAAACAATCCTATTGGGTTTTCAGAAAAATCAGCAAACATCGTATTTGATAGAAAATACACGCCAATAGCAGTTATTCCTGCAGCTGAGTAAGTTCCTCTATGAAGTGCTTGAGCCAACTTGCCTTCCTTAGGGACTACAAGAAAAGAGGAAACGATAGATGCCAACATACCAATAGTTCCTACTGCTAGTGGGAAAAAAAGTAGCGAAGGCAAAACATCCGTTCCAGCAAATACAATTGCTGCATAAGCTAATGGTGCTACTAGAGATCCAACGTAGCTTTCAAAAAGATCTGCACCCATTCCTGCAACATCGCCAACATTGTCTCCAACGTTATCTGCAATTGTTGCTGGGTTTCTTGGATCGTCTTCCGGTATTCCTGCTTCTACTTTTCCAACTAAATCAGCACCAACATCCGCTGCTTTTGTATAGATACCACCACCGACTCTGGCAAAGAGAGCAATGGAAGATCCACCTAAGCCTATTGCAGCTAAAATATCATACCCATTTTCTAAATTCATTATGTCGATAAATACCCAATAACCTAACGCCACACCAAGAAGACCTAGTCCAGCAACAGAAAATCCCATTACTGCTCCACCTCTGAACGCTACGGGTAAAGCTTTGAGTGTACCTCCGTCTCTTGCAGCTTCTGTAGTTCTACCGTTGGCAGCTGTTGCAATTCTCATTCCAATAAATCCTGCTAGTGATGAAAAAAGTGCACCTCCGATGAATGCTATTGCTCCATATGGATAGCCCCAATCAGTTAATGTCGAAATTAAAACTGCAAGTATGACAACAAAAATACTTACCCAAGAATATTGTCTTTTAAGAAATGCCATTGAGCCTTTCCTTATCGCATCAGATAAGCTTTGAACTTTCCTGTCTGTTACTTCTATTGAAAGTATTCTGTTAGCAAAATAGCCAGCAAGTACCAGACCTAGTATGGCTGCAATGATTGAACCTTGGTAGTTTAATAACATTTAATTTTTCCCCTTTTTAGAACAAATTAATAATAATAAAGTTAAATTATTTTGTAGTAAAAAATTACTCTACAACAGGAGTTTCGAACCTTTCATCATCATCTCTTTCAGATAAAGGTACTTTTTGCAGTATTCTGTTGAGTAATATAGGCGCAATAACTGTCGTGACTATTACCATCCATATTATAATTGAAATAATATCACCTGAAATAATGTCAGATAGCGTAGTTGTAGCAACAGCAACAAATATCAATCCAACCTCTCCTCTAGGAGACATTCCAATTCCAATGAGAGATGTGTTTAAACCTTTGCCCATAGCTCCAAGAGCTGATACATATTTACCAACAAACGCTAAAAGACTTACCAGCATTCCGTATAAAAATACATCAAGAGAAGCTAAAGTTTGAATGTTCACTTCCGAACCAATATAAACAAAAAATATTGGAACGAGTAAAAAGTTTAAAGGCTTCATCTCATCTCTAATTCTATGAGTCATACCTGATTCACCGGCAACTACTCCCCCTGCAAAAGCTCCTACAATAGGATGAAGCCCTACAAAGTGTGCTGCAGCACCGAGAAGCATTGCAAAAATAAAGCTTCCCGTTACAAATGTTCCTGGTGATGGAATTTTTACTAAGAAGTTAAATATTGGTTTTGAAAGCTTTCTTCCAACAATTACTACTGCAACTAAAAAACCAACTGCCTTTGCGCTAATTACTCCAAGATCAACTATTGAAAAATCTCCTGAACTCCCTAAAACCCCTGCAACAACAGTTAGAATTAATAAACCTAAAATGTCATCAACAACTGCTGCGCCTATGATTGTTTTTGCTTCTCTTGATTTTAAAGCACCTAAGTCTCCAAACACTCTGGCAGTAATGCCCACTGAAGTTGCTGTCATTGCGGCACCTACGAATAAAGCTATTCCAAACTGATCTTCTCCTCCTAAATTGAGTGCATAGATTGAGCCAAAACCCAACGCAAATGGTGCAACAACACCTATTAATGCTACGAGAAGAGAAGTTGAACCTAATTCTATAAACTCGTCTAAATTAGTTTCTAATCCTACTTCAAACAGCAAAAGGACTACTCCAATTTCAGCTAAAGTTGATACAACATCTCCGGATTCAAAATGTGGAAGAAGTCCTAATCCGTAATAACCAATAATGATTCCGATGACTAGCTCGCCTATTACTGCAGGTTGATTAATTCTTCTCATTAATTCTGCGCCAAATTTAGCAGCTACTAATATAATCGCTATTTCCAAAAACTTTTCAATAATTGTTTCCATGATGATTCATTCTAAATGAGAAGAGATTAAATGGTAATAAAACAAAAAACAACTCTATAGAATAAATTAAAAAAAAATAATATAATTTATATCTGAAATGGCAAAAACATTATTTGAAAAAATTTGGGATAAGCATCTTGTAGCTTCAATTGATAAAAGTACAAATTTAGTATTCATAGATCTTCACTTAGTACATGAAGTTACTTCGCCTCAAGCATTTGATAGTCTTAGAATCGCAGGCAGGTCAGTCAAACATCCTGAACTTACACTTGCTACAGTAGATCACGGAGTTCCAACCTCTAACAGATTGCTTGGAATTAAAGATCCACTATCAAAAATTCAGATAGAAGCTTTGGAGACTAATTGTGAAGAATTTGGAGTTACATTATTTGGTATTAATGATCCACGTCAAGGAATAGTCCATGTTATAGGGCCAGAACAAGGAATAACCCAACCAGGAATGACAATTGTATGTGGTGATAGCCATACAGCAACCCATGGAGCTTTCGGAGCACTAGCTTTCGGTATAGGGACTTCAGAAGTAGAACATGTTTTAGCTACACAAACATTGGCAATGGAAAAACCAAAAACAATGAAAGTAGAAGTAATTGGAGATGTATCTGTAGGAGTGGGGCCAAAAGATATAATTTTAGGAATAATCAGAAAGATTGGAACTGGTGGTGGAGCCGGTCATGTCATTGAATATGTAGGTGATGTTATTCAAAATATGAGTATGGAGAACAGAATGACTATCTGCAATATGTCGATTGAAGGAGGAGCTAGAGCAGGAATGATTGCTCCAGATGAGGTAACTTTCAATTATCTAAAAGAGAAAAATTATGCCCCTAAGAGTTCTGACTGGGATGATGCAATTGCTGAATGGGGAAATCTATACTCTGATGAAGATGCTGAGTTTGATAAAGTTGTAACAATAAACGCTGATGAACTTGAACCATCTATATCATGGGGAACAAATCCTTCACAGGTAATTTTTGTTAACGATACCATTCCTTATCCAGATGATTTTAATGAAGAATCTGAAAAGGAAGCGGCATCAAGAGCTTTGGAATATATGGATTTAAAGCCCGGAGAAAAAATTAATGAAATCCAATTGGATAGAGTTTTTATTGGTAGCTGTACTAATGGGAGAATCGAAGATTTAAGAGAAGCTGCAGAAGTAGTGAAAGGGAAAAAAGTTTCGTCAACAATTGGTGCAATGATTGTTCCTGGATCAACACTTGTTAAAAAACAAGCGGAAGAGGAAGGATTAGACAAAATCTTTATTGAAGCTGGTTTTGACTGGAGAGAAGCAGGTTGCTCAATGTGTTTAGGAATGAATCCAGACATTTTAAGTCCTGGTGAAAGATGTGCCTCTACATCAAATAGAAATTATGAAGGTAGACAAGGTGCTGGAGGGCGAACCCACTTAGTGAGTCCAAAAATGGCGGCTGCTGCAGCTTTATACGGAAAATTTGTTGACATAAGGAACCTGTAAATGAAGAAACTAATCACTATAAATTCAACAATGCTTCCACTTAATATGTCTAATGTTGACACCGATCAAATAATGCCAAAACAATTTCTTAAACGTGTTGAACGCTCAGGTTATGGTGAATTCTTGTTTTATGATTGGAAGAAAGAGCCTGAATTTCCTTTAAATAATGAAGCATACCAAGGGTCAAAAGTTTTAGTTGCCGGAGATAATTTTGGGACTGGTTCTTCTAGGGAGCATGCACCTTGGGGGTTACAAGATTGGGGATTTGATGCGATAATTTCAACTAAATTTGCCGATATTTTCAGATTAAATTCAATCAATATCGGTCTTGTGCCTATAGAAACAAGTCAAGAAAATGTAGATGCACTTTTTGCGAAAATTGAAGCTAATCCAAGTACTAACATCGTGATTTCTATAGAAAGTAAAACAGTTCAATGTGAGCAAATAGCATTTTCATTTGAATTAGATGATTTTTCTCAAAAAAGAATCCTTGAAGGTTTAGACAAAATTGATATAACGTTGGGGTATATAGATCAAATTGACAGCTTCAATAAATCTAGAAAAAAATGGATGCCTAAACTAGCTTAGACAAAGTCAAACTTAAGCTATCTGCGACTTCTTCTGATAACAAAAGTCCATTGTGTATTTGCAGTGAAGGTCTTAAGCTTTCATTATTTTTATATTTATCAAACCAGTTTTCAATTAAAAGATTATCAACATATTTTTGTAAATTTGTAGATAGCTCAATAGAAGAGGTTCTAGGAACTGCTCCTGGTAGGTTTGCAATTGCAGAAACTATCACACCGTTTCTTATTTCAAAAGGGTCACTGTGAGTATTAGGTTTGACACCTTCAACACAACCACCTTGATCAATAGCAACATCAACAATTACTGTTCCTTGCTCCATTGCACTAATGTCTTCCTTTGTTACTACTACTGGCGGCTTTCTGCCTGGAAGTAAAACAGCACCGATTACTAAATCGGCTGATCTAATTGCATTTACTGCTTCATCAGTTCCACTAATTATTGTCGAAATATTTTCGCCGTATTTATTTTTTAAATCCTCCAAAGTGTTCTCATTTACATCAATTGCAGTTACCAAAGCTCCAATTTGAATAGATTTGTGTATTGAAGCTCTGCCAACTTCACCACAACCTATTATTGTAACTTTTGAATTTTTCTCTCCTGAAATTGCAGATAGAAGGACTCCTTTACCTTGAGATGAATATTCTAAAAATTGCATACCTTTCTGAATTGCTAGGTTACCTGCAATCCTCGACATTGGAATTAACAATGGGTACTCTTTACCATCCATTATCATTTCAGTTGCAATACCGGTTAATTTTTTATCAAGCAAGGCCTTTGTTAATGATATATTTGATGACAAATGAAGATATGCAAACAAAATATGGGATGAATTTAACAATTCTAGTTCTTGAGGTTGAGGCTCTTTAACTTTACATATAATTTCAGAAATTTCATAAAGCTCCTCTGCAGAATGTACTATTTTTGCTCCGGCATCCTCATAATCTTTATCAGTGAATCCAGACCCAAATCCTGCTTGTGTTTCAACAAAAATATCTGCCAAACCAGTAAATTGGGTAATGTGCTTAGGTATTAATGCAACTCTTCCTTCATCCTGTTTTACTTCTTTTGGAATTCCAAGCTTTTTAATCATTTCCTGGAACTGTCTCCTGTAAATGTTTGTCTAGATACTTCATGAATGGAGTTCCGCCTGTACCAACAATGTTAGAGTTCGAATTGTTTGTTAATGACTGTTCGTAAATATAAACTCTCGCATACTCCAGGTGCTTGTCCCTAAAAGTGTGCACCTCTTTTATTAATTCGTTGATTATCTCAATTGATTCTTGATTTATATTTAATTTTGTTCTTTCATTTTTTGACCATTCATCTAAGCCGTTTAATAGCTCCCTATGTTCTTTTGGCATATAAAGTCTCATCTCATCAAGATACTCTCTTAAAGGATCGTTGGAATGAGTAACTCCAAGAAGAGCATCTAATGCAGGAACAATTGAACTTTGGGCACCTGTCTCTCCCCTGAAAAGCTGTGGTTCTCCATTATATGCATCAACACCTTCGTAAATTACACCAATAGGTGTTGCAGGATTATTTTTCCATCCAAATATGTAGGGCCTTACTCGATTGTAATAAATAAATGGATCACATTTTTCTGGCATCCTATTCATAATCGAATTTATTTTTTTGATACTATCTAAAGCTTTTTGTAAATATGTTTGATTTAAATTTTTTTCAAGAAAATAGGATTTCAAATTTGATAATATTTCTTTCGCTTCATATTCAATGGCAACGTGAATCATGATAAACCAGTCTTCATCTACTCCACCTAGAAAATTTTGCATAATAGATATATTTTCAACATCAAAAGGCTTGTCTGGGTCTGCTATTTTCCAGTTATTTAAAGCGTATGAAGCATAAGAAAGGACTGGAGGTCTATGTAGTTTTTGTGAAATCTCATACCAGGTTTTTGAGATTTGAATAGGTATTACGTTTTCGACTCTACTCTTTCCCCACATGTAAGCATGGCCAATATATGAATAAAGAAGCATTGCTCTCTCAAGTTCGCTTAAAGATAGTTTTGAAATATCTTTATCTATTTCAATCTTTGATATCCTATCTGTTATTTGTTCGTTGGCCAAAACTTTTGGTAACTCTTCTGCTAGCAATTCTATATCTTCAAAACCCTCAGGTAGTTGTTCACAAACAACTTCTGGAATAAATCCGCTATTTAAGATATCTTGATTCATGTTTCCCCCATGGCTATAGATTTATTACTTCTACATTACAATGGTAAACTATGTTCGATTAACATGGAAAGCAAATTTTTTATAATACTTGGCAATCAGCTCTTTAATCCAAAAATACTAAATAAAAATAATTGTAATGAAGTTTTCATGGCCGAGGATTTTGGATTATGTACTTATTTCAAACACCATAAAGCAAAGCTATATTTATTTTTAACAGCAATGAGAGAATACAGAGATGAACTTACGAAAAATTCAATCAAAGTCAATTACTTTAAACTAGATGAGAGAGATGACAAAGATAAATATTCCATATTTTTGTCTAAATTCTTAAAATCAAAAAAAATAAACCGTATTCATATGTTTGAAATAGAAGACAAAGAATTTGAATTTGAATTAGTTTCACACTTAAAAAAAGAAGAGATTGAAATAACATTTATCAAATCGCCAATGTTTTTATTTAAAAGGGAAGATTTTGTACCTATGGCTAAAGGTAAAAAAGTTTACAGAATGTCTTCTTTTTATCAAAAGGCTAGGAAAAGTTTAAATATATTGGTTGATGAAGATCAAAAACCCATTGGAGGTAAGTGGTCATTCGATGAAGAGAACAGAAAAAAAATTCCTAAAGGAGTAGAGCCACCAAAAAACTTAAAATTTAAAGCTTCTGAGCATCATAACGACATAGTTAATTTGATTAACCAATACTTTAATAAACACCCTGGAAACTTAGAAAATATTTGGTTTCCGGTCACCAGAAAAGGAGCTGAAAAACAACTCGAAGATTTTTTGAAAAACAAATTTACTAATTTTGGTATTTATGAAGATGCGATGTTACAGGGGAAAAATTTCCTATTTCATAGTTGTATAAGTGCGTTGTTAAATATTGGTTTACTAGATCCAGAAACTGTCATTAAGAAAACCATGAAGTTCGCATCAGACAATAATATTCCAATTAATTCACTTGAAGGTTTTATTAGGCAAATAATTGGTTGGCGTGAATTTATAAGAGGTATTTATCATGAAGAAGGCAAGTTTCAAATTAAACAAAATTATTGGAATCATGAAAAAAAGTTGACGAAGTCTTGGTACGAGGGAACAACTGGTATAGACCCTCTTGATGATTGCATCACAACTACTTTAAATGATGGATACATTCATCATATACCAAGGTTGATGGTAATTAGCAATATCATGAATCTTGCAGGAATCTCTCCTAAAGAAATTTATAAATGGTTTATGGAAATGTATATAGACTCTTCAGACTGGGTGATGGTACCAAATGTATTCGGAATGGCAACATATGCCGATGGTGGTCTTATGTCAACAAAGCCTTACACATGTGGATCGAATTATATTTTAAAAATGTCCAATTATAAAAAGGGTGATTGGTGTGATGTTTTAGATGGACTTTATTGGAAATTTACTGAAGAAAATAGAACATTTTATGAAAATAACCCACGACTTGCACTATTAACTCGTTCACTTGACAAAATGAATCCAGAAAGAAAACAGCGTATTTTTAGTAAAGCTGAAATGTTTATAGAAAAAAATACAAATTAAGTTTGTGAATTTATATATTTTCTAAATAATATTGGTTCATCAGTAATAATTCCATCACATCCTAAATCCAAACATATTTTTAAATTATCTAATGAATTCAAGGTCCAAATGTGAAGTTGTAAATCGTTTAATTTACAAAAATCAACTAATTTTTTTGAATAAATCTGCATACCTCTCCACTTGAATGGAGCTTGCAAAGCTTGTACTTGAAAATTTCTTCTTTTTATTGGCAGGAATCTAGCAATTGCGTTTTCTCTAAAAGTTCCTGATGTTGCAATTTGACCTTTACTTTCAAGTAAAAATTCATCAAGCCTTGATGGGTTAAATGAAGAAACTAGAACTCTGTTTTGTGCGTTTAATGAAAAGACAATTTCAACAACTTTTTTTGCTAGACCTGTCTCTTTCAAATCAAGATTAAATTTTAAAACTTGGCTCATCAATAAAGCATCCTCTAGTCTTACAAAACTTGTTGTATTGCCTGGTAAATTGTTTCTATTGTAAAATTCGTACCCAGCATTAATTGTTTTTATTTCAGACCAATTGAAATCTCTTACTTTTCCTTCTACGTCAGTGGTCCTATTAAATGAATCGTCATGATGTAGAAATATTTCACCATCCTTCGACATTCTCAAATCAGTTTCAAAATGAGTAAAACCTTCAGATATGACCATTTGGAGACCATGAAGTGTATTTTCAGGAACTATATTTGCACCACCTCTGTGAGGAATAATTAATGGTTTTTGACCATCAAAATAGCTTAGTTTATCCAGAAACACCACCAGTAAAATTAAATTCTTTTAAATGAAGTTGAGGAACTGAAAGTATTCCTTCACCAAATTCTGAATCAGAGTACCTTGAATGTTTTCCGACTGAGTTGACATTTCCGTTTGCTAGTGCAGATATAAAGCTTTGTGTGAAGCGTAACCTTCCAACTGGTTTAGTTATTCTTCCATTTTCCACAAAAAAAGAGCCATTCCTGTTCAAACCTGTAACTACTTGTGTTATTGGATCTAATACTCTGCAATACCAAAATTCATTAATGTAAATTCCTTTTTTTACGTCGGATATCATATCTTCAAAACTTTTTTCTCCATTCAGCAGCTTTACGTTTGTTCCAATTCCTCCAAAGTTTTCACCCCAACCAAAAAGTTCATGAAATGTATTTTTCATTCCAAGTTCGTTAGCAGTTCTTCTTGTATGGAAATAAGATTTGGGGACACCATTATTAACAACATCTAAATTTAACTTTTTGGAACCCGATGCATCAATTTTAAAACCAATTGAATCTTCATCTTCAGGAGTATCAACCATGCTAATTTTTTCATCAAATTGTTGTTCTCCAATAATTATCGGACTCATGCCGTCGATTTTACTTTTTGCGTTAAACCCGTAAACTTCTAAAAAGACCAATATTGTACTTACTGCTTCATGTCCTAAAACAACTTCGTAATTTCCTGGTTCAATATCGACTGGATTTTGTGAGTCAGTAGCAAGTTTAGCTGCTTCAGAACCAGCAGCTATGCCTTCAAGAGAGGTAAGAGTTTGACCACCTCTGTGTGAAGATCCAGCAGATGTATCCGTTCTAAAGATGCCATCTATAAATGCACTACTTGATGAGTCACAAGAATTTAATCCATTTGAGTTCCAAACAAAATAATTGTTAATATAAGTTGAACAATATCCAGCTGCATTCATACTTTTCCCCTCCTCAATAAACTCTTTAACAACTTTTGCTCTGTCGTCAGGAGTTGACTCTTCAAGGTCTTTGAATCCTTCATAGGAATTAGATTTATCTGGAAGCCCTGACCATCCTTTGTCTATGGGGCTGTCCTCTAATGAGACTATGGCTTTGTTGACAAATTCTCCTACATTCTTAATAGCTGTCAGATTATTAGAGATTGTTGTAGTTTTTGAATCTTTATGAATTGTTAAATAAATTTCTGCTGATTCTTCATCTACATTTTGATGAATTTGGGAATTAGCAAATCTTGTAAGTGCACTTTTTGAATGCATTAATTTTAGTTCACACTCTATTTCGTCTGGAAGATTTTTTTTAACCTCATCGAGTAAGTCATCCCAAATATTCATCCTCTAACTCCAATTCGTATGTCTTTAAATCTTGCGGGTGATGCAGGATGGCCAGTATGTCCTACTTGGCTTGGTTGACCTTTTCCACAGTTTGGAGTTCCCCAAAAAACCCACTCTTCTTCACCAGCTAACATATCCATATTCCCCCAAAAAAGAGGTGTAATTCCTGTATAAGTCGGGTTTTTTACCATATCTATAATTTTTCCGTTTTTAACTAGCCAGCCAACTTCACATCCAAATTGAAAATTTAATCTAAGATCGTCTATCGACCAAGACCTATTTGTCTCCATATATACACCATTTTCAGTTGACTGAATTATCTCATCTAATGAAGATGTACCAGGCAAAAGCCCAACATTAGTCATTCTTACCATTGGAAGTCTGCCAAATCCATCTGCTCGAACCATTCCTCCAGGTTTGACTCCTGCGACTGCTGCACTATCTCTCCCTGAAAGAACTCCAGTCCAAATTCCTTCTTTTACGATATCTACTCTTTGTGCAGGAGTGCCTTCGTCATCATACTTAAAAGTTGCAAGTGCGCCAGGCAAAGTTGCATCAGCAACAATATTCATTAACTCTGAACCATATTTATGTTGGTTTAATTTTTTTAATTCTAAGTGTGATGTACCTGCATATGCTGCTTCCCATCCTAGAATTCTGTCTAGTTCTATTGCGTGGCCTACAGATTCATGAATTTGCAGAGCAAGTTGACTTCCTTCTAAAATCAAATCCATAGTTCCTTCAGGACATTGTGGAGCAACTAATAATCTCTGAGATTCTTCAGCCAATCTTTCAGTGTGGTTTTCAAATTCAAAACCTTTTATTACTTCCCATCCACCTGTTCGATATTCGCCAAAAGATTGTGGATATGAACGAATTTGAGTTTCACCATCTCCAACTGCAAGGGATGAAATGCCTCCTCCAGACTCAACAATATTCTGATAAATTTTGTGGCCCTGGCTTGATGCAAACCATTTTTCAGTATCCCAAAAATCTAGTCTTCCTGAAGCTCTCGAACTTCCAAGTTTTTTCATTTGTGCTGTAGTTCTTAGAAGTAAATCAACTTGATCTGTGCTTGAAACAAAAAAAGGATTTTCGTCATGAGGAGTAGTATAACTATCTTCAACTACTGGAACGTCAGCAAAAGGTAGGTCATCACCAGAAACCATAGCGGAGGCTTTTGCAATTTGGAAAGCCTTAATGCCAGCATTAGTCAATGAAGATTTCGATAAATCATACGTTGAGTAAAAACCCCAAGATGAACCTACTAAAGCCCTAATTCCTATACCTATTTTTTCCGATTCATTATAGTTTTCTACTTCACCATTTTTAGCCGCTATGTTTCTTGATTTAGAAATCAGAATTCTTGCATCTGAGTATTTTGCACCGCTGTTTACTGCAGAATCTATCGCTAATTCAAGGTATTCAAACATGTATTTAGCTTAACAATGATGAATAAAGTTAAGCGAATTTCTTATGAAAAAATTAAACTAAATCTTGTTCTCTTATTCCGAAAGACGGGTGTCTTAATCTACAAAGAGCAAGTTTTTCTAATTGTCTAATTCTTTCACGCGTTAAATCGAATTCCTCACCGATTTCTTCAAGAGTTCTAGGAACTCCATCATAAAAACCGTATCTCAGTGCAAGAATTCTTCCTTCTCTCTCAGGTAATCTGCTTATGCTGTCTCGTAAACTTTCAGCAACGTCAAGATCTTGCACAATCAATGATGGATCGCTAGCATCTTCATCTTGAATAAAATCTCCAAGTTGAGCTCCGTCTTCACCAACTGGCTGTTCTAGAGAAACAGTATCAGCAACACTTAGTGCGAGTTCAACTTTGTCTACACCCACACCAGCTTCTTTTGCAATTTCCTGAGGTTTTGGATCTCTACCCAACTCAGCTTTTAATTGTGCCTGTGCTGCTCTAACAGCTGCCATTGTGTCATGTAAATGAACAGGAATTCTCACAGTACGAGATTTATCCGCTATCGCTCTTGTAATTGCTTGTCTAATCCACCAAGTAGCATAAGTTGAAAATTTAAAACCTTTTCTCCAATCAAATTTTTCAACTGCTCTAATTAAGCCTAGGTTGCCTTCTTGAATCAAATCTAGAAAGTCAATTCCAGATGTGTTAGCGTATCTTCTAGCATTTGCAACAACTAGTCTTAAGTTAGCTGTCAAAAAAGCATCTTTCGCCTCGGCGCCTTTCTTTCTATCTCTTTTAAGTCTTATCTCGCCTTTTTTATCCTTAAATTGTTTTTTATGAAGTTTGACAGCAGCTTTCTCTCCTGATTCAATTTTTTGGGCTAATTCTACCTCTTGCTCAGCAGTCAATAAGTCAAAGCTACCAATGGCTGTAAGATATTGACTTACGAGATCAGTAGTAAGTTTTCCTTTGTCATCAGCTAATTTTTTTGTAAGAGATTTTGCTTTTTCGCGAGCAGCTTTTTCCTGTTCGGGTGTTAAAGTCGTGTCTTCATTTGAAAAATCGACTTCTTCAGCCTCAGGTTTTGGTTTTGAAGGAATTGTTTTAGTTACCATCGTATATTTTGACTTTTCCTATTCTCATCTAGTTACAAAGATGAAGTCTATAACAATGTTTAATTTAAAGCTAATTCGTAGGTAGATTATTTTTTACTTTATCCAAACTTACATATATATATGTAATCCATAGTAAATCAGCCATTGCTAGGTGAAAAATACTTAGAAATAGAACAATGTTTGATAAAACATTGGTAACACCAAGGAAAATTGCAGCAAAAATCAGAAATTTAAGAAAATTTGTATTTATATTGAATCTTTGTTGAAGTTGCTTGGATTCAATGTATAAACCTATTGATAAAATTGTTGAAACTATAGGGTGAAAAATTCTCAATCTGGTCAATAACTCAGAGGTTTTATCAAAATCATCCAAAAAACCCTCGTAAAAAGATGCACTTGGATATAGTACATCAGCAAGGGCAGTTATAGATCCTGTAGCTCCAGTAAGAAGAAAGAAAATAGATATAAAAATAAAATTTCGATCCCAAAGATTTTTAATGCTGTCTAATTTATTTTCAAGTATTTTATAGAGAATTACATAACTAGCTAAAAGACCGAAAGTATTGACTAGGTGGATTGGTACAGCAATGATTCTGGGTAATGAACTATTTAAACCGACCCATTCAAAAACAACTATTACAGCACCTATTAATGCCTCAAATAAAACAAAAAATGTAAGATAATTTACTGAGGTTCGTGCAATGCTTTCTTTTTCTAATTTTCTTGAACTAATAAAAATATACATCGTAACAATTAATAAGACTCCGCTAATGCTTCGATGTGAAAATTCAATTATTTCTGATGTATCCGAAAGTGTGGGAATTAGTCTTCCATTACAAGTTGGCCATGTCGCTCCACATCCATCCCCAGACCCTGTTGCCCTTACAAAGGCACCAGCAAGAATAGAGAGAACTGAAAGGAATAATCCTAGTTTTGTGTAAAAAAGTAGTCTCACAGTAAGTTATCTATAAATAAGTTAAAGGAATCCCAAAACAGTTGAAAAAAACTGAAAATGATTAAACCTAAAACAGAAAGTAGGCATAGGGTTTTTAAATTTCTTGAAAAATAGAAGCCTAGTTGATTTTCATCGTATAAATATGGTTTTTCTAAGATTTCTTTTAAAGGTGTATTTGCATCTTCTTCAAAATAGTAATCATCTGTTATGTTTTCAATTTCGTTATCAAATTCATAGTCCGTTGTATTTTGAGGTTGCTTTTGAAGCAAGTATCGTAACTTATCAATTTTTGTATTTGTAACATCTAGTTTTTCATTTTTTACTTTAAAAATATTATCCTCTGAAGTTTTTAATTGACTATTTACTTTACTTTGGGAAGTGTATCCCTCTAGTGATTTGCTAATTTCAGTACCCAATAATCCTTCTAGTGCATCGACTACCTTAGTTTCATTCGGAAAACTTGTACCAGTTTCCCATTGTTTTACATCCTTAAGTTTTACACCGGTAAATGAAGCAATCTGTTTATTGCTCAATCCTCTTGCTTTCTTAAGTTCATTAAATGTTTGTTGAAAACTTTTCATTACGTTTAATTCTATTCCAATAATAATTTTTTATATAACTAGTCTTAATATTGGAGGTGAATGAGCGCCTGGTGGGCTCCACAGTCTTCAAAACTGTTGAAAGGTGTAAAAGTCTTTGGCAGGTTCGATTCCTGTCCACCTCCGCTAATTTATACTTTTTTTATGTTTAATATAAGAAAATGACAGAAGAAAATACCTTGGACAACATTGATTTCGCACCGCCGGGATTTAAAGTTTCGCCAGGTTGGAGAGTAGGTCACTTAAGAGAAGAGACTTTTACTAAGTCAGGCTTATTAGTACCGGCAGGTAGCGAAAAAACTTCTGAGGCACTGCCTTTAATTGATGTTGATTCTGGAAATCAATTTTGGGCAGTTGCAAGTGGTGCATGGAAGTTTATATGGCCACCAACTGGAAAAGTTGTTTTAGCAGTAAGAGAATCTCAGATTATTGCCGAAGAAGAAATTTCTAATAAATCTGATAGTGGTCAACTGCCTATAATGAAATAATTGAATCAAAGAAATAACCCCAATCAGTCTGAAAGAAAATTACTTACTGTATCAGACAGAGATATATTTGTAACTACTCAAAAAGCTTTGCTGGTTGGAATAATACTTAAAAATGAAATCAGAGCTGATAAAGAGGAGTCTCTAAAAGAACTTGTTAACTTAGTAAAAACAGCTGGTTCAAGTCCAACAATCATACAAACAAAAAGAGTTGAAAGAATAGATCCAAAAACTTTTATTGGGAAAGGTTCTATTACAGAATTAGTAGACATATCCAATGCGAATGACATAGATGTAGTCATCTTTGATTGTGAACTTACTCCAAATCAACAAAAAGAGCTTCGTGTATTATTTAAATGTGATGTCGTTGATAGAACTGGATTGATTTTAGACATATTCGCATTACATGCTCAATCAAAGGAAGCAACCCTGCAGGTTGAGCTAGCATTATCAATTTATTTAAAACCGAGATTAGCTGGTTTAGGTAAAACTCTTAACCAACAAGGTGGTGGTATAGGTACTAGAGGTCCCGGTGAGACTAAGTTAGAAACTGATAATCGATTAATTGACAACAGGATTAACAAATTAAAAAAAGAAATAAAAAAAGTTGGAAAACAAAGAGAAGTTCAATCAAGTTTTAGGAAAAAAAACAATACTCCATTAGTTTCAATAGTGGGATATACAAATGCTGGTAAATCAACGTTGCTTGAAAAAATAACTGAGTCTAAAACTTATGTTGCTAATGAGTTATTTGCTACCGTAGATTCCCTCCAAAGAGAATTAAAAGTAGATGATTTAAGCGAACCAATTATTATTTCTGATACAGTTGGTTTTATACAAAACCTTCCTACAACATTAATTGATTCATTTAAGTCAACACTTACAGTTGTGAAAGAGGCCAACCTACTTATACACGTTGTTGATGCTGCATCTGCAATTCCAGAAATGCATATATCTACAGTCCATGAAATTCTGAAACAAATTGAGTCAAATGTAGAAGAGATTTTGGTCTTCAACAAGATTGATAAAATAGATAAAGCATCGTTAAATTTCTTAAAGGAAAGATATGAAAGTGCAATTTTTGTTTCTTCAATAAAAGGAACAAATCTTGATAATTTAATTTCAGCTATTACTTATAAAATTTTTGGAAATTTAATTGAAATTAAACTTTTAACAAGCCCCAAGCATCTAGATGCACTACACAAGTTTTCAACAATTAAAAATGTAGTTAATAAAGAAGACCAACTAGAAGTTGAGGTATCAATTAGAAATTATTATCTAAATAATTTAGTTGAAAAGGAAGTTGTTAAAATTCTCTCATGAGTGAAACAATAGGTATTGTTGGCATGGGAGTAATGGGAAAAAATATTGCATTAAATTTTTCCAATAATGATATAAATGTAGTTGTATTTAACAAATCTAAAAATAAAATCAATGACCTTATTCATGAGAGTTCTAAAAAAAATATATCTGGATTTACTAAACTCGATGAATTTGTAAAAAATATTGAAAGTCCAAGAAAAATTCTGTTAATGGTTCCATCTGGTAAGGCTACTAAAAGTGTTGCAGACGAATTATTAAAGATGCTTGATAATAACGATATTTTAATTGATGGTGGAAATTCTTTTTATAAAGATAGTGTTGAACTTGGAAATAAATGTAAAAAGAAAAAAATACGCTTTGTAGGTATGGGTGTTTCAGGCGGAGAAACAGGAGCAAGGCATGGACCTGCATTAATGCTTGGCACTGATGACACCATTCCAAAAAATTTATTATCAATGATTAAATCTATATCAGCAAAAAGCAGTTATGGAGATTGCATTGGTGTATACAAAGGTTACGGAACTGGACACTTTATAAAAATGCTTCACAATGGAATTGAGTATGCTGAAATGCAAATACTTGCGGAAAGTTATAGTATTTTAAAAAGTTCTAACTTTAGTAATTTGGAAATTAGTAATTTTTTAAAAAGTCTTAAGGAAAAAAATCAATCTTCCTACTTGATTGAAATATCTTCAGAAATAATAAAAAAGAAAGCAGATAACGAATATCTAATTGATAATATTAGCCCAGTTGCTAATAACAAAGGTACTGGTAAGTTAACAGTAGAAACGTCCTTGGATTACAACTTTCCTTTACCCAGTATCTATGAGGCTTTTAACGCGAGAGTGGAAAGTCATTTTCAAAAAATTTGGCCCAAAGTAACACATTCAAAAAATTTAAATGTCGATCTAGATAAAGTTAAAAATGCAATATATTTTGCACGTCTTTCAACTTTGATTCAAGGGATTTTATTTATTGAGCATTTCAGCAGCAAGGAAAGCCTTGAAATAAAAATTCCAGAAGTATTACAAAATTGGCTATCTGGTTGCATAATTCGATCTGATTTACTTAAAGAAATTAAAAAAATTTATGAAGAAATTTCAACAGATTCATCCATTGTTGAAATAGAGGAAATACAAAATCAACTAGAAGAAAAATTAGATGACATTAAAACAACAATTAATGAATCTGTTGAAAGTCAGGTTGCTATACCAGTAATTTATTCCTCATATAATTGGTATATCAATTCCTCGAATAATTTTAACCCTTCATCATTAATCCAAGCTCAACGAGATTTTTTTGGCGCACACATGGTCCAACTTTTAAATGAAGATGAATTTATACACTTAGACTGGGTTTGATTCATATATAAACTACAATTTGTTAATGAATCAAAATATTTTACTTCCAAAATTAGCAATACCTAACAGATACGAAATAAATCTTGATATCGATCTTAAAAATTTTAAATATCTTGGAAAAGAAATTGTATTCATAGAGGTTGTAGAGGAGACTGACGAAATACATTTACATTCAGTAGGTTTAACAATCAATTCTTCTTTTATAGAAGACGATAATGGCGCACATATTGACGGGTCTATAAATTATCTCAATGAAGATGAAAAAATAATAATAAACTTTGAGGAAAAAGTTACTTCTGGTGACTGGAAATTATATATTGATTTCGAGGGCAAAATTGTAGATGATTTAAGAGGTTTTTATAGAAGCAAGTTTGTGGATGAAAATAATGAACAAAACTGGATGGCTACAACCCAGTTTGAACCTACTTCTGCAAGAATGGCTTTTCCTTGCTGGGATGAACCAGAATATAAGTCAGTTTTTTCAATAACTCTTACATCCGATAAATCAGATATAAGAGTTAGCAATGAAAAAGTTATCAGCGAAACAACCTTAAACGAGAGAACTACAAGTAAGTTCGAGGACTCAATGAGAATGTCTACCTATCTTGTTGCTTTTGTGGTTGGTCCTCTAGAAATTACTGAAATAGGAAAATCTAATACAACAGATGTTCGAGTTGTTCACAGGCCTGGATTTGGGCACCAAACAAAATTTGCAGGAGAAGCAGCCATAAAAATTTTGGATTTTTTTGAAAATTATTATGACATAAATTATCCAGGAACAAAATTAGATCTAATAGCTATCCCGGATTTTGCTATGGGAGCCATGGAGAATGTTGGTGCAGTAACTTTTAGAGAAACTTTGCTGTTGATTGATGTTGAAAAGGCTACAAGAGCAGAGCTGTCTAGGTCTGTTGAAGTTGTTGCTCACGAACTTGCACATATGTGGTTTGGAGATCTAGTAACAATGAAATGGTGGGACGGAATTTGGTTAAATGAAGCATTTGCAAGCCTTATGGAGGTGATTGCCTCAGAAGCTACATATCCTGAATTTAAGTTGTGGAATGAATTAAACCTAGCAAGAAGCCAGGGTTTTAATGTAGATTCACTAAAATCTTCAAGACCAGTTGAGTTTGAAGTTGCAACACCAGAAGAAGCGGAAGAAATGTTTGACGTTCTAACATATCAAAAAGGTTCTACTGTTTTAAGAATGTTTGAAACATTTATTGGTGAAGAAAATTTTAAAAAAGGTGTCAGAAATTATTTGAACAAACACAAATTCAAAAACACCCACTCATCTGATTTGTGGACAGAACTTTCTGGAGAAACAGAATATGATTTAGAAGATATCTTACCCACTTGGATAAAACAAGAAGGTTACCCAATAATTAGTATTGAACATAATGAAAATACAAATTTTATTTTCTCACAGTCAAAGTTTTTAATTGATGGGGAAACTGATGATTCATTATGGAAAGTTCCTATAAATATCCGTTTTCTAGACAATGGTAAAAGTCAAAAAGTTCTTTTAAAAAACAAGACTGACTCTTTTGAACTTATTGGCAATGTACCATTTATCAATAACGGAGGATGGTCCTTTTTCCACTCAGCATATGACTCTAAACATCTAAATAAAATTATGAGATACTTTGATGATTTGGATCTTAATGAAAAGTACCGACTGCTTGAAGATTCATGGATGTCTTTAAGGACAGAGAAGTTGGCCTTAGAAAGTTTTCTTAAACTAATTGATTTATATAAAAATGAAACTGATAAAAATATATGGTCTTTAGTTTCGGGAATATTTGCAGCTCTTCATAAGATAGATTCGAGTAATAAATTAGAAAATTATATAGCACAATTCTGTAAACCATTATTGGACAGATTAGGAAGTGAGTATAAAGAAGATATGGATCAAGAAATGTCCCAATTAAAATCATTGATATGTTTTTTGTATGCAAAGTACTCAAAAGATGATAAATTTATTTCACATTTCACAGATCAATTTAATTCAGAGGAGTATAAAGACTACTCTGATGGAAATTACTATAACTTAATCCTCTCTGTATCAGGACTAGACAAATCAATTTCAATTAATAATTATTTAAATAACTTCATTAATTCAGATTCTCCACAAATTGAAGCTAGGTTTAGATCAAGTCTTCCAGGAGTAAGTGATCCAGAGACTCCAAAAGTAGTTATTGAAGCAATACTCAATGAGACTATAAGAGGTGCCGATGCACCATACCTGCTTGCTGGCCTAATATCACATCATGAAAATGGTAAAAATGCTTGGGAAATTATAAAGTTAAACTGGGAAAATTTACTAAAAGTAATGCCCGAATGGACTTCATCAAGAATTCTTGATGGACTACCGTCGGTTTATGATGAACATATAGGAAAAGACATCCAAGATTTTATAAAATTAAATCCGCTTCCATCTGCAGAAAAACTAACAAAGCAAAAGTTTGAAAGATTAAATGCGAATATTAAATTTAAGAATTCAATAAATAGTGT
This sequence comes from uncultured Candidatus Actinomarina sp., assembly GCA_902534495.1. Taxonomy (GTDB): domain Bacteria; phylum Actinomycetota; class Acidimicrobiia; order Actinomarinales; family Actinomarinaceae; genus Actinomarina. Next base: position 125,952 of record CACAQC010000001.1, on the reverse strand, counting down.
ATTAAAAAAGGCTAAATTTGTATAAAAGGAGATGAAATGAAACCAAGAATTGCTGTATTTTTACAACCTCAACATGCGGAGTATGACCAGATAAGGAAAGCTGCTAAGAAATCAGAGGAAATTGGTGCAGATGTTATTTACAACTGGGACCATTTCTATCCGCTATATAAAGAAGATGGTACACAATGGGAACAAGGTGAAAGAAGAGAGGGAAAGCATTTTGAATGTTGGACCATGCTGGCTAGCTGGGCTGAGGTAACAGATAAGATTGATATAGGTCCCTTAGTTACATGTAATTCATATAGAAATCCTGAACTACTAGCTGATATGGCTAGAACAGTTGACCACATATCAGATGGGCGGGTAGTCCTCGGAATTGGCTCGGGTTGGTTTGAACAAGATTATGAAGAGTATGGTTATGAGTTTGGCACAGCAATATGGAGGCTCAAAGAACTAGAAAAATCGTTAGAGAGAATTGTTAAAAGGATGGGTAAATTAGATCCTCAGCCTAAAAGAAAAATACCCATACTAATCGGAGGTGGTGGAGAAAAAGTGACTCTTAGACTAGTCGCACAGTATGCAGATATTTGGCATGGATTTGCAACGAAAACAGAGGAGAGGAGTGGCATTGAAACTGTAGCACACAAAAATTCAGTATTAGATAATTGGTGTTCTGAAGTAGGAAGGAATCCAAATGAAATACAAAGATCAATCGGAATTGATATTAAACGAATTGATCTTGCCGATGATCTTTTGGAAGCTGGAGCTACTGAAGTAACTTTAGCCGTTAATGGACCAGGATATGATTTATCTTTAGTAAAAGAGTGGATTGCATGGAGAGATTCTAAAGAATAGACAGCAAGACATGGATATATTAATTCTCATATTTGGATTTGTAGTAGGATTAATTTTTTTAGTAAAGGGTGCAGATGAAATGGTTGATTCTGCCGTACAAATCGCTTTAAAATTCAAAATTCCCAGCTCTATCATAGGGGCAACATTTATTGGATTTGGTACATCTGCACCAGAATTGTTCGCAAGCACGGGAGCTGCATTAAATGGAGATTTGGATTTGGGAATTGGAAATATAGTAGGTTCAAATATTGCAAATTCATTACTTGTAGTAGCAGTTTTGTATCTTGCAATTCCAAAGGACTTTGATGAGAAAATTAAGCTCAATCAACTTAGTCCAGTTTGGATGGCAATCCTCACTACTGTATTTGTGTCAACTTATGTTCTTTTTAGTAGCTTTCCACTGTACTTAGGTATTGTGCTGTTAGTTTTAACCATTTATGTAGTTTACAAAATGGTAAGTACTGACAGTGTTGAAGAAGAAGATTACAAAACTGAAGAAAAAAAATACATATGGCTCAGGGGATTACTTTCTTTAGCTGCAACTCTTTTTGGAAGTCAATTAGTGGTTAATAATGCAGTTGAGTTAGCTGAAACATTTGGCGTTTCATCTTTGGTAATAGGTTCAACAATTATTGCAATTGGTACTAGTCTTCCGGAAGTTGCGGGAACAATAGCAGCAGCGAGGATGAGAAAGCCTGACATTGTCTTTGGAAATATTTTTGGTTCAAATCTTTTTAATATTGGATTAGTTGGTGGTGTTGCAATTTCGATAAGCCCGGGAAATATTCTTTCAAGAATTGATTACCAGCTATTTATGATGTATTTTGTTTCTTTTCTTGTAATATTTTTATCAAGAAATATCATTAAAAGAAACATTTTCGTTGGGTATTCTTTTATAGCTTTTTATCTTCTATTTATTATTAGTCTTTTTTAATATTTTTATATTTTAAGAAAAAGATTAACCCTAAAAGTGCGAGAAGAGCTCCTCCAATTTGATTCCAGGTGAATACACCAATTGTAGAATCACCCATTCCAAATCTTAAAGTGTCTAGAAATGCTCTTTGAGTTCCATACCATATTGCCCATAAACCAATCCAAGATCCTTTCCCAAAGTCATAATGTTTTTGCAACGATCTAAAAATAAAGAAAACAATTAATGCAAGGATTAAGTCATAAAGTGCAACGTGATGATATGTTCCACAAGTTAACAGTGGCTCCATGCATTCTAAAGAATTATGTTGTGGTGCAACGTCATATCCCGGCTTAATTTCATAACCTAAAAAGAAGCTTGTTTCTCTTCCTAGGTGTTCGACAATAGCCAGATCGCCAATTCTTCCAATAACAGTCCCAAGTATTAATCCTGTGGCAGCGTAATCTCCATATTGTTTAAAGTCTTCATTATTAAAAATGCTAATTTTAAGATATGCAGCAATAATTCCCCCTGCCATACCACCCATAATTGAATAGCTACCAGCTAATGTAAAAACATCGCTTAATCCATACCCTGGATTCGCATACCATTGTGCAGGTATAGTAAAAAATCTTGCACCAAGAATGGCTCCAAAGATTGCCCATGATAGCGCCTCAGAGAATAAAATTGAGTTGGCACCGTCTTGTTCTGAGAGTTTTAAAGCATGGCTAGCCCCAAAATAAAATCCAATTGCGGCAAAAACTCCATGTAAGGAGAGAAATACTGGCCCAACTTTAGTAATTGGTATTGGAGGATAAGTTATTGAAAAAAATATTTCTTCCATGACTAAGTATTCCTTATTGTAAAAAGAATGTCAGCAATCATAGATAAAAATATTACCGCTAGATAAGTATTAGAAAATACAAAGTATGATATTGGTTTTATTTTATTTGAGTACAAACCATAAGATTTAATCATTAAATAGATTCCAAAAATTAATGCTAAAAATAAATAAATTAAACCAAGCTGTAATATCGGTGCTATTAAAAGAGATGTTATTACAGTGGCACATGAATAAACACCAATAAAAATTGATGTTCTTTTTTTTGATTCTTGGGTTGGCAACATTGGAAATTCCGCCCCCCTATAGTCTTCTACATTTTCAATTGATAATGCCCAAAAATGAGCAGGAGTCCAAAGAAAAACAAGTAAAAATAAAAGCCATGATCCCGTATCAAGTTCAGTTCCTGTTGCAGCCCATCCAATAAGAACAGGGGCAGCTCCAGCTGCACCCCCAATAACAATATTTTGATTTGTTCTAGGTTTTAAAATCAATGTATATATAAACGAGTAAAAAATATTTGCCATTAATGCAATATATGCTGCTATGGGAGTTGCTTGTGTGAATAAAATTATAAATCCTGTTAGTGCCAAGAAAATTGAATATGTATAAGCATTTTTTACGGAAATAGTTCCAGTGACAAGGGGTCTGTCAGATGTTCTTGCCATTAATTTATCAGTTTCTATTTCAAAAATTTGATTTAGAACGTTAGCGCTTATTGCTAATGCTGTCCCACCCAGCAATGTAAACAAAACTAATTCAACAGGAGGAAAGCCATATATGGAAACAACCATGGATGGAACAGTTGTAATAAGCAAAAGCTCGACAATTCTCAATTTAGAAAGTTTTAAATAATTTGAAACACTTGCTTTTGTTTGAGCTTTCATAGTGACATAGTACTTTAATTACACTATATATTGTTTGAACGCTATCCTTAAATATTGTTGATAATATAAATATGCTTGTGAAAAAAATTTTTAAATTAAAGAATTTGAGGTATTTACTACTAGTTTTTCTCTCCGCTTGTATTGAAAATGCTCCCCTTGATTCCCTGAGTCCCGAGGGTCCATATGCGAGATCTATCGATGAATTATTTTGGATAACATTCTGGATTGCTGTTGTAATATTTGTGATTGTTCAAGGTGCGTTACTATTGTCAGTTTTTGTTTATAAAGAAAAACCTGATTCTCCAGAGCCAAAGCAAATTCATGGAAATACAAAACTCGAGATATTATGGACTGTCATACCTGTATTGATATTGGCTGCGATAGCTGTACCAACAGTAAGAACAATATTTGATTTAGCAAGAGAACCAGAAAATGCCTTAAAAATTGAAGTCATAGGTCATCAGTGGTGGTTTGAATATAAATACCCAGATTACGGAATAACCACTGCGAACGTTCTAGTAATTCCAGCAGACAAACCAGTAAGACTTGAAATGTGGTCTAACGATGTTCTTCATAACTACTGGGTGCCTAAATTAAATGGTAAAAGATATCTTGTTCCTGGACAAACGACTTACCTTAATCTTCATGCGGATTCACCAAATGAGTTCTGGGCTCAATGTGGTGAATATTGTGGATTAAGTCATTCAAAAATGCGCGGAAGAGTTTTATCAATGTCCCAAAGTGATTTTGATGCATGGGTAAAAAATCAACAAAAAGATGCAATTGCATTTAGTTCCGATGATTTATCTTTAGCAGCAGAAGGGCAGCAAGTTTATCTGAATGCAGGTTGTACACAATGCCATGTAATAAACGGTGTTTGGGATGTTCAAGGTGATAGAATTGCACCAAATCTAACCCATTTTGCTAATCGAAATGTCTTTGCCGGTGCAGCATTGAAAAATAATCCAGAAAACCTTACAAAATGGCTGGCTAATCCAGCAGAGTTAAAGCCTGGTACATTTATGCCGAACCTAGAATTGACTGAATCGGAAATTAATGCTTTAATTGCGTATCTGGAGACACTTAAATGACAAAAATAATTGAGCCGAATAAACAAAGTAATATTTTTAAAAGACCTTCTTCTGAAACAGGTATTTGGAGTTGGATAACAACTGTTGACCACAAAAGAATTGGAATAATGTATGGTTACGCAGCGTTTTTCTTTTTATTAATTGGTGGTCTTGAGGCGTTAATTTTGAGAATTCAGCTTTCACAGCCTGATAACAATTTTTTAACAGCTGCAGAATATAATGCAATGTTTACGATGCATGGAACTACAATGATATTTTTGGCAATTATGCCAATCAGCGCAGCTTTCTTCAATTATTTGCTTCCTCTTCAGATTGGAGCCAGAGATGTTGCCTTTCCAAGGCTTAACGCTCTTTCGTTTTGGATATTTATATTTGGAGGAGCTTTTCTTTATTCTACTTTTATTTTTGGAACTGCAGGAGCCCCAGATGGTGGATATCTTGCTGAGGAAGTTGGTTGGCTTGGATCTGCTCCCAATGGTGGCTGGTTCGGATATCAACCAAATGCTGGACTGAAATATTCGCCTGGAACAGCAATGGATTACTGGGCAATTGGGCTCCAGATTTTAGGAATCGCATCACTCATATCCGCATTTAATTTCATTACAACAATTATCAACATGAGAACAAAAGGTATGAGATTTATGAGGATGCCAGTATTTACATGGATGACTTTTGCTGTTTCCTTCCTACTTGCATTCTCTTTGCCAATCATTGCAATTGCACTTTTTTATGTCACATTTGATAGAAAATTTGGCACTACTTTCTTCCTCACAGAAGGAGGTGGAGACCCGGTCCTTTGGCAACATTTGTTTTGGCTTTTTGGTCATCCAGAGGTATATATTCTTATTCTTCCAGCGTTTGGTATAGTTTCTGAGGTTCTACCTACTTTTGCCAGAAAACCTTTGTTCGGTTATGCAGCTATTGTCTTTGCAGGTTTTGGAATTGCCTTCATAGGTTTTGGAGTATGGGCACACCACATGTTCGCATCTGCAATTAGTCCTGTAGCTCAAGCTGGTTTTGGACTTTCAACAATGGTTATAGCGGTACCTACGGGAGTAAAAATCTTCAATTGGTTGGGTACTATTTGGGGTGGAAAAATCAAACTTAATACTCCTATGCTATTTTCTTTGGGTTTTATCGGAATGTTTGTTATTGGTGGATTAAGTGGTGTTACACATTCAGTAGTGCCTGCTGATACACAGCAAACTGATACTTATTACATTGTTGCACATTTTCATTATGTACTTTTTGGAGGCGCATTGTTTGGAATCTTTTCAGGACTTTACTACTGGTTTCCAAAAGTTTGGGGCAAAATGTACAACGAAACTCTCGGGAAAATTCATTTTTGGTTAATGTTAATTGGATTTAATCTTACCTTTGGACCTATGCACTGGTTAGGTCTTCAAGGCCAAGTGAGAAGAACATGGGTTTATGCTGAAGAAACTAATCTTCAATTTTGGAATATTATTGTGACAATCGGTGCTTTTATAATTGCAGTTTCAATAATTGTATTTATGATTAATTGGATTTTTTCTAAAAGAAATGGTGAAAAAGCCCCATTTGATCCCTGGGATGCAAGAACGATAGAGTGGACTATCCCGTCACCAACACCTGTATGGAACTTTTCAAAAGCTCCAGAAGTGAAATCATTAGATGATTTTTGGCATTCAAAATATGATGAAGACGAGGATGGAAGAGCCGTAAGGAAAGAGTCCGCCGATCAAATGCTTATTGATCTTGAAGAAGAGGGTCTAAATCCATCAGAAAATATTGTATTACCTAATCCTTCATATTTCCCTATTTTACTTGCTGCTGGTCTGCCATTTTTAGGTTATGCAGTAATTTATAAATCTATTCCCCTTGCCTTGATTGGCGCTTTATTTCTTCTAATTGGAGGTTTTGGGTGGGGAACGGAACCACTAGAAGAAGAGGTTGAAGAAAATTTAGAGCATGAGTAGTTCTCATTCATATCCACATGAACCTACAGGAGTAGAAACCAGAAAACTTGGCATGTGGGTATTTCTTTCTACTGAAATACTTTTTTTTGGAACTTTAATTACTACCTTTATGATTTTTAAAGGAAGAGACTTTCCAGGCATCAAATTAACAGACGTCTACGACATACCATTTACTTCAATTAGCTCTTTTATACTTCTTATGAGTTCTTTGACTATGGTTTTGGCTCACAATGCTCTGGAAGCGAACGATCAAGAAAAAACAAGAGTTTGGCTTTTAGCAACCGCGATGTTAGGTGCGGTATTTTTAGCAGGACAAATTTACGAATTTACAGAGTTTTACCATAAAGGTTTTGAGCTTTCTACAAATATTTTCAGTTCAACTTTTTATGTTCTTACTGGTTTTCACGGACTTCATGTATTCATTGGCGTGGTCCTCCTCCTTGCTCTTTGGGGTATTGGACAAAGACAAAAAGGCCTTACTTTAGAAGGTGGAATGAATCTTGAGTTTGTAGCACTTTACTGGCACTTTGTTGATATTGTCTGGATAGTATTGTTTACAGTAGTTTATTTAATTTAAAATGTCTGAAAATCACATAGATCATCCCACTCCAAAAAAATATGTACAAATTGCAATTGTACTTGGAATACTAACCGCGATTGAAATAGCTTTATATTATACAGAGGATATTGTAGGGGTTTTTACTGATCCTATATTGATAATTCTAGCTGTTGGAAAATTCATAATTGTTGTCGGATGGTTTATGCACCTTAGATTTGAAAATAAAATGGTCAACAGATTCTTTACTGGTGGGATGATATTGGCATTAGTGTTATTTGCAATTGTAATGATAGAGCGTGCATCAGCTAACTTTTCTTAAAATATTATGGAAAATTTACCATTTCATCCACATTATGATGTTTGGGCATTGATAGTTTCATTAGTTATATTTTTTGAATTATCAACTAAAGACAAAACAATAAAAAAAGATAAAAGAAAGTTGTGGTATTCAGGTTTACTAATCCTTTGGGCTTTTACAGATTATCCAATTCACGACATTGGTGAAAGATATTTGTTTTCTGTTCATTCAGCTGAACACTTAGTCTTAGCTCTTGTATCTCCACCTTTATTGCTTATGGGTATGCATAGAGAAATGAAAAAGTTAGTGTCTGTAAAACCACTAATATCAGTACTTAAAATAACTGCAAAACCTGTTGTTGCATTTTTCTTGTTCAATTTTGTAATGGTTGGAATGCATTGGTCTACAGTTGTAAATCTGATGGTAACAAATACATTATTCCATTTTCTAATACATTCCGTGATGCTTCTGGTCTCACTGAATATGTGGATTCCTGTTATTGGTTTTAATGATGAAATTAAACCTATGAATTCAGCTGCAAAAATAGGATACCTGTTTCTTCAATCACTACTTCCAACAATCCCCGCAAGTTTTCTTGCTTTTGGGACGGAGCCTCTTTACAGCGCTTATGTAGATGTCGAAAATATTTATAACATATCTGTCATTAACGATCAAACACTTGCAGGATTAATACTCAAACTTGGAGGAGGCATAATACTCTGGATTTCTATTTTAGTTATATGGATGAAATGGTATCAAAATGAAAAAACGTTTGATGATGTCGTTAGAAATAGTTCAACTGATTAGAATTATATAGATTTATTATGGATGGACAAAAATTAGAACAGCTTAGTAGCTCTAGTGGTATACCACTAGATTTATTATCTAGATCTATTCAAGCTAGGGCAGAAGCAACTGGCGTCTCTTCAGATGATATATTAAATAACTGGAGTGGTGGTGATTCAATACCGACCCCTGTTTCAGAAGTGACTACCGTTGAAAAAATAGAGGTAGATGTTGAAAAGCAAGTTATAGAAGATGAAACAGAAGAGATTGTTGAAGAATTACCTCTTGAAATACAGGCTGAAGAAATCAGTGCTATAGCTACTGTTGTAGTTGACGATGCACCTCCACCCGTTTCTATAAGTCAAAAAATTTTAAAGTCTATAAAGTATGGACTCGGTTTTGGAGTTTTAGCAGGATTCATTCAAGGACTGCTTGCAAGTTCTTTTCTTTATGATGGTTTAATTTTAGAAGCCGAAACCCAAAAACTAATTGCAGAATATAGTACTGTTTCTTTTGTACTTATTGTTTCATTAACAACTGCGTTTATTGGGGCATTAAATTCCTTAAATATCAAAAAATTTCTAGAAACTAATTATGAGGGTTTTGGGGTGCTAACAAATGATCGGGAATCTATATACACTGGTGTCGGACTAGGTCTTGTGTTTGGCTCCTCATCAGCTTTTTATATTGTAAATAGTGTCGGTCAAACAATTCTAGGAATTTTACCCGAAGATCCTGTCACAAACCTTATTAGTGTTGGAGGAGCATTTTGGAGAATAGTGATTTTATCAACAATCATACAAGCAGCAATTTCAGTACTTTCAATGATTTTAGGAGTTCCTAAGGGATTGGAGAGTGATGAAAATACCGAAGCTAATAAAATTAGAAATAGGATTGTTGGTTCTATTGTTATTCCATTAGGGGCTATTGTTGTAGGTGGAGTCATATCCGTTGCGATTGCTCAAGTTTTCCTTAATTTTCATGATTACGCACCTTTGTTTGCCTTAATAATTTCAGCTGCAATACTGTTATTTGCGAGTGTGATGAGTTCGGCACCAAAAATAAAAATTACCAGAAATGAAGTTTTAATTGCATCCGCAGGTGTGATAACTTTAATAATTATCATTGCAAGTGTTGCGGCAAGCCAAAATTAATATAAAAGCCAATCTTGTAATCGAATAAAATCAAATATTTCACTGTAGGTACTTAGACGAATGTACTTTCGACAAAAGACTCTACAGAAATTACGCATTTTTAATAGAATATACAAATGACATACTTTAAAAATAAAACAATAATTATGAGCGGAGGCTCTCGTGGAGTTGGTCTAGAGATTGCAAAGGCACTTGGCAAAGATGGAGCAAATGTTGCAATTTTAGCGAAAACTACAGAACCACATCCAACACTCCCAGGAACAATCTTTACAGCTGCAGATGAAATTAAGGAAGTTGGAGGCAATCCACTTCCGATAGTTTGTGATATTAGATTTGAAGATCAAGTAGAGGCTGCTGTTGAGGAAACAGCAAGTAAGTTTGGTGGTATAGACATATGCATTAATAACGCAAGCGCTATACATCTTACTGATACTGTAAATACACCTATGAAAAGATATGACTTGATGCATAACATCAATGTAAGAGGTACTTTTATGTTGAGCCAAAAATGTATACCACATCTCATTAAAGGAGATAACGCACATATTTTAACACTCTCACCTCCTTTAGATATAGCTCGGAAGTGGTTCGGAATGACCCTTGCTTACACAACCGCAAAATATGGGATGTCGCTTGTTGCTCATGGTCTAGCTGAGGAACTCGCAAAGCATAATGTAGCGTCTAATTGTCTCTGGCCAAGAACCTCACTTGACACAGCAGCTGTAAGAAATGTAATTGGAGCAGAACTAGTACAAGGTTCTAGAATGCCATCAATATATGCTGATGCAGCATATGCTGTTCTTAAAAGAGACTCTGCATCATGTACTGGTAATTTCTTTTTAGATCAAGATGTCCTTGAAGAAGAAGGTGTTACTGATTTTGAAAGATACGCAGTAAATCCAGAAGCAAAGCTAGTATCTGACTTTTTTGTCGATGATAATCCCGAAGATTGGATTCAAGCTTAATTTTTTTTAGATGGAATCTGCAAATAGAGCTAGGTAAAATTTAGTATGCATAATTTTCTGCGCATACTTTTTTTGTCTTTTCTCATGCTTATTATCGCATGTGGAGGTGAGGAATCTGCTAACTTAGATCCACAAGTTGTGAGAGTAGTTGACGATGAATTCTCTCCTAAAGTAATTAGAGTTGAGCCTGGTACGACAGTAATTTGGGAATCTGGTGGAGCAAATGACCATAATGTAATTGCAAGTGATGGTTCCTGGCAGGCGATATCATCAGACTATTTTGAGTACGGAATTATTACAAAAGGTGACCAATATGAACATACATTTAATGAGCCTGGAATTTATGAATATTATTGCCCATACCATGGAACTAACAACAAAGGAATGGTTGGAACGGTCATTGTAGGTGATGTTGATTATGCTGTTGAGCCTAAAAAAGTTGTTGTGACTTTAAGTGAGAATGTTTTAAATGTTGGGGAAGGAAAAGAATTTACAAAAATTCAAGATGCTGTTGATGTCGCAAAAGAAGGAGACTTGATTCTGATTAATTCTGGAGTTTATAACGAAAGTATAACTGTTACTACTTCATATTTAACACTGAGGGGTACTGATCGAAACAAAGTAATAATAGATGGTCAATTTATGAGTGAAAATGGAATACAAATCTATGATACTGACGGTGTAACAGTTGAAAATTTATCTGTGAGAAATTTTACACTAAATGGCGTGTATTGGAATACCGCAAAAGGATTCAAAGGATCCTATTTAACTGTTTACAACAATGGAGATTATGGTGTTTATGCATTTAATTCGACTGACGGTGTATTTGATAATATATACGCCTCTGGTCACCCAGATAGTGGAATTTATATCGGTCAATGCTATCCATGTAATTCTCTAATCTACGATAATGTAGTAGAAGGTAATGCATTAGGATATTCAGGAACCAACGCAGGAGGTCATCTTTATCTTTACAATAATATTTGGCGAAATAATATGTCAGGTATTGTGCCAAATACTCTTGATTCTGAACTCAACCCTCCAGGTAGGGAAACAACAATCGTTGGAAACCTTGTAATTGACAATAATAACTATGAAGCCCCTACAAACCGGTTTGGAGTAGTGGCTAAAGGTATGGGCATCGTTGTTCCAGGAAGGGTTGGTGATATCATTGAAAAAAACTTAGTAATCAATCATGACCGATATGGTATTGTTGCAAGTCCAATGCTTGATGCAAATTTATACTTCTCCCAACATGTAAACATTGTTGATAATGTTGTTTTAGATTCTGGTTATACAGATTTAGCTTTGGCAGGACCATGGGGGCCAGGAAACTGTTTTGAAAATAATATTTATCAAACAAGTACACCTCCTTTACTTGAACAGGTTCATAACTGTTCTTCTATGGGTTCGACAAATGTTCTTGGAAGATTTCCATTACAAGGTGACCCTTCAGGGCTTATGATGCTAGCTGGATTTTTCGCAGATGCACAGACTACAAATCTAGACAAAGATAGATACAAAGAGTACCCCTGGCCCAAAGAACAAAAAAATATGGAGTTTTATGATATTAATAAACCATCTCCAGCTATAAATTTATTTTACATACCAAACCTAGAGGAAATAGAAGTGCCTACAAACTTACTGAATGAGGATTTAGACAATTACTACAATGCGAAAAAGGAGATAATTATGAGTGGTGTTCCAATTTCAAGTCCAACACTATGGCAGCTATTGTTTCAACTTTACGGATACTTAATGCCGTTTGTGTTGTATGCTGCTTGGGCTGCTTTAGCAATAAAGGATATTGATTCTAACGACAGAGTGAATGGAACGATGAAATATGTATGGTTGGGGGTGGTTTATCTTGTTCCGTTTTTTGGTGTTCTTGTTTATCACCTTGCCGGGCCAAGTGCCATATCCCGAAGCATGAAGCTAGCGGCTATAGTAGGTGGTCTGTTTAGCTACATTACAATACTTGTTGCGGGTGCAGTAATTAGTGGTCTAGTTTAGATAAAAGCTTAAATTTAACTTATGTCTTATAAAAAAATACTCTGCTTTGGATCTTTGAATCCTGATTTAATTTACTTTGTTGATGAATTACCAAAAAGAGGTGATGATATTAGGAGTTCAAATTCACTTATAAGAGCAGGTGGTACCGCAATTAACTGCGCTGAGAAGATTGTTTTATGGAATAAATTGGTTCATGTTAGAGGGAATAGTTTAGGTACAGATCCAATGGGTAATTATTTAATTGATTACTTAAAATCAAAAAATATTAATCACGATAGCTTAATAATTGATGAAAGTGATACACCAACTTGCTCAATATTTATAGATTCAAGTGGAGAAAGAACAATCGTATCTTCTGGTTACCAAAAACTTAATTGGAATAACTTTGAAAACATTAGTTCATATGATTCTCTTATGCTTGATAGATACTCAATTGAATTTGTCAGAGAGGACATAAAAAAAATTGAATCAAATAGAGGCTTATTCATAAGTCAAGCAGGTTATGAATATGAAATAGATTACAAATTAGACTTTTTAACAGTTAGTAAAGATGAAATTAGTGTAAGTGAGGCAAATGAACTGATTGAATCTGAAGTTATAAGATATATTTTATTAACATCATCAAATTTACCTGCAAGATTAATCAGCCTTGAAGGAACAATAGAAATAGTTCCACCAGATTTTAAAACAATAAACGCTAATGGAGCTGGTGATACAACAGCTGCATATATTGCAGCTTTTGGTATTGAAGATTTAATATCAACTATAAAAAAAGCATGTGCTGCAGGTGCAATAGTAGCTGGTACTAATGACCAGCCTACGATTGAAAAAATAGAGGAAATTTCTAAACTAGTCGAAGTAAACCCACGGTAGTAATTTATACTTTTTTAAAATATCTGATATTATAAAGGTCTATGGCAGTACCCTTTAAAGCTCCGGTTAAAGATATTACTTTTGGATATGAAGTTATTGATTCATATAATATTTTGAACAAAATTTCTGAATTTAGTGATTTTTCTGAAGATATAGTAATTCCAACAATGGAAGAGTGTGCAAAATTTTCAGAAGAAGTACTTGCTCCTATTAATGCGATTGGCGATCAACAAGGTGCAACAATTGATAATGGTGTTGTAAAAATGCCTCAAGAATTTATTGATGCTTATAAAAAATTTGCAGAAGCTGGATGGGCATCAATTTCTTTGCCTGAAGAAATCGGAGGTGGAGGCCAACCAATAACTTTATCTGGTGGTACATTAGAAATATTAAGTACTGCAAACTTAGCATTTGGTCTGGCTCCAGGTTTAAGTGCTGGAGCAATTTCAGCAATTAATTTTCATGGAAGTCAGGAACAAAAAGACACTTTTCTCCCGAAATTAGTATCTGGTGAATGGACTGGAACAATGAATCTTAGTGAACCTCAGTCAGGTTCAGATTTAGGAACTATAACAACAAAAGCTGAAAAACAAGATGATGGCACTTACAGTATTACTGGTACAAAAGTTTGGATTACTTTTGGCGAACACAATATGACTGAAAATATAATCCACTTAGTTCTTGCTAAAGTTCCTGGTTCTCCTGAAGGGACAAAAGGAATTTCCATGTTTATTGTTCCAAAAGTAAAAATTAATGATGATGGTTCTTTAGGTGATAATAATAATGTTTCTTGTATTTCAATTGAAGAAAAACTTGGTATACACGCAAGTCCGACATGCGTGATGGAGTATGACGGTTCTACTGGCTACTTAGTCGGTGAAGAGAATCGTGGATTAAATTACATGTTTACCATGATGAACGAGGCAAGAGTTTGGGTAGGTGGACAAGGTTTAGCATGTGCCTCAGGCGCTCTTCAGGGAGCATCTCAATATGCTCGTGATAGAGTTCAAGGTAGGCCAGTTGGTATGTCAAAAGAAGACGCTAAGAAATCAACTATTATTGATCATGCAGACGTCAGACGAATGCTAATGACAATCAAGTCATATGTTGATGCTATGAGATATCTCATGTATGACAACCAATTAATGCTTGATTTAGAGTACTTTGCTGAAGGGGAGTTAAAAGAATTTGGAGAAGAGAGATGTGGTATCCTCACACCTATTACAAAAGCATGGATATCAGATCTTGGTGTTGAATTATCATCCATAGCTATTCAAGTCTATGGTGGAATGGGATATGTTGAAGAAACTGGAGTAGCCCAATATTTAAGAGATTCTCGAATTGCACCAATTTATGAAGGAACGAATGGTATTCAAGCTTTAGATTTAATGTTTAGAAAATTGCCACTTGATAACGGACAAGCTATGCAAAGACTGCTTGCAGACGTAAATAAAGTTATAGATGAAATGAATGAAGGTGGCGAATTACTCTCAGATTTGGCTCAAAAATTAAAAGTTGAGGTTGATAGATTGTCTGAAGTAACTCTGTGGTTAGGTTCAAAAATGTTAGAGGGTGAGCTGGTTGATGCTAGTGCAGGTGCTACACCATATTTAAAAATGTTTGGACAGGTCCTTGGTGGATACTACATGGGTAAAGCTGCAATTTTAGCAACTAATAAATTTGAGGAAACAGGAGATGATTTTTATCAAGATAAAATAACACTATCAAAATTTTACATTGAACAACTTTTACCTCTATCTTCGGGCTATGCTTCATCTGTCACAGCTGGTAAAGAAGATCTTTACAATATGAAAGCAGAAAGCTTTTAATTGCTTGAAACTCTACAAAATAAAAATAATCTAATAGCAATAGTTGGTGCAAGTAACGATCCCAAAAAATATGGCAACAAAATTTTATTAGATCTTATTTCAAAAGGATACAATGTAGCACCAATAAATAATAAAGAAGATTATGTAGCGGGTATAAAGTCATATGAAAGTGTACTGTATCTAAACGATGTACCGTCCATTATTAACTTTGTAGTACCACCAAAAACAGGCTTTAAAATAACTAAAGAGCTGGTTGAAAATGATTTTGATAATTTTTGGTATCAACCAGGTGCTGAAAGCAAAGAAATCACAACATTGTTAATTAATAAAAATAAAAATTTTATTGACGATAAATGCATTATGGTAGAGGCTAAAGTTTTTTAATCGTTCTCTTCAGCTTTTACTTGATCAATTATTTCATCCAGAGGGCTTTCATTAGAATTATCAATAGCCTCTCTTAATTCTTTATATCTATTGTTTAATTGGTTCATTCTCAATGCCGTAAGCTTCCCAAAACTGTCCTGAGTTGAAGTTAAATCTTTATTAACTTTTTCAATAGCTAAAACAAATTTTTGTGCTTCAGAATAAAACTTTTCATTCATCTCTGCAATATCGCTTGTTTTCTCATACATTGCAAAGACTTTCTGCGAATGTTTAATAATTTCTAATTGCATTAGTAAAGTAGCAGGTCCTGCAAGCATCACCTTTTGCTCTGATGCATATTCGATAAAAGGTTGTCCGGAAGAAGGTATTGAACTGTTTAATAACATCTGAAATATGTTCTCGACTGGTATGTAGATAACCATGTATGGAATTGTGTTTTCGTTTATGTCAACATAACCTGGTTTTTTTGATGTATCGCGGATTGTATCACGAACAGTATTCAAGAAATCTTTAGTTTCCAAATCAATACTTTTTTGAATATTTTGTTTGTTTACTTCATCATTTTCTGGATTTTTAAAATCTTTTTCTAGTTCTATTATTCTCTTGTAGCCCTCTAATGGAAATTTACTGTCCATATTTACTTTTTTATTGTTTCCAAGGTAAAAAGTAAAATCAGGTTTTTTACCATCTTTTGTTATATCTTGTTTAACAAAATGGGAGCCTTCAACATATCCTGCAGATTCAAGTAAGGCTTCAACAGTAAACTCACCGAAGTCACCTCTAGATTTGTTGTCTGTTAGTATTGAAACCAGATTCATTGTTTGTTGATTGACGTTTTGAATTGATTGGTCAATCTCACCTTTACTTATCAAAAATTTATCAAATGCTGATTTTTGTGCATCTAATATGCTAAATATTTTTGAGTTTTCATCTTTTAATAATCCATCTATTGCATTTTGCAGATATATTTTTGATTTATCGTCTAGTTCACTATCTAATTGTTCTTCTTCTTTATTTGTCTGAGATAATTTATTTAACTTAAGAAATAGAAAGGCAAAGCCTGTAATTAGTGCAATTAATATAATTATTTCATAATCCATATTTTTTATATTATCATTACTTCAAAAATGTTACGTTAATACTAAATCAAACAATTTTTTGTAACCAAACTCAAAATTTTTAACACTTTGATTATCTTTGACAAATTCTCTTGAATTTAAACCAGCTTGAACAGCAGTGTCATAATTTTTAATAATGTACTCAATTTTATCTTTTAAATCTTGTATATTATTATTTTCGAATATATAGCCAGTTTCATTCTCAATTATTAAATCTGTCATTCCGGTATTACTTGATACTAGTACAGGGCATGCTGTCGACTGAGCTTCAATTATGACCCTGCCTAGACCTTCAGATTTTGAAGGGAGAATAAATAAGTTTGCAGAAGAGTACTTTTTTATTAACTCTTTTGATGGAATAAATGGTGTCAAAATAATATTTTGTGAATGCTTTGATTGAGAAATAACTTCTTTCAATTCTTTTAAATACTTTAAGTTTGGTGTCTGTCCAATTATCTCGATTGAGATCTTTGTATCAATTGTCTCTATCGATTCAATAATTATCTTTGGATTCTTTCTTTCAGTAACACTACCAACAAAAATTATTTTAAACGTATCTATAAATGATCTGTCTATTTCAGCATTAAGGTAATTGTCAATATTTATCCAAGCTGGAAAACGGACAAATGAACCTTCATATCCAAATTTCAAGACTTGCTTTTCAGTAAAGTCAGAGATAGATCTAATTAAATCAGCATTTTTAATTGAATATTTAGCTAGATAGCTAAATATTGAGGAATAAAGTTTTGGAAGTAACAAATTCTTTTCAAGGTTAATAGTGTCTATAAAATCTCCATGAGTTTCAACTACAATTTTTACTGGTAGTTTTCTTATTTTTAAAGAAAGAATTACAAAAAAACCAGTAATAGGATCTTGCAAGCATATAATTTCTACATTTTGATTCTTAACAATAGATGGTATCTTGAAAAAAAATAAAAAAATTATTTTAAGGTAATTTAAAAACCTATTTTTGTTTTTTTTATTAAAAATAGTCTCGACACCCTCTATAACTGTCGTAGATTTTTTATCACTAAATGCAAAGACTATAGGATTACAAACTTTTGAGAGAGACTTAAATTTTATTTGAATATCTTTTGTTATGGGATCAGAGTAAGTAGTTGGAGATATAAAGAGTACTTTATTCATCGTTTAAGAAGCTATTAATCTCTTCCAATAGTTCATCTGAATGAGTCCATGGTACAGAATGGCCAGCTTCAATAATAACTTTTGATTTTACATTATCTAAAAGGTTTATTACTTCATTGGATGTTTCTTCAGGGACTAACTTGTCTTTACCTCCAGTTATAACTAGTGTTTCAGACTGTATTTCTGAGATCCAAGGTCTTGCATCATAAGGTACAACAAATCTTCCACCGTCACTATATATAAAATCATCCTTTGATCTATGAAAATTGTTCCAAGCCCATTCTGTATACTCATCCTCAATAGATTGTGATTTCCTTAAAAATGAAAATTTCGATTGAGGATTAAAATTTGGAAAAAGCCTTTCTCGAATTCTGACAAAACTTACAAATACCTTGAACGCAGTTTTTTCATTATAAACAGCTCCTCCTAACCAGCTGAATGGAGTTATCAAAATTAATTTCCTAACTAAAGATTCTTTTTTTCTAGCAACAGACATGCCAACAGCACTACCCATGGACCAGCCAACTACATCACACTTTTCTATATTAAGTTGATTTAATATACTTATAACTAGATCAGCATTTTCGTCTACATCCCATCTTTTCCAACTGGAGTCCGATTTTCCATGATTTCTTAAATCAATTGCGATAAACGAAGATTTTATTTTTGGTAGAATTTTAAACCAACTACCCAATGAGTCAGTTCCCCAACTGTGTAAAAAAACAATTGGAACTGTGCCGTTAACATAGGACTCTCTGATAAAATATTCCTTTTCCCTAACAAAAATAGTTCTTCCAGGAAACTTGCTCGGGTGAATTTGAGTATTACCAGTAATATCCCCTTTTTTTGTTTCAAGCAAGTTTTTCAAGATAGTTGCGACAGCAAAAAATTTAGTTATTGTTTTAATCATTTGTCTTTAATGATATTGACTTTATTTTTATATTTAGAAACAATATCTCCAATTTCCCAAATTTTTACTCCGAATCTTTTGCATATATCATCTATATTTATTGAATCATCACTTGGTGCTGAGAACAGTAACCCTCCGCTTGTTTGAGCATCTGACAAAATTTTAACAAAATATTCTTGATCAATGTCATAGTTTGTATTTTCTCTGGCAGCATCAAAATTTCTTTTCGAACCTGAGGGATAAATACCATTGTTAAAATATTCCTTTGCGAACTCAATGACAGGTACATTTTCCAAATAAATATTTACTGTCACACTTGAATCTCCAACCATTTCAATTAGGTGTCCCAATAGTCCAAAACCTGTCACGTCTGTAATAGCATTTGCATTTAATTCTTTGGCAACTTCAAGTGCTTTGTCATTCAATGTTGACATTACTTTTGTTACTTCAGATATCGATTTTTCACTCGCTATATTTTTTTTTATTGCAGAAGAGATAATTCCAGAACCTAGAGGTTTTGTTAAAAAAAGTTTATCACCAACTTGAAGGTTTCTTTTTTTATAGATAACTTCATTAATTATTCCCGTTACTGCAAAACCATACTTGGGCTCTTTATCATCGATGCTGTGTCCTCCAATTATGTTACATCCAGCACTCTGCATGATTTCCAAGCCACCTTTTAAAACCTCTGATAGTATTTCGAAACTTAAATCATCTCTTGGCCATGAAACAAGTTGTAAAGAGGATACAGGAGTTCCACCCATTGCATAAATATCAGACAATGCATTCGCAGCTGCAACTTTTCCCCAATCGAAAGGGTTGTCTAATATTGGTGTAAAAAAATCGACGGTTTGGACTAATTTGATTCCATTACCAATATCAATTACACCCCCGTCGTCAGGCGAATCTAATCCAACTAAGATTTTTGAAGTGTCTGAATTATTTTGTTGTTTAAAATGCGTCAGTACCTGAGCAAGCTCTTTTTGTGAGAGTTTACATGCTCAACCGGCACCATGTGAGTACTCTGTTAATCTCATCACACCTCCTTTTAAGAACGCTCTTTATTTACTTCGTCTTTAAACGTTTTTTGAATCTCATTAATCAAAGGATGCTGAGAGTACTCTATTTCGTTTATTTTAGTTACGGGTACTGCATGTTTTGCAGTTGATAATACAAATCCACATTGTATATTTTCTAATTCATCTTTAGCAAGACGCCCGATGGATACATCTAACTTTTTTTCCTCACCAAAACGAAGTAAATATTTACGAGTTATTGAATCAAGGATTCCAAGCTCTAGATCAGGTATGTGTATTTTATCGTTCAATATCCATCCAAACGTCCAAGTAGGACCTTCAAGAATAATGTTTTCTCTGTTAACTAGTAAGGCGTCTGTATATCCATTTGACTCGGCAAGTCTTGTGTGACTGATATTCATTGCATATGATGTAGATTTTGTACCAATATTAAATACATCCTGTTCTAAGAAATCTCCACCACCTTGCCAGTATGCTTTTTGAGTTTGCAGAGTAAAATTTCTTGGAAGTTTTATCGGTGGCTGATAAAAGCAATAAACATTAAATGTATCTTTTTCATTTCTTAAAATCAATGTCCTGACATAACCATTATGAAAATTTTCTGCGACCAGCAAAATATCTCTTTTAATTTTTTCAAAATTTATATTGTCGAAAAATACCTTAGATGCCGATTTTTTAAATCTTTCAATGTGTAAATCTATACCAAACGGGTAGCCTTCATGAATTCTAATTGCTTCAAAAATTCCATCGCCTCTCCACACTCCAATATTTTCTACTGGTAGTATGAAATCTTTTTTTTCAACTTCGATGCCATCAATCAAGTACATTTTATTCCTTTTGTCTTATGTAAGTGTTTGTTATGGGCATTCTTCTGTCTTTTCCAAAGGCTTTCTGTGTGAGTTTTACGCCAGGGGCAACTTGTTTTCTTTTGTACTCATTTCTATCTACTTTTTCAAGAACATCGTATACTAAATCAGGTTGTATTCCTGTAGCAATAATTTTTTCAGATGAACTGTCTTGCTCGATATAAAGATTTAATATTTTATCAAGTACTACATAATCTGGTAGCGAATCAGTATCAAGCTGGTTTGGGCGAAGTTCTGCGCTAGGTTCTTTAGTAATTATATCTTTTGGTATAACTTCAGAAATTGAATTTCTATAATTTGATAATTCATATACTTTACTTTTATATAAATCCTTTATCAAAGCAAATCCACCAGCAAGGTCACCGTAAAGAGTAGAGTAACCAACCGCCATTTCTGATTTATTTCCTGTTGAAACAACCATTGCACCAGTTTGGTTTGACAACCCCATTAAAATATTGCCTCTGACCCTTGATTGAATATTTTCATCGGTTATTTGCCCTAGTTCTTCGTTGAGAGAATTCTTTAGAGTTTCTCTAAAATTATCTACTATTGTCTCAATTTCAATTGTTTTTAGTTTGATTCCCAAATTGGTTGACAATTTAATTGCATCATCTAATGAATCTTTGGAGTTGTATTTAGATGGCATAGCTACTCCAATTACATTTTGTGCACCCAAAGCGTCCACACAAATTGCAGCAGTCAATGCAGAGTCAATTCCTCCTGAAATACCTATTAAAACTTTTGTAAATTTATTTTTACTGACATAATCTAAAAGTCCCAATTTTAATGCAGAATAAATAGATTCATTCTCACTCATAGAAGGTTTACTTTTAATATCCTTCAACTCAATTGTTTTAGGTCTTATTAATAATGAAGGTTTATCATTCTGCTTTTTAATTTTAAGATCTATATCTAAATGAAACACTTCTTCTTTAAAACTCGAAGCCTGATAAATAATTTCACCGAGGTCATCTACAACAAATGAACCTCCATCGAATACAAGTTCGTCTTGACCGCCTACCATATTCAAATAAATTATGGGTACGTTAAGTTTTAACGCTTTTTTCATAACTATTTCTTTTCGTGTCTCGTTTTTTTGAATATCGTAAGGTGACGCATTGATATTAATGATGAGTGATGCTCCTTGTTTAACTTGCTCTTCTGCTGGACCATTTTCAATCCAAATGTCTTCACAAATATTTATCCCAATTGCAATATCGTCGTACCAAAATAATGTATCTGCCTGAGTGCCTTTAGAAAAGTATCTAGCTTCATCAAAAACAGAGTAGTTTGGGAGAAATGATTTATGGTAAATTCCTCTAACATCACCATTCTGAACAATTGCAGCAGCATTAGCTATAGTACGTTTATTATTGTCCTGGTTGTTATGATCACTCTTTCTATCAACAAATCCAATAACTCCACTCGTAAGTGATGAAAAAGCAGCAATTTCCTCTAAAACTGCGAAATTTTTACCGATAAAACTTTCACGAAGCAATAAATCCTCTGGTGGATAGCCTGTGATTGCGAGCTCAGGAAAAATAACTATGTCTGATTCAACTGATTCAGCCTCTTCAAAGCAATTTAATATAGTTTCTTTATTTTCTTGAATCGAACCCACTGAAAAAGAGCACTGGGCGCCAGTTATTCTTATAGTTTTTTTATTCACACTTTAATGATAGGTTCTTATTGTTATTAAGAAGAAACCTTAATTTCTATAAGCTGGGATTCTTCAATCCATCTATTGACTCTTTTAATTGAAGGCATTCTTTCAACAATTTTGGCTTTTATGTTTATTTTTTGCATTAATTCATGTAATGATTCAGGGTTTCGTCTTCTAAGTTCTGAAACACTTTCAACACCAACTGCTTCAAGTAAATCAGCATAGTCTTTGCCAAGATTTTTTATCTTCATCAATTCAGCTCTCTTTGCCCAATGAAGAAGCTTCGGAGAACTAATACCAGTTTCTTTTGTCAATAAAGCCCTCCCTGATCTTGATGAAGCTATTTGAAGGAATGTTGTTGTTGTTCTAACTCTTGCTCTTCTTAATTTCGTGGCCTCAGTATGGGTCATACCATTTATCGAATCAATTGAATTCATGTTTTTGATTTTACAAAATTATTTTATTAACAGTCGTTTTTTTTTAAGAGATTTTCCCACTCTCAAAAGTCTTTTTCTTCGTCATAATCTGTTGGACCAAGAAAATTAAAATTAATTTTTTCAATTTTTACTTCAGATGAAATTAAATAATCGATTAAATTGAAATCTTTGTATACAGATATTTGAAACTCATCAGTGTCATTTTGTGTCAACAATTCTAATTTTGACCAAAATTGACGAGGAATTAAAATTGGAAAACCTAATTTGTATCTATACTGAGGAATTAAAATTTTTGAATTATGCGATTCATTGTTAAGTAGTTTAAAAATAACTTCATCTTTAACTTCGGGTTGATCTCCTAAAAAAAATATGAGATTTTCTATTTGTTTTTGTTCTTGGTAAAAAAATAAAGCCGTTCTTATAGATGAAACGATTCCTTCTTCCCAATTTTCGTTTATCAAAATATTTGAATTATAAAAATTTATTTTTTCTTGAATCAACTCATTTTCGTATCCCAGAACTACAGTTGATAATTCAAAATTGGAGTTTACTTTTTCAATTATAAGTTCTAACAGTGGTTTGTCTTTAATTTCAGCAAGTTGCTTAGGAAACCCCATTCTTGTTGAGTCTCCAGCTGAGAGAATCACTCCTGCATCCATTGTTATACACCGCCTAAAATACTAGTGCCAAAAGTTAATGAAACAATTAATAGTACAACTTCAATGTTTCTTAATAGATAAACTTGTTTCAATCCTGAGCCAAAAGAAATAATTGAATATATTGAAACAATTAAAACTAAGAGACCCTGTAAAAAAATTGATGAGACAAAAAGAGCGGGGGCGACAAACAAACATGGGGTTGAAGCAAAAAAGTTTATAGTTAACAATTCTTTAGGCATAGGATCTTTTCTGAAAAGAAACTTTAATAATAAGTAAATTATTACTAGTCCTATGACCGTAGAAACAAAAGATGAAAAGGAGGAAGAAAATAATGAAGAAACAGTGCTTGATGAATTAATGAAAGTTTGTAACTCTTCAATTAATGACTTAAACATATTAAATTCTTCTGGAGAAAATTCCTGTTGAAACAAAATTAAGTTTTCTTGTAAATAATCTAATAACCCTGAAATAAACCTGAAGCCACTCATAGTGATTAGAATTGTCGTACTTACAAAGATTGCAATAGACTTTTGAAAAGATCCTTTTTGAACTAATAGCTCGTTATAAATTTCTTTATCAAGACGTAATATGCGTAATATTATATTTTTATCATTCATTTTTTTTTTGATTTATTTAAAATCTACTTAATGACTATAACAAAATTAATTTCATACGTTATAAGTGTCGCAATGATAGGAGTAATAATTTGGGCACAAAATCAAGTCTCTTTATTTGACTCACCTATTCCAGATTTACCATGGGGTATAGTTTCTCTTGTAGATCTTTATAGTGGATTTATCCTAATTTGCATATGGATAATTTATAAAGAGTCGTTGCCTGCAGCAATTATATGGTCATTTTTTGTTTTAATTTTAGGCAACCTCACTACCGCAATTTATTTAATCTACAGTATAAATAAATCAAGAGGAAATATTGTACATTTTTTTATGGGGAAAAATTCCTAGTCTTTTTTTAAATTATCTAAGAGTATTAGAGAAACGTCCCTGACTCTTACATTATCTCCGTAACCTAGTTCTTTAACGCCGTCATCCATCATTATGTAGCAAAATGGACAAGCAACTGCGACTTCATCAGCACCTGTCTCAATTGCTTCTTGAGATCTTTCAATATTTACTTTTTTGCCGACAGACTCTTCCATCCACATTCTTCCACCACCAGCACCGCAACAAAAGCTTTGAGTTCCTTGACGTTTCATTTCTCTAATCTCTATTCCACCAATTGAGCCAACAATTTCTCTTGGTGCTGTATAAATATCATTATGCCTACCTAGATAACATGAGTCATGATATGTAATTTTATAGGGCTTGTCACTTGTTCCAACTTCTATTCTCCCAGACTGAACAAGCTCTGTTAATAATTGACTATGGTGAATAACCTTAAAATCACCACCCAATTGTGGATACTCATTAGCTATAGTGTTAAAACAATGTGGACATTGTGTAATAATTTTATCTACTTTTAGGTTGTTCATATTTTCAATGTTTTGTATTGCAAGTTGCTGAAAAACAAATTCATTTCCTGTTCTTCTTGCGGAATCCCCTGTACAAACTTCCTTGGGCCCTAATACAGCATAAGAAACTCCAGCTCGCTTTAGAAGTGTTGCAACAGCTTTTGTTACTGGTACATTTCTATCATCAAATGCTCCTGCACATCCAATCCAATATAAATAATCGTATTCTTCAAAGTTTGATTCATCAATCACTGGTACCTCGAAATCAAGATCTTCTGTCCACTTTAAGCGATCGTTTTGTGATGCTCCCCAGGGGTTTGATGAGTTTTCCATTGCTACATAAGCTTTGCCAAGTTCTGATGGAAAGTCTGATTCCATAAGCGCTAAGTGTCTTCTCATGTCAAGAATCTTGTCAAGAATTTCTATATTTACAGGACATATTTCATCACAAGCTCTACATGAGGTGCAGGCCCATACTTCTTCTGAAGTTATTCTTTCAAAAACATTTGATGAATTAACTTTTAGGGGTCCTGGCGTTGTAATTGTGGCTGGAACAGGAGGCTCTCCAGATTCTGACATTACCTGTCCAACTTTTAAAATTATTTCTCTTGGATCAAGTGATTTTCCTGTCTGGTTTGCTGGACATACTGAAGTACACCTACCGCAAACTGTACAAGCATCTAAATCCATAAGTTGCTTCCAGGTAAAATGGTCAATTATTTCAGTTCCAACGTTATCAATGTCATCTGCCTCTAATAAGTTTCCAATGTCTCTCATAGCTCCTTTGTGTCTTTCTTTGGGAGACATGAACATATTGATTGGAGACGTAATGATGTGACGCAGTTTTGAAAGAGGTAAAGCAACTAGGAACACAAAAAATGAAACAACATGCAGAACCCAAGAAATTCTATGAAATTGTTGAGGTTTTGATAAATTTAAAATATCCGCAACAAAATATCCAATAAATGACCATCTCTCATAGTCAGGAAAGTTTTCAAAAGCAATTCTTCCAGCTTCGGTAGTAATACCCGATACACCAATAAAAATCAGTAATGACAAAGTTAGATAATCATCCATTGTAGTTTTGGTTTGTATCCGATACTCTGCACCCCTTAGCCTTCTTGCTAAAGCCCAAAAGAGACCTACTAAATAAGCAATTGTCGCAAGCTCTAAAAGAAAAGAATAAACAATATATGTTGTCCCTTGAAGAAATTTAAGATTTGGAGGTAACAAGTGATGGATTTCAAGAGTTAAAGTTCCAGCAAACAAACCTAAAAAGCCGACATAAATTAATGAATGCATCAAACCAGCTGCTTTAAATCTAAGTACGGTTCTCATTGTAATTCCGTCGAAAAAACTTATAAGACGACTTGAAAATGGCACATTTCGTTTTTCTTCTTTTCCTCGTGTCCAGTTTTTAACCCGAAGAGAAAATAAATAACCAGAAAGATAAATTGTGGCGGCACTTAAAACGTAAAATACATATTGAAGAACTTTGGGAATATTTTCAAAAACACGTCTGCCTTCAACTATCTCTCCTTCAGGAAATATGTAACTTGCCCCCCAAAGAAATAAAGTACCTAAAGAAGCACCAGCAGATAAAAGCAGTACGTAATCATTACCTTTAAGGCTTTTTAATTTATTCATTTTTTAATTCAGTTGATATTTCAATCGATCTATTTGTTGCCTGACGAATTGCATTGAAGATAATATTATCAAAGTTATCAACAATAAGCGAATTGAGGCCAGCTTCTGTAGTGCCTTTTGGAGATTTAACTTTATTTACAAGTTCATCAAAAGTATCATCTTCATTAATTAGATTTGGTAAAGCTTTAATCAATCCTTTTACTAAATTTGTTGCATCATTTTCATTCATTCCTAGCTTGGTGGCTGAATTTACAAGTTGATTTGAAAGCTCATAAAACCAAGCTGGACCACTTCCAGATATTGCTGTTATGAGTGCAAATAGTTCTTCATCAAATTCTTCTATGTTGCCTAAAAACGATAGCCCCATATCAATAAAATTTAAGTAGTCGCCATCATAATTTTTTACAAATGGAATAAATCCATTATTTTCTCTGATTAATAAATTAGGCATAATTCTAATTATTTTATTTTCAACATATTGATTTACTGTTTCAATTTCTAACCCAGCAACAGGTGAACAAATTAGTACATTCTCACCAATTTTGTTAGAGGATGATTTAAAAAAGTCTTTAATATTTTGTGGTTTAATGCACAGTATTAAAATTCCAGAATCAATAGTTTCAATATTCGGCAGTATTTTAGTGTCATATGATTTAAGTAAACTCCTCCTTGTCTGCTCATTTTCTTCGTATAAGTGCAAATTTATATTGCCATTTTTATGCAAACCTTCAAAAAAAGCAGTTCCTAAGTTACCAAGGCCTAGAATACTAATATCTATTTTTTTCATCATTCAATAGTATCAGGTGGTTCAATAATTTCTAAAACTGTATATTTTTATCTTTTTATAAAATTTATTTGCATAAATTTATGAGTATGATATATTAATAAACAAATCTAAGTAATTATGCTTAGATTATATATATATAATAACATAGATAAAGAGGATGGTAAACAATGAGCGGAACATTAACTGCATCACAAGTTAAGCCTGGTGTAAGGAGATCAAAAAAATACACAACAGGTAGAGTATGCGCATTTGATACTTGTGAAACAGTGATAAGCGTATATAACAAAAAGAAATTTTGTTTTCTTCACGCACCTGTCTCCTATCCGAGGGTAAGAGGACATTTGCCAAGAGAGCAAGAGCGTAGTTTATAAATAAAAAAAATTTAAGAGAGGATAGTTCAAAGTGGGAAAAGCCGTAGGAATTGACTTAGGAACAACGAATAGCGTTGTTGCAGTACTCGAGGGTGGAGAGCCAACCGTAATTGCTAATGCAGAGGGGAATAGAACAACACCTTCCATTGTTGCTTTTAAGTCAGAAGAAGTTTTAGTTGGAGAGCTTGCAAAAAGACAAGCAATTACAAATCCAGATAACACAGTGAGGTCGATCAAAAGACATATTGGTACTAATTGGAAACAAAACTTTGAAGGCAAAGACTATACACCTCAAGAAATTTCAGCACGAATACTACAAAAACTCAAAAGAGATGCTGAATCATATTTAGGAGATGATGTTACGGATGCTGTAATAACTGTGCCAGCATATTTTAATGATGCTGAAAGACAAGCAACAAAAGAAGCTGGTCAAATTGCTGGTTTAAACGTATTAAGAATTATAAATGAGCCGACAGCAGCATCACTTTCCTACGGACTAGAAAACAATGAAGACCAAAAAATTCTTGTATTTGATTTGGGAGGTGGAACGTTTGATGTTTCTATACTCGAAATCTCTGAAGGTGTATTTGAAGTTAAATCAACGTCGGGAGATTCCAAACTAGGTGGAGATGATTGGGATCAAAGAGTAATGGATTGGTTAATTGATAAATTTAAATCATCTACTGGTATTGATTTATCAAATGATAAAATGGCGATCCAAAGGGTACAAGAAGGTGCGGAAAAAGCTAAAATTGAACTTTCATCTACTAGTGAAACTGAAATTAATTTACCGTTCATCACTGCTAATGATGCGGGGCCTCAACATTTACTTGAAAAATTAAGTAGATCTGAGTTTGAGAAAATTACAGCAGACTTGGTTGAAAGAACTAAAAAGCCGGTTGAGAATGCATTATCTGATGCTGGAATGAAATTTTCAGATATTGATCATGTAATTTTAGTTGGTGGCTCAACTCGAATGCCATCGGTACAGGAACTTGTAAAATCTCTAACCGGTAAAGACCCTCACAAAGGAGTTAATCCTGATGAAGTTGTTGCATCTGGAGCTGCTATCCAAGCTGGTGTGCTAAAAGGTGATGTCAAAGATGTACTTTTGTTAGATGTTACACCTCTCACTTTGGGTGTTGAAACCAAAGGTGGAATAATGACCAAAATGATCGAAAGAAATACAACAATCCCAACTAAAAGGTCCGAAGTATTTAGTACTGCTGAAAACAACCAAACTCAGGTTGAAATTCACATCTTGCAAGGTGAGAGAGAGATGGCTTCTGGAAATAAGTCTTTAGGAAGGTTTACTTTAACTGATATTCCTGCAGCGATGGCTGGAACACCACAAATAGAGGTAACTTTTGACATTGACGCTAATGGTATTGTAAATGTCAATGCGAAAGATTTAGGCACAGGCAAAGAGCAAGCTATAACCATTACAGGTGGTACAGCACTTGAAGAAGACGAAATAGACAGAATGATAAAAGATGCTGAACAGCACGCTAACGAAGATGCCAAGAAAAAAGAGCTTATTGAAACCCGAAATATGGCAGAAGGAATGGTTACATCAACTGAAAAAATGCTTGATGAAAATAAAGATAAAGCAACAGAGGAGGAAGTACAGTCAATAACGGAAGCTGCTGATAAACTAAAAAAATTATTGGAAAACGAAGAGTTACCAATTAATGATCTAAAGCTTGGAATTGAAGAGCTCTCTAAAGCTAGTCAGTCTTTTGCTGAAAAGCTATACGCTGATACTCAAGATGATTCAAATAGTGAATCTACCAATGAAACAGATGATGTTGTTGAGGGTGAAGTAATAGAAGATGAATAAAGAAGAGTCTACTGTTGATGAGTTTGGTGAAAATTCTGTTGAAGATAATACAAAATCTGATGATTCAACTGTTCCCCTCTCACAATTTGAAAAAATTAAAGATGATTATCTAAGACTTGCTGCTGACTTTGATAATTTTAAAAAAAGAACTGAAAAGGAAAAAGAAAGTATTGGGGCTGCTTCTGTAGCTTATTTTGTTAGTTCATTATTTCCATTAATAGACAATTTTGAAATGGCTATGACGCAAGAAAAAATTCCAAAAGAAGTGGAGACATTTAATAATCTTCTGGAATCAGTTCTAGAAAGCTTGCAAGTAACTGGAGTGGGGGAAATTGGAGAAGACTTTGACCCATCACTTCACGAAGCTGTTGAGCATACAGGAGAGGGAGAATCTCAAAAAATTCAAGCTGTTTTGCGAAAAGGATATTTATTTCAGGGAAACTTAATTCGTCCAGCCATGGTAAAAGTTAAAAGTGAGTAGAGACTGGTTAGATAAAAATTTTTACGCCACGCTTGGCGTACCCCAAAATGCTACTAAACAAGAAATTAAAAAAGCTTATAAAAAGCTTGCTAGAGAAAATCATCCAGATTTAAATCCTAATAATTCTGATGCAGAAAAAAGGTTTAAAGAAATTTCAGAAGCACATGCTGTGATTGGCGATGAAAGAAAGCGTCAAGAATATGACCAAATGAGAACAATGGGTAGTTCAGGGTTTGGTGGTTTTACAAGCCAAGGATTTACTGTTGATGACTTTGGAGATATTTTTGAAAACTTAGGAGATATTTTTGGCTTTGGGGGCAGAAGAAAGGGTCAGACATATCAAACCAATATAAATATATCTTTTATGGAAGCAGCTTCAGGGATTGAAGTTGTTCTTCCCGTTGAAAATGAGTCTATTAAAATCAAAGTTCCTGCAGGTGTTGATAATGGAAGTGTAATAAGACTTAGAGGCAGGGGTGGTCCAGGAGCAGCAGGAGCACCTGATGGTGATTTATTGGTACAAGTGTCAGTAGAGCCACATAAGTATTTTAAAAGAAGTAACATGGATCTAATTTTACAAATACCTTTACTTTTTAGTGAAGCTGCTTTAGGAGCAAGTATAAAAATTCCAACATTAACAAAATCAGTTACTTTAAAAATTCCTTCAGGCACACCTAGTGGCAAAACATTTAAAATTCGTGGGGAGGGAATTGCACCGCAAGGCAGAAGGCCAGGAGATTTGTTTGTAAAAGTATTTATTTCTCCACCACAGAACTTATCAAGGTCGGCAAAGAAATATCTTGAAAATTATCGAGATCAATTTGAATCTGGTGACAATCCAAGGAATTATTTATATGAGTAACGATGACTCCAAAGCTATTTATTTTATTTCTGTAGCCTCTACCCTCTCAGGGATTCACCAACAAACTATAAGAACTTATGAGCAAAAGGGCTTAATTAAGCCATTTAGAACTGGTGGAGGAACTAGACGTTACTCACAGGAAGATATAGACAAATTAATTCAAATTCAAAATTTGTCACAACGTGGTATAAATTTAGACGGAATAAAAATAATCTATGAGATGAAAGATAAAATAGAAGATTTGCAGGATAAAATTATCTTTCTAGAACAAGAAATGTCTTCCCAGAGAATTGATTCAAAAATTAAAGAAAGAGAAATTCACCAAAGCTATAAAAGTGAAATTGTTAAGAAAAATAATAAATCAATCAAAAAAACAACTTAGAATAAACTTAATGGACACAGGTAACATAATTCTTTTTTTAAAAAAGTTTAGTTTTATAAGATTGGTTGGAACTGGAATAGTTCTAAGAGTATTCATTGCAATCATTGATGGTATTTTTGGATTACAAATTAATGAAGTTGAAAACTTCAATTTCTATATTTTTGGTCTTGCTTTGGCATACACAATCCTCTGGATGTTCAATAAAAGCTACTCTGAAGAAGAAGAGTAGTATATTTTTAGTGAACTCTAGTAACAGAATTACAAATCTCGATTTTATAAGAGGCTTTGCTCTGCTGGGAATACTTGTAATGAATGTAATAGCATTTGGCCTTCCGCTTACTGCAACTACAAATTCATCAACATACGGAATTGAGAATTCGCTTGATTGGATAGTCTTGGTAATTTCATCTGTATTTTTTGAATATAAAATGATGGGTTTGTTTTCTATGCTTTTTGGTGTTGGTATAATAATATTTTTAGATAATGCAGAAAAAAAGACTTCAAAACCAAAAACACTAGCTATTTGGAGAAATTTTTTATTATTTTGTTTTGGGATTATTCACCTTTCAATTTGGGAAGGTGACATACTTGCACCTTATGCAATTTGTGCTTTTTTGCTAATAATATTTCCGAAAGTAGAAAATCCGAAATTCATATTTGCTGCAATAGTTTTTTTGATGACAGCATCTGTTTTGATAACAAATTATTTCTCTTCGTTGTACGATTCAAGTGGGAACTTGATTTCACAAGAAGAGTGGGTTCTTTTAGCTAGTAAAGGAGGTGCATTATCTTACGGCAAGTTTTGGTTTCCAGAATCAGAATCTTGGGGCTACCTTATTGGCATGTGGTGGTATATCGGAGCATTTTTCAGAGCAATATCTTTAATGCTTTTTGGATTTTTGTTATACAAATTAAATATTATTCAAGGTAAAAAAGAAATTTCATATTATAAAAAAATATCTCTTTATGGATTTTCAGTAGGTTTACCTTTGGCTATCTACAGTATCTACTTACTAGTTAGTTCAAACTATGATCCATCTGTTCTTTTCATCAGCAATATTTTCAACACCCTATCAGTTATACCAATGGTTCTGGGATATACAGGGCTATTGACAATTCTCAATTTGAAACTAAAAGATTCTATAAGTAATAGATTGCGAGCAAGTGGTAGGTTAGCCTTTACGAATTATATTACTCAGACAATCTTTGGAGTTTTTATCTTAGGCGCATTTGGTTTAGATACCTTTTCTAGATCACAATTAATGATCTTTGTATTTTTAGTCTGGATGATTCAAATAACTTGGTCAAAAATACTTTTAGATAGATTTAATTATGGACCTTTAGAGTGGTTTTGGAGAAAATTAACTTATCTTTTTACTTAGCTTTTATATTTTGCAATAAAAGAGTCAATTTTGTTTTCTAAAATCGGAAGTGTTATACCTCCATCACATAAGACTTCATCATGAAAGTATCTTATATCAAATTTATCACCAAGTTCATTTTCGGCTTTTCTACGAAGTTTCTCAATCTTTAGTTGGCCCATTTTGTAGGAGCAAGCCTGACCAGGCCAAGCAATATATCTATCAGTCTCAATATTTGCATTAAGTTCTTCTATCGGAGAATTGGCTTTAAAGAATTCTATAGCTTGATTTCTAGACCATCCCATACCGTGCATTCCAGTATCAAGCACCAAACGACAGCCTCTCCATGCATCATTTCCTAGCCTTCCTAGTTGCTGAACATCATTAGAGTAAAGACCCATTTCGTTAGCTAATTGCTCTGAATAAAGTCCCCAACCCTCTACAAATGCTGTTGATGCTACATATCTCTGAAAATCTGGAACATCTTGTAACTCTACGGCAATGGTTCTATCAAGATGGTGACCAGGTATAGCCTCATGAAAAGCAACGGATTCAGCCTCAAAGATGCTTTTTGTTTCTGCTTTATAAGTATTGAGAAAATAAGTACCATCTCTTGATCCATCTGGTAGAGGTGGGTAGTAATAAGCAGGTGGAGCATGTTGCTCGGATTCAGCTGGTACTGGGAGAACTTTACATGGAGATTTTGGAAATACTGTAAACCATTGATCCAAAGGCTTATAGGCCCTTTCTATTGTATCAATTGCTAGTTGTAACATCTGTTCTTTGCTTTCATACCTCATTGAAGGTTCTGTTTGCATTTTGTGTATTACATCTTCGGGCGTATCAACTCCATCAAATACATTTTTTCCTATTTCAAAAAATTCTTTTTTTAATCTCTCTATTTCTGATAGACCTATCTCGTGAACTTCTTTTACTGTTGTGTCTTTATGTCCTGTATATTTTCTTAATGATCTTAAATAAGACTCTTCTCCACCATCAATCCACATAATCCCACATTTGTCGTCTCCTCGTCCCTTAGGAAGATGGTCAGTTTTTAATTGGTCTAAATAAGCTGATACGGTTGGTCTAATATTTGAATCAATAATGTTTATTGCTTTATCTTTCCATTCAGATATTTCCGTGTCTGAAATCTCCGGAGAGAAATTGACCAAAAGTAATGGGTCTTGATCCAAAGAAGAAGCTAGATAGTTCTCTAGTTGATCAATAGTACGTAATAAGTTTCTTTCTGTTGCAACTCTATTGTTATTCAGGCCAACTTTTTGAACTTCGGCAATTTGGGTATATAGTCTTTTGTATAATTCAAGTCTTTTCAACATCATATCGGCTGACTCAGAATCAGGAATAAACATTTGCTGATTGTAATCAATTAAAAATCCTGTAAACCCAGATACCCCAGCTCCAAATTCCCAATTTCTATCAAGAAGAGAATCTTTGTTTGAACTAAGAGCAAATTCCAACATACCATGAGTGACTTTTTCTCTGTTTGTAAGTTTATTTTGATCAAGAGCATTTAAACGTTTAATAAAGCTATCAACAATTTCTTCTTCTCTTTCAAATTGGTCAACTGTAAGTTGCTCTATTTGATCAAAGTATTTCTTATGTCCGCGCATTATTGCCGATGTTGGTGAGGTGTCCAGGGAATTTTGAAAAAAATCCGTAGCGAGACTCATCAATTGATTATCTGACATTTACAGCTCCTTTTATTTTTCTAAAAATATTTATATTAATTAGTCTATCTTTTATTTCTAATTTTAAATGTCTAACTTTTGGATATTTTAAAAGTAAACTTTATTAAAAAATTAGTGGAGAACTTGGGGCTTGATTGGTAATTTAGAACAAATCTAGTATGTACGAATTAAGTTATCTTACTAAAATTAGATTATGACACACAAGAAAAAGTTTAAAAATACATTGGACGACTTACACAAAGAGCTTTGTGACGTGAGTGATTGGATGTATCATAATCCGGAATTAGGATTTGAAGAATTTGAAACTTCAAAATATTTAGTAGATTTTATTCAAAGCAAAAATGTTAAAGTTAATTACCCATCACATAAACTTGATACGGCTTTTGATGTAACCTTTGGAGATTCTGGACCACTTGTAGTGCTATGTGTCGAATATGATGCCTTACCAGAAATTGGACATGCATGTGGACACAATATCATTGCAACTGCATCAATTGGGGCTGGATTAGGATTACAAGATATAGCAAATGATTTGGGTATTAGGGTGAAGCTTCTTGGTACGCCTGCTGAAGAAGGAGGTGGAGGTAAAATTATATTACTAAATAATGGGGCTTTTGAAGATGCTAAATGTTCAATGATGATTCACCCAGGATCTGAAAATGTAGTTAACCCAACTTTTACAACCATTCAACAATACACAGTAGAATTTTTTGGTAAAGATGCTCATGCTGCTGGAGCTCCTCAAGAAGGAATAAATGCTTTGGATGCACAAATACAATTGTTTGTTAATGCTTCGACTTATCGACAACAGATGGTACAAAGTGACAGAATGCATGGTGTGATACGAGAAGGTGGTTTTAAACCTAATATAATTCCTTCATACACAAAGTCTGAATGGTATTTAAGATCATTGAATAAAGATGGGCTAGACAAAATTGAAAGTGATTTTTAC
Source organism: uncultured Candidatus Actinomarina sp. (assembly GCA_902534495.1). Classification (GTDB taxonomy): domain Bacteria; phylum Actinomycetota; class Acidimicrobiia; order Actinomarinales; family Actinomarinaceae; genus Actinomarina. The sequence continues at coordinate 90,850 of CACAQC010000001.1, read as the reverse complement.
AATTTTGCTAATGCAGCAGCTTTGTCTACAAAGTGTGAAGTAAAAATAACTTCTCCTGATTACCGGTATGAGGAAATAAATAATAACAAAACTATGTATGAATTGTACACGGCGAATTCTGCGGATATAAATAGAGAGATGATTTTACAAAAAGATGCTAAAAGCCCAGGTTTAGGTTCAACAGATATGGGAAACATTTCTCAAGTTTTCCCATCTATTCATCCAATGCTTTCTATAGATGCCAAAAATGCTGTTAATCATCAGCCAGAGTACGCAGCAGCAACTATCACTCTAGGTGGTCACAAAGCAATATATGACGGTGCTTATGCAATGGGTACAACAATTATTGATTTAGCTGAAAAAAATCTCTGGGATAGCCTTTAGAGAATTTGACTTAAAAAGAGCTTAGTTCTTTCACTCTCTGGATTATTAAAGAATTCTTCAGGAGTATTTTGCTCAACAAGTTGTCCTTCGTCAAATAACATGACTCTATCTGCGACTTCTTTTGCAAAGCCCATTTCATGAGTAACCACAATCATTGTCATACCAGATTGTGCTAATTCTTTCATAACGTCTAACACTTCTTTGATCATTTCAGGATCTAATGCAGAAGTAGGTTCGTCAAAAAGCATAATCTTTGGTTCCATAGCTAGTGCTCTTGCAATTGCTACTCTTTGTTGCTGACCACCAGAAAGCTGTCCCGGAAACTTTTGAGCCTGTTCTGGAATTCCAACTCTTTCGAGAAGCTCCATTGCTTTTTCTTCAGCTTCGGCCCTATTCTTTTTTCTAACCCATATCTGGGCAAGGGTAATATTCTGCATAACTGTTAAATGTGGGAAGAGATTAAAGCTCTGGAAAACCATTCCAACTTCAGACCTAATAGCTTCTATGTTCTTCAAATCATTTGTAAGCTCTATACCGTCAACAATTATTTGACCTTCTTGATGTTGCTCAAGCCTGTTAATGCATCTTATAAATGTAGATTTACCTGAACCTGATGGACCACAAATTACAAGAACCTCTCCTTCTGCAACGTCCATGCTTATACCTTTTAATGCTTGAAAATCTCCAAACCATTTTTTAACATCTTTTGTTTGAATTATGCTCATACGCTATTACCTCTCTCCTAATCCTAACTTCTTTTCAACTTTCATGCTTCTTCTCGAAAGCGTAAATGTAAATATCCAATATACGATTGCTACAAAAATTAAATTCTCCCTATCATGACCAACAAAGTTTACAGGTATTGATTGATTTCCTACAACAGTTTTTCCAATAGTGAGGAAATCAAATAATCCAATAATTGTCACAAGACTTGAGTCTTTAAACGCTGTAATAGCACTGCTAACAAGAGTAGGTATAACTGCTCTTAAAGCCTGTGGCATAATAATTAAAGAAATTTTTTGAAATGGGCTCATTCCTATTGCATCAGCTGCTTCATATTGTCCTTTTGGAATGGATTGTAGACCACCTCTAATATTTTCTGCAAAGTAAGCACCACTAAAAAACGCTGTCACCATCAATACTCTAACTATTAAGTTGAACTCAACTCCTGCGGGTAGAAATACTGCTAAGGTGACGCTTGCAAAAAATAACCAAGTGATATATGGCACAGACCTAGTTAATTCAATAATTCCAGTACAAACAATTCTAATTATTGGAAGTTTTGAGTTTCTCCCTAGTGCCAATAAGACTCCGAGTGGGAAAGAAACATATGTTCCAAATATGGCCAGTAACCATGTTAAAGAAAAACCTCCAAAAATACTTGAACCCGGAACGACTATGCCAGTATCTGATGCTCCCCCTCTTAGTAAAAAGGTAAGAGTAACCAATGCAACTGCCCACACGATTAAAAGACTTCTTTTACCCTGCGATGAAGTTGATACAGCTGGAACCACAACCGAGAATAATGCTATCAAGAGTAAGCAAGTTTTAGCCAACATCGGTAAACCAGAAAAGACACCAACAAGTGTTAATAGGAAAGTAAGTCCTAAGTAAGTTGAGTAATATTTTTTAAATATAGAGTTATTAACAAAAGTAATTACTAAAAAACCCCAAAGTAAGAAAGCTCCAAATATAGGAAGGTCACTGCCAAGCACGACAGACATGTCAATTTGTGGTTTTTTGAAAATCCAAGAAAAAATTAAAAGAGGTAATAAAAACCATGATAAAGACATGATTGACTTAATACTTTTTATATTTTTAAGATACATTCCAATAAAATAACTAGCCAAGAATGATACAAAGATGACTGTCCAAGGAATCTTTGTGGTATCAGCTATTGGCATTACAGGGTCAGGAATAATTCTTTCATTATTTTGATCCAGTTGAATAGTGGGTAGCTTTATAAACCAAAGAAGTGCAACAGGGATGAATAAATAAAAGAAAACCATGTCAGAGCTATTTACAGTGAAGTTAATATTTATAAATCGGATACTAAAAAATATTACACAGAAAATAGCAACTGGAATTAATATTCCTAACCTTGTTTCCATAGAAAAGACTTCTTCTGTTATAACCGATCCATCATTTCCCATAAAGCTTGAATTTGTTGGAGCAATTATTGTAAAGAAAAGTACACCCAGTCCGCCTTTAAAAAAGGAATTAAATACCTTAGAACTTTTTACCCTATCATCACTTCTCCAAATGCCAATAGATAATCCTGCAAGAACAAAAGTAAGTCCAACTGATAACCAGACTCTGATAAAGTCTTCCTCTGGATATGCTTGAACCATGTATAACTGCATATTGTTTAATACAGCCAGCCAATCTTTATCTGACGTTAATGCAAAACCAAGCATTCCCCTGAAAAAATTAATTACAAGATACGATGTAGCAATAGTTAAAGCTGCAGATCCGACAGATGAGAACAAGCTCTCTTGTAATGACTTTGCGATCTTTTTAATTAAATCAACCATTACCTCTCCACTATTTTCATTTTTCTATTGTAGTAATTAATTATTGTTGAAATAGTCAAGCTTACTGTACTGTAAAACGCCATCCAGATTAAAAATACTGGCAAGGTCTGACCTTCTTGGTTATAAAGGGTTTGCCCCACAGCAACAATTTCTGGATATGCAACAGCTATACCTAAAGACGTGTTCTTTGCAAGGTTTAGATACTGATTACCCATAGGTGGAAGCATTACCCTGATTGCCTGTGGTAAGACTATTAACCTTAATAGTGCACCTCGGCCTAACCCAAGAGAAAGACCTGCTTCAGACTGTCCTTTTGAAACTGCCATTATTCCAGCTCTAACAACTTCAGAAATGAATATTGCTGTATATAAAACAACCCCCAGCCAAATAGCGAAATAGCCTACTGAGAGACTCTTACCAAATCCATCAGCGTATCTTTTAAACTTAGTAGTGCCAATTTGTTCTATTCTTGGTCTTGATAGTTCTAGTGGTTTACTGTCTGTTACTCGAATATCGTATGTTTTTTCGTTTATTTTTATAGTATCTCCTTGAGATACAAAAACCTCTTCGATTACACCTGTATATTTTGCATAAATGGATATCTCTTGATTCAAATCACCCTTTAAGTCTTTTGCTGTAGCCCTCGCTATTACATCACCTTTGGTTACTTCTGTGCCGGGGACGGCAATCCAATCTATAATATCTGCTCTCTTCATGCCATCCAGCTGTGCATCTAATACAATTTTTGCCTCTGGGTTCCAATATAGTTTATTATTAACGCCGTCAAAAAATTGAGGAACGCCCCAGTCTGCTTTAAAAACAATTTCATCACCAACTAGAAAATTAGAAAGTCCCAACCCTACAGAGGAAAACATTAAGACAACGACTAACAATACAACTATGACGTTTAATATTATTTTAAAGTAATCATCGTCACTGTAGATTCCCTGAGCTTCTTCTGATTTTTTGCTATCTATAAACTTCTTTGTAGACCTGTAACCAATAAATACTGCAATTGAAGAGAATAGTATCTGATAAAAAATTGCAGGCAAAAGGTCAACTCCTGTTGAAATAAATCCTGCTAAGAATCCTATAACGCCCATAACTCGATATCCTCCATACCAGCCAGCGACTAGTAATCCAAAAAAGATACCCACTGACCAAAGAAAAGGCCTGGTTTCTCTACCCTCTCTTTCAAGAATTTGTACTCTCCACTTATAAATTTTGTTAGCCAAAATAAAAATGGCTAGTAAGTAAACCCAGAATAAATATGCTGTAGGTTGTCTGTTTAACCAAGGAAAGGCAATACCTTTTGCACTTACATGAAGATTGTAAGTTCCGACATCAAAAACTTCTAATCTTGGAAAAGTCAATACAAAAGCTTGGAAAAAGAAAATTTGTACTAATAGTGGAACGTTACGAACAACTTCTAGTAAACCTGTCGAAGTTTTCTCTACTATATAGTTTTTTGATAAACGAGCAATACCAAGAAATGTACCCAAAAATGTTGCTGCAAATATACCTGTTACTGTGACCCTTAACATATTGAGCATCCCAACCTGAATCATCTGTCGACCCGAATTAGGGAGAGTATACATTCCTTCTGCAATCGAAACTCCTGGCGTTTCTCCTAGCCATCCCCATGAAAAAGCAATGTTAGTTTGTTCAAGATTTACGACTGCATTTTGGATATAGCTCCAGATTATATATAGAAGACCTACTAAAAATACTATTTGTGAAGCCCACTTAAGAAATACTACATTCCTAAAAAACGAAAGTGTCTTAAGTGCATTTTTCATAAATAAATCCTATCAGAAATATTTTTCTTATTCAAAGTAAAAGGGGCTAAAAGCCCCTTTTACTAATTATAAATAGGTAAAAATTACCTTGCTGGTGGTGCGTAAACTAATCCGCCTTCTGTCCAGCGAGCGTTAGCTCCACCTTCTCTGTAGAGACCTAATGGATTTAGGTTTCTTGAGAAGATTTCATCGTAGTTACCAATTTGTTTTACAACGTTGTAATACGCATCGGCACTAAGACCCATCTTTGTTTGAAGCTCTCCGTCATTCTTACCAAATAATCTACCCATTTCTGGTGCAGCATCATAGTCGAATGAATCGATGTTAGCTCTTGTAACTCCGTACTCATCTGCAATGATTGTTGCATAAACAGTCCAGTTAATGATGTCAGCCCATTGGCTATCATTTGATCTGTATGTTGGACCTAATGGTTCTTTTGAAATTGGTGATTGTGGGAAAATTGCCCAGTCATTAAGAGCGTCATTGACTGCTCTTCTACCAACTAATCCTGAACCGTCAGTTGTAACAATATCACACTCACCAGCAATGAACTTGTCAATTGCCTCTGAGAATGCTTCAACTGTAACGAGCTCAATCGTAGCTCCTACAAGTCCAGCACCTTCTGTAATATTCTTTTCTGTGGTTGTACCAGCATTTGTACATACTCTTAGTCCGTCAATATCAGCAAGAGTTGAAGATGATGAAAGTCCATCAGAAACTCTTCCCATTAATTGCTGACCGTCAAAGTAAGTTGTTGGTCCAAAATCGTTACCAAGCTCTGTGTCTCGGCTTTGAGTCCAAGTTGTGTTTCTTATCAACACATCAACTTCTCCAGCGCTAAGTGCTGTAAATCTTTCAGCTGCAGTTAGTTGTTTAAATTCAACTTTACTGTAATCACCGAAGATAGCAGCAGCAACTGCATAACAGTAGTCAACGTCGAATCCTGAATAAGAACCGTCGTCCCCTACTTCAGTGAATCCAGTTGCACCTGTGCTAACACCGCACTTAAGGAAGCCTCTTTCTTGAACTTGTTCAAGCGTTGACTCGCCTTCGTGGTCATGTTCTTCTTCAGTAGCCTCAACAGCTGCCTCGTCAGTTGTGTCTCCACAAGCAACGATAACCATTGCGAAAACTAAAAGAAAAACAATTGCTTTTTTATTCAATGTTTATCTCCTTTTAATTAAAAGTAGACAGCCTCTTTAGAGGCCGTATGTATTTAAATCTAATATAGTTAGGATTTTGTATCAATGAAAAAAACCTTAAAAATACAAAAAATTTGCAATTTAAATGAAATTCGCTAAGAAACTTGTTCTTATTAGTAAAAACTTAGGTTATCATTTTATGTTGTATCTAAGGAGAAAAATTGTCCACTACCGTAGTTCTCGGAGCCCAGTGGGGAGATGAAGGTAAGGGTAAAGTCACAGATTTTTTTGCTTCAACAGCCGATTTTGTCGTCAGATTTCAAGGTGGAAACAATGCTGGTCATACAATTGTGGTTGGAGATGACAAAATTGCATTATCCTTAACGCCATCAGGAGTCCTTTATCCTGATTGTACCCCAGTAATCGGCTCGGGTTGTGTTGTTGATCTTGGGTTCTTAAAAGAAGAACTTAAAATGCTAAACAAAAAAAATATTAATACTGATAAATTAGTGATTTCTCCAAATGCACATGTAATAATGCCATATCATAAATTACTTGATGAGCTAATAGAAGAAAGCTTAGGGGAAAACAAAATTGGAACAACAAAAAAGGGAATTGGACCGTGTTATGCAGATAAAATTCAAAGAAAAGGTATAAGAATACAAGATTTATTAGATAAAACGAATTTAGAAATAAAAATTAGAAAAAATGTAGATGATGTAAACCTAACTCTTACAAAAATCTATAACCAGCCTCCAGTGATAGCTGATGAAATTATTGACGAGTTTAGTGCCTACAAGGATATTGTAACTAGCCATGTGGCAGACACATCTTTATTAATCGCAAATGCAATAAAAAATAAAAAAACAATTTTATTTGAGGGAGCTCAAGGAACTTTATTAGATATTGACCATGGAACGTATCCATTTGTAACAAGCTCAAATACTTCTTCTGGCAATGCGGCTATTGGTTCAGGCATAGGCCCTAAAAATCTAGATAAAATCGTTGGTGTAACAAAAGCATATATTTCTCGTGTTGGTAGTGGTCCTTTTATTACAGAACAAAAAAACCAAATTGGTGACTATTTAATAGAAAAGGGAGCAGAGTTTGGTGTAGTTACCGGAAGAAGGAGAAGATGTGGATGGCTTGATTTAATCTCTCTAAAATACTCAGCAAGAGTTAACTCTTTAACGGAACTGTTTATCACTAAACTTGATGTGCTTTCAGGCCTTGAAGAATTAAAGCTATGTGTAGGTTACAAAAATAACGGCGAAGTCATAACAGACTATCCATATGATCAAAATATCTTGAATTCAGCTGAGCCGGTGTATGAAATCTTTGATGGTTGGATGGATGACATTTCAACAGTTAAGTCTTTTGAAGATTTACCAGATAATGCAAAAAGTTATATAAAAGCAATTCAAACCTTTATAGATGTACCCATTACGTTTATCTCTGTTGGACCAGAGAGAACAGAAAATATAATAATTTAAATGATTGATAGATACATAAATAATAAAATTAATGCAATTTGGAATGATCAAAATAGATTTGATACATGGAAACTCATACAGGAGAAATATGTTGAAACTCTTGAAGAACTAAAAATAGCAGAAGCTGGTATTGCAAAAAAAATTCGAAAGGCTGAAATTTCAAGAGAAGAAGTATATAAACAAGAGAAGGTTACAAATCATGATTTAGCCTCATTTGTAGATATACTTCAAAAAAAAGTTGGTGAGGGCTCAAATTGGGTTCACTATGGTCTTACTAGTTCAGATATTGTAGATAGTGCTAATAGTTTACTCATAATAAAATCCATAGAAATAGCTCAAGAGTTGATTCTTGATTTGCTTAAAGAACTCAAATTAAAAGCAATAAAAAATAAGGATACCAAAATTATTGGCAGGACTCATGGGGTATACGCTGAAGAAACCTTTCTTGGTAATATTTTTGGAAACTGGTATCTAGAAATTAAAAGGTCTCTTGATAGACTTGAAAGAGCAAAAGTCTCTATTTCTTATGGAAAACTAAGTGGCCCTGTTGGTAACCACACAGTTGTTACAGAAGAAATGGAAGAAATAACACTTGAAAAACTTGGACTCAAACCTGAAATATTTGCAAGTCAAATAGTTAGCAGAGATAGATATGCTGAGGTATTTACTTCTCTCTCTATTATGGCTTCAACCTACGAGAGAATTTCAACTAATTTAAGAAGTTATCAAAGATCAGAAATTTCTGAAATGTATGAACCATTTAAAGATGGACAAAAAGGCTCTTCTGCAATGCCTCATAAAAAAAATCCTATAGGCAGTGAGAGAATTACTGGCCTTGCAAGAATTGTCAGGGGATATACATTAAGTGGTTTAGAGAATATGGTGCTTTGGAATGAAAGAGATATATCTAATTCTTCAGTGGAAAGAATTGCACTACCAGATTGTTTTAATTTAATTTGCTTCATGACTTCAGAACTAACGTCAATTATTAGTGACCTCGTCATCAATTATGAACAAATTAAAATCAATTTAAATAATGCTAAGAGTAAAACAATGAGCCAACAAATATTATCTCATCTTGTAAATGCTGGCGTTAATAGAGAAGAAGCTTACAAGGTAATTCAGGAAGAATCATTTAAAAACTCAAGTCCAGATGCATTTAAGACCAAACTCGAAAAACATTTCAATGTTGAATTTCCTAATTTTGACACTCATAAAAGTAAAAACATCAATGAAGAATTTTTTGAGGATAAATTAACTTAATTTGGAAAATTTTAAAAACAAATTCATAGAGATTAAAGATGAAATTAAAAATCTCAATCCTAACAATGAATCAATTACAGATTCAGTAATCGCCCCGATATTTTTTGTTGTAAGTGCTAATTTTTTAGAATTGAATCAAGCGATATACAGTACAGCAGCATTATTATCTGCAATAGTTTTTTACAGAGTATTCAAAAAACAAAATTTAAAATATGTATTTTATGGTTTCATCGGTTCTTTAATTGCTTTGTTTATTGCCAGAATACAAGGAAGTGCATCTGGATTTTTTCTCCCAGGAATTATTAGAGATGGCACAATAGCTTTTGTGGGAATTGTGTCAATCATAGTAGGTAGGCCTTTTACTATATATAGTTCAAAAGCTTTTAGAAATTGGCCAAAACAATGGTACTTGCATAAAAAAGTAAAGCCAGCATACACTTTGGTAGCTATTATTTGGACATTTTATCTGTTAGTAAAGGCAGGACTACAGATTTACTTTTACAACAACCCAGAAATTCTAATAGTAATAAAACTTGCAACTTCTAATCAAAGTACTCTCATTTTGTTAGTTGTTACATATATTGTTGGTCAAAAAAGACTACAGAAATTAAATGGGCCAAGTGTGGACGAATTTATCAACAACACACCTGAACCATGGACAAGTCAACAAAAAGGATTTTGAGGTTATTATTAAAACATGGATAATTTACTAAATTCAGAAGCAACAACCGCCTTAATTCTATTAGGGATATTGATTGTTACTTATGGAATTTTAAGATCTATTTTTTTTCCAGCTGTAAAAAAATTAGCAAACAGGACATCAACGTTTATTGATGATTTATTTCTAGATAAAAAATTTTTAAATAGGCTCTCCTATGTAATAGTTTTTATCTTCTTCAATATATTGACCGCAACGCCAGAGTTCAGTATTGACCTGTTTAAGAATGTTATTGTTTCGAGACTAATAGATGCTGCATTTGCACTGTTAGTCGGATTGACAATTTTAGAAGTCCTAAGTGTTTTTAATAAAATTTCTGAAAAAATTGATGTTTTAAAAGATAGACCAATAAAAGGTTATATTCAAATTCTAAAAATAATTATCTCTGCTTTTGTGGTGATTATTATTTTTGCAATCGTAACTGGACAGTCTGTAGCTTATTACATAAGTGGACTTGGTGCTCTTACAGCTGTTTTGCTTTTGGTTTTTCAAGATACAATTTTGTCATTTGTGGCTTCAGTTCAAATAGGTCAAAATGACATAATCAAAATCGGAGACTGGATTGAAGTTCCAGAATTTGGAGCAGACGGTGATGTGGTAGACATTGCACTTCATACGGTAAAAGTTCAAAACTGGGATAAAACAATAACAACAATTCCAACATCAAAAATTGTAAATACTTCTGTTAAGAATTGGAGGGCAATGTCTGAGTATGGTGGAAGAAGAATCAAAAGATCTTTACTTATAGATATTTCAAGTATCAAATTTTTAACACCCAAAGAAATTTCAGAATTAGAGAAACTAGCACCTTTAAAGGATTATATATCTTTTAAAAATGATGAATTATCTGAATTTAATGCTTCTATTGAAAATCCAAATAACAATATTGAAACTAGAAAATTGACAAATATAGGTACTTACAGAGCTTATATTGAAAGCTATTTGAAACAAAATTCAAACTTAAATACCGAAACTATGACATTGCTTGTTCGACAACTCCCTTCATCTCCAGAGGGTGTGCCATTAGAAATCTATACATTCACAAATATTACTGAATGGGAGGCATATGAAAAAATTCAGTCTGATATCTTTGATCACTTATTTGCTATTCTTCCAAAATTTGGCCTAAGAGTTTTTCAGAATGGACTGCTTGAAGCAGTAGCTGTTAAAAACTTGCCTTTTAATCAGTTAGACGAATAATTTTTTTCTAAAAACAATAAGTCCAAGTATCATAAAAATATAATTTAAATAATTTCCATATCTGCTGTAAGGAGTTTCTTTCTGTTTTGCCTCAAGTTTTTCAGTAAGTACTCCTGTTTCAAATAATTCAGTTTTAGCAACTACTTTTCCGTTATGATCTATAAATGCTGATTTACCAGTTATAGCCGCATGAACAATCGGTCTTCCGTTTGAAATTGCGTTTGCTCTAGACATTAATATAAATTGATCTGACATACCGCTTTCTCCATAACTTGCTTGGTTAGTAAGTATTACAACTAATTCTGCACCATCTTTGACACTGTTCCTGATATATCTTTGGAACGATCCTTCAAATGAGATAACAGTTGAAATTTTCGTATTATTTACCATAAATATTTTTTGACCATCACCCCTAATCATGTCACGTGGAACAAGTGCTAACGAAGGAATCCAGTCTAAATATTTTCTAAACGGAATATACTCTCCAAAAGGCACAGGGTGCCGTTTTAAATATTGATCTATAATCTCACCATTTTTATTTATAAAGACTCCATAATTTTCAAAATATTGATTTTGTATAGGTCTGTCTCCTCCTATTAAAAAATATGAATCTAGTCTCAAAGCTTCGGTAGCAATATCGTTTTGAACTCTAATATGTATTCCAGGATCATTGTTAAATCCTGTTGAGCTCTCAGGCCAAACTACAAGATCAAAATTTCCATCAAGAGATTGTGTTTGAGTTAAATGGCTTTCATATATTTTTTGTCTTTCATTGCTACATCTATTTTTTGCACCAGGACACGGGCTGTTTCCTTGAATGATTGCGATGTTTAGTTCTGATGCTCCTGATTGAGCATCATCGTAATCAATATTAATAATTACAAGACTGAAAACATATATTGAAATAACTATTAAAGAAAATATCATATAGTTTTTAAAATAATTTTTTTGTTTGTTTTTTGAAAAGACACCAAGTGCGATTATTAAAGAAAAGGATTGTAGTAAAAGAGATGATCCCGTTGGTCCAAAGCCTTCAAAAGATAGACGAGCATCTAGCATGAACCAACTATCTATAGGGCCAGTTAATAAAACCGTTGAGGGAAATCCCCAAGGAAAACCGCCAAATGGAAAATATGCTCTAATCAAATCAAATATCGCTATAACTGACAACAATACATAGAAATTGTTATCAGATTTTATATTTAGATAAGAAAACAGTTTTGCGAATATTCCATACATCAATCCCATTAAAATTGTTAGAGGAATCCATGCTTCAAGTCCTATTGATTGAATTCCTAATAAAATCACACCATAGGTGACACTCCCAAATACAAACCCTGTTAAAAAAGATTTTTCATCTGATAACAATGAATAGTAAAAAAAATACAATGCTGGAAAAATTAAGAACCAGAAGTCAAAAGGAGGAAAACTTAAAAAGTATAGTATCCCTCCTAAGGATGCTCGTATTAACATATCTTTTTATGTTAATAATTAGACCTCATGAAATAAACTAATTTATATTTCTTAATATCACATATAAACCAGAAAAAATAGAAAAATAAGTCACGGACGCAGACAGAAAACTCTGAGAAACTTTAGAAAAAATTAAGCTTGATAATCTAATTCCTAAAAAAACAAATGGAATATTGATCAAAAATAAATAAATGTGATCAATATAAATCCTTCCAGTAAATGCAAGCAAAGACAAAGTGATTATTATTCCAATTATAAATACACTATTTAATGATGGTCTAAATTCGTCTGGATCAGTATCTCGATACAAAAGAGCAACCGGAGGGCCTCCTATTGCGGCAATCATTCCAAAAATTCCAGAAAATGTACCTGCTATAAAAGAATTAGTTTTGTTTCTTTTAATAACCCATCCAAAAAAAGAAGCTAGTCCAGCTAAAAAAACAATTAGACCTACAGAAATAGAAAGGTATTTTTCATTTAATATTGATAAAAACAACAAACCAATTGGTCCCCCAACAAACCTGCCTGCAACTAAAGGTTTAACTGAACTTAAGTCAACCTTGTTTCTTTCTCTTATAAATACTCGAATTGCTAACGGTAAGCCTAATAAAGATAAGAGTTGAGGAACTAATAGAGCTTCAATCTGTACAACTATAGGTGATGCTATAACAGCAAATCCAAATCCTAGTATTCCTTGAACTGATGATCCTATAAAGATTAATAAAGCAATAAAGATTAATTCAAAAAGGGTTAGGTCAAAAGGTAGACTCAATCAAGCGCTTCTTCTATGAGCTTAAGAATCTCACCATCCTCAGTATGTCTACCTAGTTCTTTTTTTGAAAATAATAAATTATCATTTAGGTGGAGCTCAAATACTCCTCCACCACTTGGAATTAAATTAATCGAGGTTACTTTGTTTCCGTAAATTTCTAAGATGTCTTCTATCGTACTAACTGCACGAGGGGTGTAGTTTCAGACTACACAAAACTCTAATTTTATTTCCATAATTTAATAGTATCATAACTTAGATTAAGGAGGTTTATGTTTAACTATTCTGAGGCAAACTTAGAGAGCTTAAATGATGATTTGGATAAAACTTTAGAAGAATGTAAAGAATTAGTTGAAAACATAAAGTTATCAACAAATGTCAATTTAAGTGATTTCAATAAATTAGAAAGTACAGTTTATGACGTTTCAGGAAGAATTGCTTTTCTTGGGGATGTACACCCTCATGAGAAGATTAGAGATTTTGGAAATGAAGCAGATTCTAAAATACAAAATTTTGCACTTGAAATATTTAATGATGATGATCTTTATAAAAAATATAAGGAAATTGATATTTCAAATGCAGATAAAGAAAGTATTGAGTTTCATAAAGATTTAGGTATAGATTTTAAGAATGCGGGTCATGGTTTATCTGATGAAAGCAGGAATAGATTAATAGATATTGATAAGAAGCTTATAGAACTTGGTATTTCCTATTCAGAAAATATAGCAAAAGACAAAACCGAGCTTAAATTTTCAGAAGCTGAGTTAAACGGTTTAAGCAAAAATGAACTTAACAACTTAAAAAAAGATAAAGGAAAATTTATCATTACAATGGCATATCCAAATGTAAATGCTGTATCTGAGAATTGCAATGTTAGGAGCACTAGAGAAAAAGTTTGGAAAGCTTTTAATAATCGGGCCGTAAAAGATAATATTCCAATCCTTAAAGAGGCTGTTCTACTCAGAAATGAAAAATCTAAATTATTTGGATTTGAAACCTGGGCTGAATATAGATTGCAAAACAGAATGGCAAAAAATCCAAAAAATGTTAATTCTATGTACAGGGATTTAATCCCCAAGTTGCAAAAATCTGCTGAGAAAGAAAAGAGAGAACTTGTAATAGATGATATTGAAATTAATGATATCTCACCATGGGATATTAGATATTTTATTTCATCGAAAAGAAGCAAAACTAGCAATATAGAAAATAGTGAATTAAAAAAATATTTTTTTATACATGACGTAAAAAACGAAATGTTCAAAGTTTGTGAAGAAGTTTTTGATTTGGAAATTAAATCGGAATCAAATCAAACTGCATGGCATGAAGATGTTGAACTTTGGTCTTTATGGGAAAAAAATGGTGAAAAGTTAGCTTACTTTTATTTAGACCTTTATCCGAGAGAAGGAAAGTTTACTCATGCAGCAGTATTTGATATCTCTTCTGGTGGGTCTGAAAGACAAGAGTTACCAGTGTGTTCAATGGTCGCAAATTTTCCAAACCCAAATACAGGAGATGGACTTATGACTTTTGATGAAGTTGAAACCTTGTTTCATGAATTTGGGCATGTATTGCATAATGGAATTGGTAAATCAAAATATACAAGATTTGTTGGTGCAAATTGTGAGTGGGATTTTGTGGAAGCTCCAAGTCAAATTATGGAACACTGGGTTTGGAAAGTAGAGTGCTTAAAAAGGATTTCAAAACATATTGAATCATCAGAACCATTAAATGAACAGTTGTGTGAAAAGTTAAACGAATCAAAAAACATTGGAATTAGCTTGTTGGCATTGAGGCAAGTATCTTTTGGGCTTGCTGATCAACATATGCATGGTAAAAATTTCAATGATGATCTTTTACAAATAGAACAAACTTCTCAGCTAGTGACGAATATCACATACCCCAAAGATACTAATCATTTGGGAGCATTTGGTCATTTACTTGGTGGGTATGATGCTGCATACTATGGGTACTTATGGGCAGAAATTATTGGAGATGACTTGTTCAGCAGATTTGAAAAAGAAGGAGTACTTTCAAATTCAGTAGGTATTGATTACAAAAACAAGATTCTCAAGCCCGGAGGTACTATACCTGCAGAAAATATGGTTCAAAACTTCCTAGGTAGAAAATGGAATGATGAAGCTTTTTTATTTCAAAAGAACTTGCTTAATTAAAGTTGTATTCTAAAATACTTTATGCTAAGCTTGTGAATATATTCACAAAGTACATAAAGGAATAAAATGACAGACGGATTAAAAGCAAGTCAAATAAAAGGTGGAATTAGGCCATCAAAAAGTTTTGATCAGGGCAGAGTATGTAAAGACGAATCTTGCAGTACTCAATTAAGTATTTACAACAAAAGAGACCACTGCTTCAATCATGCTCCGGTGAAATACCCTAGAGTAAGAGGCAGGATTCTTCAAGAAACTGCTTAAGTTTTAGATACCCCCCTAACGGAATCTCCCCCTAGAGATTTCTTGTAAGCCCCTAAGAAATTAGGGGCTTATTTATAGCCCACCAAGTATTAATATAAATCATTATGAATGTTGTATTTACAGTTCCTGAAATCAGTTGTGGTCATTGCAAAGATACGATTGAATCTACATTAAGTAATGTTGAATCTATAGAAAGTGTTTCAGTTGATATTGAAAAGAAATCAGTTGAGGTATTCTCGTCTTCTGATTTTGACATGATAAATGTATCTCAACTGTTAGATGAACAAGGCTACACAGTTGTCCAGTCAGAATAACACACTAAATTTAGACATTGAGGGTATGACATGTGCTGCATGTGCAGCCCGAATAGAGCGAGTAATCTCAAAAGAAGAAGATGTGCTGGACGTATCTGTAAGCTTCCCTCTAAAATCTGCAATTGTTGATATTAAAAACAATGAAAGGTTTGATGTTGATAATTTAATTAAGAAAGTAAATACTATTGGTTACAAAGCAAAAGAAGCAGACAGTCTTGGATCAAACAAAAAAGTTAAGTTTAAATTTGTTGTACCTTTCTTATCGTTAGTACTAACTTATATTCTTAGATTTATATTTGAGGCTGGACTGGATGTCTTATCTTATGCAATAGGATCATTTGTTATTTTGATACTCGGTAGAAATTTTCATATTTCTGCTTTTAAAAAAATTAAGTATCTTGATTTTAATATGGATACACTAATTTCAATTGGTAGCTTAAGCGCGCTTATTATTTCATTATTACCAAGCACTGTACTTGGTTCAGATTTATCAATCACAAATAATAAAATGTTTCTTGATACTGGTGCTTTCATAGTTTCGTTTATCTTAATTGGTAAAGCAATAGAAGATAAGGTCATAGAAGAATCCGTAAATGAATCTGAATCAATAAAAAGTCAAATGCCTAAAACTTTAATTGTTGAAAGAAGTGGACAACATCTAGAAGTGCCCATTAAAGAGGTTGTGGTTGGTGATTCATTTAAAGTAAGTCCTGGAGAAATTATTCCTGTTGATGGTGTTGTTTTAGAGGGCTCAACAACTGTTGACGAAAGTTTATTAACTGGAGAATCAATTCCTCTAGTCAAAAAATCTAAAGATATGGTTGTAGGTGGAAGTATAAATCTAGATGGTGCAATAAAAGTCTCTGTCCAAGAGTCATACCAGAAATCTACTTACAACATAATTGAAGAATTAATTAGAACGGCTCAAGCAACTAAACCAGAAATTCAAAAATCATTGGACAAAGTTACTCAATATTTTGTTCCAATTGTTCTAATAATTAGTGTTATGACTTTTCTATTTAGATTCTTAATAAGTGATTTTGCGTTGTTAGATGCCTTAAAAAATTCAATAGCAGTTCTTGTAATTGCATGTCCTTGTGCATTAGGCTTAGCAACTCCAATAGTGTTGTTTAAAACTGCAACTCTCAGTAAAAAAGATGGATACTTATTTAAAAATTTCGATATTTTACAAAAATTTGGTGATATAAATACTCTTATTTTTGATAAAACAGGCACTCTTTCTTCTGGTATTTTTAAAATATCAAAAATCGAAAACAACGACTCTTCTCTAAAAGAAGATACCATTTTGCAAATTATTGCAAGTCTTGAAAACTACTCTCAGCATCCGATTGCAAGAAGTATTGTTTATGAAGCAGAATTACGAGATTTGAAATTGCTTAAAGCTAATAATATTAAGGAAGTTCCTGGCTTAGGCATACAGGGAATAGTCGATCACAAAAAAATTATTATTGAAAAAAATAAAGATTCCAACGAGTCTTCAATCATTGTTAAAATTGACGAAGAAAAAATTTACATCTACTTGGAAGAAGAAGTATCCGTATCGTCAAATTTCTTAGATGTACTAAAAGATGAAAAAGAAATAATTATTCTATCTGGAGATAAAGAAGTTAATGTTGAAAAGTTTGCTAAAAGTATTGGGGTAAAACAATATCATTCAAATAAAACCCCAGAAGCAAAATTAGACTTCATTAAAAATAAACAACTAGAAGAAAAAATTATATATGTTGGAGATGGAGTAAATGATTCCCCTTCAATAAAACAAGCAGATATTGGTATAACTACCTCTAGTAGTAGTCAAATAGCCCAAGTAGCTGGGGATATTTTAATTCACAAGGGAGGTTTAGACACGATATCTGATATTTTTAAATTATCAAAAAAATCTAAAAGAAGAATCTATCAAAATCTATTCCTTGCTTTTGTTTACAACACCTCGATGATTCCATTAGCTGTGTCTGGGGCAATTACACCAAACTTAGCAGCTTTGGCGATGGCATTATCAAGCATTTCAGTTGTGTTAAATTCATCAAGAAAACTATAAAAATTTATATTAGATAAATTTATTAAAACATTAATCTTTCATTATGGAAGACGTTGTTTGGTATAGAAAGCCACTTTTATCAGAACCTGTAGCAATACTTGCCTTTGAAGGATGGAGTGATGCAGGAAATACAGCAACTGGCTGCGTTGAGAATCTAAGTTGCACATATGAAGTAGATCCTTTTGCAGAGCTAAATTCTGATTCTTATTACAACTATCAAATGAGAAGGCCGATTGTTGAGGTTAAAGACTTTGGTGAAAGGAACTTTCATTGGCCCCAAACTTCGTTCTATTCCATCGAAGACTACAAACTCAAAAGTGATTTGATTTTGGTTTTTGGAGAAGAGCCATCAATGAGATGGAAAGAATATTCAAGAAATATTACAGAAACTCTTTTGGATCTCGGAGTTAAAAAAGCTGTTACCTTAGGAGCTTTTTTTGGACAAGTAGCACATACACTTCCTGTTCCAATTTTCGGTGTAAGTGGAGATCCAACGTTTCACTCTCGCTTTAATGTACTCAACCCTAATTATTCAGGACCAACAGGCATAACAAGTGTTGTTGGTCAGTCATTAAGAGATAATGGAATTGAGACTTCTGGTCTTTGGGCTGCTGTTCCGCATTACCTAAGTAGTGGCGGATATCCTAAAGGGATGAGTGCACTTTTAAACAAAACTTCTGAGATATTAAAAATTGATATTGATGACTCTGGCATACAAAGTGAAGGCCAGCAGTTTGAACTAAAAATAAGTAAAGCAATGGAGAACTCCCAAGACCTAGCTGACTACGTTTCTAAACTTGAGGAAGCCGAAGTTAGTATTGAAGACAACTTCTCTGAAGACAATTTAGTCCAACAGATTGAAGACTTTTTGAATGAAGAGAGAGAACTCTAACTAGACGCTTTTCTTCTTATGTCTATTTGATTTACGACGTTTACGATATTTATGTTTTGACATTTTCTTACGTCTTTTTTTAATCAAAGATCCCATAAATTAAATTTTTTTCCTTTTTTCCTAACTGCGAAATTCTAACTGATTCTCATCATTAACTGAAAATCTTTTCAAAGTTTTTTAATTTTGCTTAATTTTATTGCATTATTTATTGCCATTAAGCCATCATTATCATTTGGAGACCTTCTTAGCGCCCATAGGCCCCAGGTAATCATAGAGAGCATTTCAAAGTACTCAAATTTTTCAATATCTTCGTCAGACTCTATCCCTATTTCTATTAATGAACTTTTTTTAAATTCGTCGTTATCATCAAATTCATTTTGCCAAAATAAGTCTGCATAATCAAAGTAGCTATCTCCCATAGATGAGTATTCCCAATCAATAAGAATTGTTTTATTTTCATAGATTACGAAATTTGCGTGATAAAGATCTTGGTGACACGGTACATTGTTAATTCCAATTTCATTTATCTTTTTAATAACATTTGAAGCAACTTCAATAGCGTCTTTTTCTACTGGGTGAGAAGCGTCTGCAATATTATGAAAAACTTTAAGAGGTGAAAAATTTTCTTCAAGTACCAAATCTGAATTGTGCAATTCATTTAATATATAAAATGCATTCATCCGCATTTCTTTATTGTTAAAATCTTGTTGCTTATATGTATATATGTCGAAATATTCTGAAATTTTAATTCCAGTAATTTCATCAAAAAGTATAAACGGAAGCGTTAATCCAGCCTCATAAGCTCTAATAGAATTAAGTTTTTCAGATTTTCTATTTATAACGTCTGGATTTTTTCCGGGAATTCTTAAAACAAACTTTTTATTATCAACGCTTACAACAACTGTATTATTTGTTATACCATCTAAGGGTGAAATGGTGTATTTTTTTTCATCTTTAATATTAGAAATTTCATAATCTAAAAATATTTTTACCACTTCACTAGATTCGATCATATTCATTATCATAATATAAGTTATGAATGATCCATTTGCACTAGATTTAACAATAATTCTTCTTCTTCTTGGTGTTGGAGCAGCGATGGTAGCTGGAAATGTTGCGGCGTTAGTCAAGTCAAACAAAGAGGGTACTGAAATTTTTTTTACACGAACAATTTTTTTAACAATTGTTGGTCTTGTAATTACTATCTGGTCCATTGCTTCTTTAATAAACAGATAAAAATACTAAAAATAGGTTATGATATTCAAAGAACTAAAGGTTTAAATGTTATCAGACAAAGACATAAAAAAATCACTTGAGAATAACGAGATAGAGATTTCTCCTTTAGACGAAGCTTACATTCAGCCTTCAAGTATAGATCTAAGAGTTGGAAATGAATTTAGAGTATTTGAAAACCATAAATATTCTCATATAGATCCAAAAGCAGAGCAAGAAGATTTAACTACTCTGGTTACTGCAACAATTGATGAACCGTTTGTTCTCCATCCAGGGGAATTTGTTCTTGGAACTACATATGAAAAAGTGACTTTATCAAATAAAGTAGTTGCAAGGCTAGAAGGAAAAAGTTCTCTAGGTAGAATTGGGCTATTAATTCACTCGACTGCAGGATTCGTAGACCCTGGTTTTTCAGGCTATCTAACACTTGAGCTTTCAAATGTAGCAAATTTACCAATCAAAATTTACCCTGAAATGAAAATAGGTCAGATATCTTTCTATTACTTAAATTCTCCTTCTGAATCCGAATATGGTTCAGGAGTATACGGAAGCAAATATCAGGGACAAGAGGGACCTACTCCAAGCCGTAGTCATAACGATTTTAAAAATAAATGATTCCAGGTATTGGTACCCTAATAAATTCTTTTGCAGTAATTGGTGTAGGCCTATTAAGTAGATTTTTTATTAAAAAGGAAATTAAAAACTTTGAAAATAATTTACTGCCTCTTGGTTTGTTGGTATTAACTTTGGGAATTAGAGAATCGCTAAAAAGTCCAGAATTTTTAGTTACACTTTTTGCTGTTTTAATTGGCGCAATTATTGGTACTTATTTAAAAATTGAAGAAAGAATTAAGAGCTTTGGAGAATATCTTCATAAAAAATTTGAAAAAGGAGCAGGAGAAAAAAATAAGTTTGTTGAAAGTTACTTAGCTGCTTCATTAATAGTGGTTACTGGTCCACTGGCAATTGTGGGTCCATTCTTAGATGTAGTTGAGGGAAACATTGAGCTTTTGTTAATCAAAACCGCACTTGATTGTTTCTTAGTTTTGTTTTTAACTTCGAGTGGTGGTAAAGGAGCAGGTTATTCAGGGATTTCCATCTTGATATACCAAGGCTTCTTTACTTTATGCGCTTTAGCTATTGGTGGATCAATCGATCAGACTATGTCTGATTCTATAGCTGGGATTGGTGGTGTATTGCTGGTAGGAGTTGGGATTAATTTACTTGGAATCAAACAAATTCCCGTTGGAAATTATATATTGAGTTTGTTTATTCCGTTTTTTCTAACATTTTAAACACTCGAGTTGCTCCTTGTACTCCCTTAAATTGATTAACAAGCTTTTGGGACTCTTCCTCAAACGTACCTTTTACAAAATAATATTGCCTAATTGAAAAACAGCGATTTTTGAAATCTATAGCTATGGGCACAAGAGGTATATTTAGCCCTTTTGCTAGATAGTAAAAACCACTTCTAAACTCAGACACTGGCTCTGTGCCAGCCTCAGGTGCAATAACTAAAATATAGTTATCTATTTTTTTGAACTCTTCAACTGCTCCATAAATTAGGCCTTTTGAATTAACTCTATATACAGGAATTCCACCAAGTTTTAATAAAAGATATTTTTGTAACCACCAAAATGGCCACGGAACACCTAGTCTGTCTAAATTTTTTGAGATAGTAAACAAGCTAGGTAATCGAGTAAATATCCATGCAGCGCCAAAAAAATTAATTTTTAGATCTAAAGACCAAACTGCTAAAAGAGCATACCAAGCATCTCGCATTGCTGTGTGAGGTAGACCAATAAGAATCATTTTTCTTAAATCTGGAATTTCGCCTTTAATATCCCATCTAAATAGTTTCATTAAAAACCTTCCAAGGGGGCCAAGAATTCTTCTTTTCTTAATTGCTAGGTTGTTATAATTTGTCTCATTCATAACTCTGACACATGTTTTGCTATTTGAACTGCATTAAGTGCTGCACCTTTGAGTAAGTTATCGGAAACAACCCAAAAGTTGAGTATTTTTTTTGATGAAATACCCTCTCTCATTCTTGATACCAAAACATCATCTCTTCCTTCAGCATCAAGTGGAGTAGGTAGTGGATCATCCCAATATTCGATGCCATCAAAATTCTTGATTACGTCAATTGCAGACTCTCTTGTAACTTCATTTTCAAAAACTGCTGAACAGAATGTTCCGTGTCCTGTTTTTACTCCAACCCTAGCGTTTGAAGGCTCTACAATTAAGTCGTCTATAGAAAGTATCTTTCTTGATTCATTTACAAACTTCATTTCTTCGTCAGAATATCCGTTCTCTAATAAGTTTCCAGCAATTGGAATAACATTTTTCGCAATCGGTCTCGAATAAAAGCCATCTGCATAATCATCTTTCAATTCCTCTCCCATTTCAATTTCTCTATTAAGAGAATCCACCGCTTGTGTTCCTGAGCCTGATACTGCTTGATACGCGACTGGCGTAATAGATTTAAGGTCAAATTTATCATGGAGAGGTTTTAAAGCCATAACTAAACCCATAGTTGTACAGTTTGGATTAGCAATTAGTTTTGTTTTGCTATTTATAGTTTCTTCATTAATTCCATAAACTACTAAGGGGACTTCATTGTCATGTCTGAAAGCTGATGAGTTATCAATGACATAAGCTCCATGTTCTACAAACTTCTTGGCAAATTCCCTGGATCTATCACCACCAGCTGAAAAAAGGGCAATATCAAATTCTGATATATTTTCATCAACTAACTCTTTAACAATCAACTTATCTTTATTTATTTCTAATTCAGTGCCTTTTGATTTATGTGATGCAAAGAAAGTGTATGAAGTGTCTTTCGAAAAATACTCTTCTGATAGATTTATGATTTTACGACCAACTAATCCAGTTGCCCCAATAATGGCTATTTTCATTAGTTTGTTATGAATTCTTCATGTAGGACATTAAGAGCCTTCTCAATATCATTACTGCTGATAACACAGGATACTCTGATAGGAGAGGTCGATATCATTGATATATTAATTTTATTATCTCCCAAAGTTTTAAACATTTTTGAGGCAACTCCCGATTCTGATTTCATACCTGCACCGATTATAGAAATTCGAGCGATATTTTCATCTACGTCATAACCTTTTGCATCGAGTTGTTTTGAAATATTTTTTAAAGCATCTTCTACATCTTTTTGTTGTTCGGTGGGAGCAGTAAATGAAATGTCAGTAATTGATTCTTTAGAAACGTTTTGAACAATCATATCAACATTTATTCCAATCTCTGAAAGAGACCCAAAAACTGTACCAGCAATGCCTGGCTGATCAGGAACACCAAAAAGTGTGAACTTAACCTCTTTATCATTATGGGTTACCCCACTTACAATTGCCTCTTCCATTGTTTTTTCTTTCACTACGGTACCTTTATTGTTTGTAAAAGTTGATTTTACAATTATTGGCACATTATACCTTCTACCAAATTCTACAGACCTAGCCATTAATACGCCTGCTCCCGAAGAAGACATTTCAAGCATCTCGTCATAAGTAATTTCATCAATTAGCTTTGCTGAATTAATAATTCTAGGATCCGCAGTAAACACCCCCTCCACATCTGTAAATATTTCACACTTTTCAGCACCAAGGGCAGCTGCTAAAGCAACCGCAGTGGCATCAGATCCTCCTCTGCCTAAGGTTGTTATTTCTTTCGTGTCACGATTAAAGCCTTGGAATCCTGCAACAATAACAATGTCTCCTCGTTCAATGCCCTCTCTAACTCTTTCACCTGAGATTTCTTCAATTTCTGCTTTGCCGTGCCTAGATGTAGTAATTATTCCAGCTTGAGAACCTGTAAGAGAAAATGAACTATGACCCAAACTATTTAAATGCATTGAAAGTAGTGACATGGTTATTCTCTCGCCAGCAGATAACAACATATCCATCTCACGTGGAGTCGGTTGTTCGGAAAGCTCATTGGCTAAATCAATTAATTCATCTGTGCTTGATCCCATTGCTGAAGGCACAACTACAACTTCATACCCTTCTTTCTTACGGTCAATTATTCTCTCCGCAACTATTTTTAACGAGCTTGTGTCAGCTACGCTAGTTCCACCAAATTTTTGTACGATTAATTTCATTGGAAACATTCTAATTAATTTATTAAAGAATTAAAGACCCTAGTACTCTAGTTTTTATGAGTATAGATTTGCACATTCACTCAGTTAATTCTGATGGAACCTTCTCAGTAGAGGAAATTGTGAATCTTTCTAAGGAATTACAGTTAGAAGCAATATCAATAACAGATCATGAATATTTAACTGAGGTGCCTTCCGATAATGACATAAAAATAGTTAAAGGAATTGAAGTTGGTGCAGATTGGAAGGAATTAAAGTCAAAAAATCCATTTGCTGGTATTCATCTCTTAGTCTATTTTTTAGACAGAAACACAAGTTTAAACGTAAGACTCGAAGAGATTAGAAATAAGAAAAAAGAGAGAAATTATATAATTCTTGAAAGCTTGAAGAAATCAGGCATAAGTATTGAAAAATCTGAGCTAGATCTCGTAAAAACTAAGGTGCCTGGTAGACCACACATTGCACAGATAATGGTTGAAAAACAGTATGTAAGAAATGTAAGTGAAGCCTTTACAAAATTCTTAAGAAATGGGGTCATCCCCAATATAGATACTCATCAACTTGATATTGAAGAAATAATTCAATTATCAAAAGAATCAAAGTCACTAATTTTTTTAGCACACCCTCATACTCTTATGAGTAGTGAATCATACAAAAAAAATCAAAATTGGGTTACTTCAGAATTTTTGACCTATCTAAAACAAATAAAAATGATGGGACTGAGTGGTCTAGAAGTTTACTACCCAGGTTATAACAATTCTGTAAAGGCTCAACTTATTGAAATTTGTGAAAGTTTAGATCTATTAATTTCTGGTGGGAGTGATTTTCATGGTGAAAATAAGCCAAATAATTTGCTTGGAATAGGTTATGAAAATAATCCAATAAAAGTTCCCTTAAATTTATTATCTAGAATGGAAGAAGCTTATGCAAAACTATAAAAAATTGATGGGTTCTATATCTATAGTTACAGCTTCGTATGCTGCTAGTAGACTTTTAGGATTTTTTAGAGAGATTCTTCTAGCTAAATGGACTGGAGTTTCAGGTGCGACAGACACACTTGATTTAGCATTTATAATTCCAGATTTCTTGTTTTATCTTTCAGCTGGAGGTTACCTTGCCATAACTCTGATTCCCTTAATGAGTAGTAAGTCAGAAGAAAAATTAAATAACTATTTCTTGTCACTTTTATATGGGTTGTCTTTGGTTTTTATTTTATTTTCAGCCATAGTTTTCTTGTTTAGATACCAATTGTCAGAGGTTCTAAATGTTGAGTCACCTGCATTCTTTATTGAGATATTTACCCCAATTGTATTTAGTCAAATATTCTTTTTTATAGGGGCAATCCTTATGTCTTATCAGTATTTAAAGGAAAACTTCTTATTTGCATCACTTGCCCCATTGGTTTACAACAGTACAATTATATTTTTTGGTTGGATTAATTCTAGTTCTCCAGAAAGTACAGTTAAAGGTTTCGCAATAGGTACTTTAGTCGGTTCAGTGATTGGCCATTTAATAATTCAGGTTATTGGTGCATCGAGGTCGGGTCTAAAATACAGTTTTGTACCTCCTCGACTGAGATATTTGAAAGAGTATCTATTTATCTCTTTACCCCTTGTAATTGGACAATCAATTGCTGTAATTGATGAACAACTTTTCAGAATTTTTGGGTCAATGCTTACTGTTGGTAGTGTTGCAACTTTTCGATACGCACGCAGGATTGCCATACTTCCAGTTGGTATAATTGCTCAAGCTATTGGTGTTGCAAGTTATCCATTGCTTGCAAGATTGTTCAAAGCAGACAAAATAGAAGAATTAGTACTTCTAGTTAGAAAACAACTTTCTTATCTGTTTTTATTCAATGGTGCCGTTATGGTTTTCTGTCTTGCTAATGCTGAATCTATAATTTCTATAATTTACGAACGTGGAGCTTTCAATTCAACAAACACATTAACTGTGGCCAGTATATTTTCAATTGTTGTTTTTGCTATATTGCCTTGGTCTATGAATCAAGTTCTTACAAGATCATATTATGTTCAAAAATTATTCTGGTTTCCTGTAATAAGCGGTACTGTTATTTCTATATTAACTGCGGTTCTTTTGCTTGTTATAAACAATAAAAATGCACAGACTTATGCTCTACTAATAACATTGTCTTTATTTGTTTATTCAATATATTTACTGATTAATTTAAAAGTTAAAAATATAAAAGTACTTAACCTATCTCTAGTTAAAGATAACGTTAAATCATGTGCAATTTTGGTACTATCATTCTTTCTTTCTGAATTGTTAGTTTTTGAAAGTACATTCATACAACTTTCAACAAGCTTTATAAGTATTGTAGGTTTATCTTTTACTTTTCTTGTATTGCTAAAATTTGAATATATAAATATTACGAAAAGAAACTAATGCAAAAATTTCCATTAAAAAAAGGTCTGTCCAGTGCACAAGAATTGCATGAGGAAATAAACGATTATATAAATGTGTTAATGGGGCACATTAACCCCCCGATTGCAGATGGGGTTGATACACTTTTTGAAGTTAGCAGTACATATCTAGCAAGAGCTAAAGAAATAGAGATAAAATTACTTGAAAGAGAAAGAAACACAAAAGTTGAGTCTGGAGACGAACTAAAAAAATTCAGAACTGGAGAGTTAAGAAGTTTTATAGAGTTGTGTAAAAGTGCTCAAAATCAAGGATCTCGAAGAATAACAGTCGCTTTAAGTGAATTAAATCTTAAAGAAAATTAGTCAATATTTTCGATATTAAAAACTTCACTGATGTTTTCTTGAACATTGTTTTCTGTACTAGAGTTTTCCGATAATCCTTTTGCTGCCTTTACCTGTATAGAAACTTTTAGTCCCATTATTTTTGCTATTTCTGATTCAATAAATTCCAAAATATCTTGCGATTTTTTTAACTCAGTAATTAAATAATCATTCTCATCATCAACATAAAGAGTCAGGTTTTCCTTGTCTTCTATCTGAGGGCTTACCAAAGTAATATAGGAATATTTTCTAGGTGTAAGTGTGTTCTTTCCTTCTTGAAGTATTTTTGGCCAATATACATCAAAATTTTCTAAATCTTTTTTTGGGGCTTTAATTGTGCTTTTAGTTTTTTTTTCAGTATTTTGTTTTGGTTTTGGCATTTGTTTTGAAGAAGGGGTTTCTTTAACAACATCTTCTTGAATGTTCTGTTTACCCTCTAAAAGGTCGACTCGCCTTGAAATTGATTTTATATCAGATGCGAGTTGGGGTTTAATTAATTTAATAAGGAATAATTCCAACTTTAGTTCTTGAGAAGGTGCATTGACAATTGTTTGGTTAAGTTCATCTAATAAATCTAAGACTCTAGATAGCTGCTTAGCAGTTATAAATTCATTTGAATGTTTTACTAATGTGTTTTCACTTTCGCTAATAGCTAAAAAAGTATCATCATCTGGCAAATATTTGAAGTAAAAAATATTCCTAAACAACTCGGTAATAGAATTTAGGATGTCCAAAGGCTGAAGCCCTTTGCTGTAGTTAACTTTAAGAATATTTAGAATCTCAGATGTATCTTGTGTATTGATAGACTCAATAATTTGTTGTAAATCAGCAATAGATACCTTGCCAAGAATACTGTATAAGTCATCGATGGTTGCTTTATTACCGAATGTATTATGGGTTTGTTCAAAAAGATTTATTGCATCACGTAATGAACCGTCGCTTTGATTAGCAATATAGCTTAAGACATCATCGTTAATTTTTATTTTTTCATTTTTACCAATCTCATTAAGTGTGCTTATAATTTCATCATTCCCAATTCTTTTAAAAGCTATGTGAGTTGTTCTGCTTTTAATAGTTTCTAATACTCTTTCAGGTTCTGTGGTTGCAAGTATGAATATCACGTGCTCTGGTGGTTCCTCTAAAGTTTTTAAAAATGCATTTGATGCTGCATTAGATAACATATGTACTTCATCTAAAATAAATACTCTCTTTTTACCAGGGCTACTTGCTATAAAGTTGATACTGTCGTTCAACTCTCTAATGTCATCAACCTTATTATGGGAAGCTGCATCTATTTCTGTAATATCAAAGACCGGATCACAACCCAAAGTAGTTGCAATTATTCTTGCAAGTGAGGTTTTGCCAACACCTCTTGGTCCAGAAAATAAGTATGCATGACTTAAATTATTATTCTTTATTTGCTTTTCAATTAACGTTACAGCATCAGATTGTCCCACTAACTTTTTTAAGCTATCAGGTCTGTATTTTCTATATAAGGCTTCTTGCATATCTATAAATGGTAATATCTTTACTTTCTATAATGCACTATACAATTAAACTAAGTCAAATGAGAATAGGAGTTGACTTAGATGGTGTTGTTGCCAATTTTACTAAAGGCTGGACAGAGCATTACAAAATAGAATTTGGTAAAGAAATACTTGAATCAGATATTAATAATTGGGGATTATCTAAACCTTTGACACATTTCGAAACAGAACTAGATTTCTGGGACTGGGCTAAAGAGATTAACGGAAGTTCAATATTTAGAAATTTAGAAACCTACGAAAATTCTGTTGAAGTTTTAACTAAGCTTGCTATAAGTGGACATGAAATTGTTATTTTATCTTCAAAGCCATGGTGGTCAATACACGATACTTTAATGTGGCTTGGTGAAAACAAAATTCCTTCAAGAGAAATACATTTTATTGAGGATAAGTGGAGTGTTGAGTGTGATGTTTACATTGATGATGCACCACATCAAATAGAAAACTTTGTGAAAAAAGTACCTGACAAATTAATTTTACGTTTTGTGAGAGAGTACAACAGACCTGTAAGAGGTGCTGTAGATATACACAACTGGGCAGAATTAACTTCTTTACTTGAGGAACACAACTTGTAAAGTAATTATATGAACGATTCATTTATCTTGAGAGACAGAAAGTGGAGAGAACAAAATGAACGCGTAACATTATCAAGTTATGCGACTTTTTCTGGAGATTCGAAAGGAAGAAGTGAAGAAGAACCTGAAGATGCTTTTAGAACATGTTTTGAAAGAGATCGAGATAGAATAATTCACTCAAAAACTTTTCGGCGACTAAAACATAAAACACAAGTTTTTATAAACCCTGATGGAGATCATTTTATTACAAGAATGACGCACACGCTAAACGTTACACAAATTGGAAGGTCAATCGCAAAAACGTTAGGGTTTAATACAGATCTTACTGAAGCAATATGTTTGGGTCATGATGTAGGACATTCCCCTTTTGGACATACCGGCGAAGAAGTATTAAATGAAATACTCGATGGTGGATGGAGTCACTCCGAAAACTCAGTAAGAATGTTATCAGTAATTGAACCACTCAATCTTACAAAGGAAACCATTAATGGAATAGAAAAGCATCCATGGAAATTTAAGGAGCCTCCTTTTACAAATGAAGGTCTAATTTGCAGGTATGCTGATAGAATCGCATATCTGTCTCACGATGTTGAAGATGCAATTCGAGCTAGAGTATTAAATAAAAATGAAATACCAAAACATATTATTTCTCAACTTGGTAAACCAGGGAGTACATGGATAAATTCCCTAGTTTCTGGAGTATTTAAAGCTTCCTCGGACGGTAGTGTCAAAATGGACGAAGAAGTTTTAAATATTATGAATGATCTTAGAAAATTTATGTTTGAAAAAGTATATCTTAGAGATGAAACAAAAAAAGAAAGAGAAGAAGCAAAAAAAATTGTTGAAAAGCTTGTTTTGAATTTTGCTAATAATCCTGATTTGTTACCTAAACAATATAGAACTAGTCAATTAGAAATAGAAAACGCTGTAGACTACGTGGCAGGTATGACTGACAGGTTTGCCTTGAAAGAGTTTGAAAAATTATAATTATTCCCCTTTAAATTTAGGTTCTCTTTTTTCCATTCGAGCATAGATACCCTCTTTCAAATCTTCAGAACTTAAAAATGAAGTACTCCACATTCTTACTAGATCTAATGATTGATCAGAAGTAAGTTCTTCACCTTTGTCAAGAATCATCTTTACTCCCCTCATTACTAAAGGTGAATTAGACGCAATTTCTTTGGCTAAATCCATGGCTCCATTTATAAGTTCTTCATGGGTATCAAACGTATGATTTACAAACCCTATTTCCATTGCGTATTCACCATCAAAAGTTTTTCCAGTATACGCAAGTTCCCTTAATAATCCTTTAGAGATAATCTTTGGCATTCTTTGTAAGGCTCCCACGTCGGCAACTAACCCTAACTTGGATTCTCCAATTGAAAATTTTGCATCTTTTGTTGAAAGTCTAATGTCACAAGATGCTACTAAGTTTGTTGCCCCACCAATGCTGTGTCCCTGAATAGCAGCAATTGTTGGTTTTTGAGTCTTGGCAACAGCAGTAAAAGCATCTTGAAATTTTTTTGTAATTTCCATGATTTCAATTCTTTCTTTTGCATTAGTTTTTAAATCTTCATTCAAGTCAAAAGCACTTACAAGTAAATTTATGTCTATACCTGCAGAAAAGGTGTCCCCTTTCGCTGCAATAATAATTACCCTTACTTCATTGTTGTCATCTAATTCTTTGATTAATTCTGGTAGGCCAAACCATAATTCATCATTTAATGCATTTTTCTTCTCTGGACGGTTGAACCAAATTAACCCTACGTTGTCTATTACTTCTGAAAATATTTTTTTATCCATACTTACCTAGATTCTATATTACTAAAATAACAAGATGGATGTATTCGAAGCACTTTATACAACAAGGGCTATGCGGCGAGTAAAAGAAGATCCTGTTCCAGACAACATCATAAAGTCAATGATTGATTCTGCAATACGTGCGCCTAGTGGATCAAACAGACAAAATTGGAAATTTTTAGTCGTAACAGACAAAAATATACGAGAAAAATTAAGTAATATTTATAGGGAGACTTGGGATTACTACATAAATTCTTTTTTAAACAGTGCTGAGGATCCTGGTGCGTCAAGTTTAAAAAAACAGGACGTTAAAGATATTGAGACTATTAGAAGAATAAGTAACTCTGCTTCCTGGCTTGCAGAAAATTATCACAAAGTACCTTTGCTTGTCTTAGCATTATCAAGAAATGATCCAACAGGGTCATCAATTTACCCAGCGATATGGAACTTAATGTTAGCAGCGAGAGGCCATGGTATTGGTACATGCTTAACAACAGTTATGAGTTTTGAAACTGAAAAGGTCTTTGAAGTATTAAACATACCAAATGACAAGGGTTGGATCTTAAATGCGACTATTACTGCAGGATATCCACTTGGTAAATGGGGGGTAGCCGAGCGAAAGCCGGTTGATGATGTAACTTATTTAAACACCTGGGGTAACAAGACAAACTGGAATCTAGAACAACCTCTATGGAATTACTAATTTTGTAATCGATTAGAAAAGATACTTTACAACCATTAAGCTCAAATTATGAGGGTTTTAAATCTATTACTATTAATTGTTTTATTAATGTTTTCTGTCAGTTGTAGTAACTCTGGTCAAGAAAATGATGTAACTCAAGAAATTCAAATAACTGACGCTACAGAGGCTGGGGTTGAAGTCAAAGAGCCTGGTAACAGCATCTGGGTTTCTGCAAAAAAAGGTGATATTGAATCTATAAGACAGCATATTGCATTCGGAACAGATTTAAATTCTGTTGGTTCCAGCAGAGATGAAACAGCATTAATCATTGCTGCGTGCCAGGGACACGTTGAAGTTGTTGATTTATTGGTAAAAGAAGGTGTTGATCTTGACATTCAAAATAACGAAGGTGTTACTGCACAGTTCTGTGCGGTATTTTTTGGACGTACAGAAATAGTACAAATTCTTAGTGATGCTGGAGCAAATCCAAATATAGTTATGAGTCAAGATTTGACTGCAATGGACCTTGTTTCTGTAGAGTGGGGAGATACACGGGAGTCCGCAGTAAGACTTTACAAACTTAAGTATCAGGTTAGTTTTGGTGTTGACGAAATAAAAGCCGAACATCCTTTAATAATGGAAATTTTAAACAAATAAAATTTTTTAAAATTTTGCACGCCCGGAGGGAGTCGAACCCCCAACCTTCTGATCCGTAGTCAGATGCTCTATCCAGTTAAGCTACGGGCGCTTTGCGGAGAGGGAGGGATTCGAACCCTCGAGGGAATTGCTTCCCCACTCGCTTAGCAGGCGAGCACTTTAGGCCACTCAGTCACCTCTCCAAGTATGCGGAGGGAGTGGGATTCGAACCCACGGTATGGAATACATACAATAGTTTTCAAGACTATCGCCTTCGTCCGCTCGGCCATCCCTCCAGATGGTTTTTACGCGGAGGGAGAGGGATTCGAACCCTCGAAGGGGATAAACCCTTACACGCTTTCCAAGCGTGCGCACTAGGCCAGACTATGCGATCCCTCCGAATAAACCTGAGATTCTATTTTAGTTATCTCTTAGTTTCAAAGAAAGAGGATAATATATCTTTAGATTCATGAGATAGTATATTATCTTTTATCTCAACAAAATGGTTTAATCTTGGATCCTGAGGTATATTGTACAACGAAAATGCTGCACCAGCTTTTTCATTTTGAGCTCCATATATCAATTTTTTAACTCTTGATGAAGAAATAGCACCAGCACACATAGCATCTGGCTCTAAGGTTACTGCTATTGTTGTCTCTTCAAGTCTCCAAGTACCTAAAATTTGTGAAGCTTCTTCTAAAACTAATATTTCCGCATGGGACATTGGGTTTTGGTCTAATTCTCTTCTATTGTGATTTGCACATATTAAGTTATCGTCTTTATCAAATATTGCTGCACCCACAGGAACTTCATCAATATCAAGAGCTTTTCTTGCTTCATCAAGAGCAACTCTCATCTTGTCTTCATCTGATATAAATTTCATCTTATTTAATTATCTCAAGTGTTGATGTTAATATAACCAAATGTTTGAGTTTTTCATATTTGCATTTGTAACTGCAATCACTCCTGGGCCAAACAATTCTTTGCTAATGGCCTCTGGAATAAAATTTGGTAGAAAAGCATCGATACCTCATTTTCTTGGGATTTGGCTAGGGTTCACTTTTTTATTTTTTGTAGGTGGTTTTTTACTTACCTATGTACCAGCTGAAATTTTTGATTATATTCAATATATTGGTTACGCGGTTATTATTTATATTGCATACAGGGTTGCCACTACTCCGCTAGATACAAATGTAAAAGGTTCTAACGTTGAAAAGCCTTTTACCTTTATACAGGCTTGTCTTTTCCAATGGATAAACCCTAAAGGTGTTTTTATGGCTGTGTCTGGTCTTACGGCATTCAATATTACAAATAACCATGGGGCTATAATATATTTTTTAGTTTTACCTTTTTGTGTTGGGATATGGTTAATACTAGGAGAACAGCTTCAAAATAGTTTGAAAAAAAATAAGACAGTGGCTCGTGCAACTTATGTAGTGCTTGGCATAAGTATGATTGCTAGCTTGTTATTAGCCTAAGTTTTTAACACCAGTAATTTCAGCAACTGTATCAGAGAACTGGACTTTACCGTCTTCAGTTTGGTTATTTTCAATTAAGGCAATTAAAATTCTTCCTACTGCAATTGCGGTTCCATTTAGAGTATGTAAAATATTTGTTTCTCCATCTGATTTTGCTCTTATATTAAGCCTTCTTGCTTGAAAGCTTGTTGTATTGGAACAAGAAGTAACCTCTCTGTATGTGTTCTGACTTGGTATCCATGCTTCAATGTCATATTTTTTAGCAGCAGAAGCGCCTAGGTCTCCTGCGCAAACATCTACAACCCTATATGGAATCTCTAAAGCCTGTAAGAGTTCTTCTTCAACTGAGAGAATAAATTCATGTTCCTCTTCAGATTTTTTAGGATTGCAGAAGGAAAACATCTCAACTTTGTCGAATTGATGTACTCTAAATATTCCTGTTGTATCTTTTCCATATGTTCCAGCTTCGCGTCTAAAGCATGTAGAAAATCCTGCATATCTAATTGGTAAATTCTCTATGTCTAAAATCTCATCGCTATGCAAAGCTGCCAATGGTACTTCTGAAGTTCCAACTAAATATAAATCATCATTTGGAATTTCATACACTTGCTCAGCATCGTCGGGGAAAAATCCGGTTCCATATAATGCATTCTCTCTAACTAGCACTGGTGGCACAGTAGGGGTAAATCCTTTGTTTGAGAGAAAATCTAAAGCCCAAGAAACAAGATTGAATTCAATTTTTACTAAATCACCAAACAAGTAAGAAAAACGTGAACCAGATACTTCAGATGCTTTTTGAACATCAATTAAGCCTAGTTTTTCTGCAATCTCTAGGTGGTCTTTTGGGTTATCTATATTTTTTATATCACCGACTTGTTTTATTTCTGCATTGTCTTCATCGGTTTTACCATCAGGAGATGTTGATGAAATTAA
The DNA here is from genome assembly GCA_902534495.1 of uncultured Candidatus Actinomarina sp. GTDB lineage: Bacteria > Actinomycetota > Acidimicrobiia > Actinomarinales > Actinomarinaceae > Actinomarina. Next base: position 56,609 of record CACAQC010000001.1, on the reverse strand, counting down.
ATTTGGAATTTTTACCCATAAATCATAAAAAACTTTGTCTTTTTCTTCTACCTCATCAAATAGTTTTTTTACATTTTCACTAATTTGAGAGGCTTTTTCCAGTAGTACATCTTTTTCTTTTGGTTCTGCATTTGCTATATCTTTGCCTAGTGATTTTTGATCTGCTCTTAATTTTTCAGCTTCAAACCGTAGTTTTCTTCTAGATTCATCGAGTTCGATTAATTGTTCTAAGTCAACATCAAGATTTCTTCTTTTAAGATTGTCTTTCAGAGAATCTAAATCATTTTTAAGCAATAAAGGATCTAGCATGAATTAACTTTCTGGTGGTATAAAAGCATATATTGAAAGTAAATTATCTGAAAGCTCTTCTTCATCATCAATTTCTTCAATTTTAATAAACCATTCGTGTTGGATACCTTTTTCTATATTAATGGGGTCTGTAAGAAAAATTTTGCTTTCTTTTGGTCCTATTGAGCTAATTTTATTTTTTGATTCATATACTGTTTCTTCAAACTCATCTGTTACCAAAATTAAAACTACTACATCGTAAGAATCAACATTTCCCTCATTAGATATCACTACTTGAAGAGAGACTGGTTCGTCTAAGAGAACTGCGACGTCATCCTCTGTAAAAGCAATTGGCATTGGTACAAATTCAGTTCCAGAAACAGCAAGATTTTTTTGCAGAAATAAGCCACCTGTACTTTTTTTTGCTTTATCAACTAATAAATCAGCAAATTGATATGAATTATCTTCAATTCCTATATATTCAATTTGATAAAAATTTGGTAAAAAGGTTCCGTCAATCAGAGCATTCTGCCGGAGAAGAAAAAGAAATTCAGAATAAGCTTTGTCACCAATAGAAAGATCAATAATACTTTGAGCTATCGATTCTTCTATATTTACAGAATTTGGATTATCAATAAGTGTAGTTATTGAAACTTCAAATAACTCTACTCCATCTAGCCAACTGTTAACAGCAATTTCTAATAGTTGCTTTTCCTTTGAGGTGTATTCATTATTGCTGCTGTTTAAAAGTTGATAAGCCTCTTGGGAGTTTGTACGAATTTTATTAACCTTACTTTCGAATTTCTCTCTACTAACTTCTGAAAAATCCAAAAGCTCCCTAAAATTTTCTGAGTTTAAGTTATGTATTTCAGAGATAGTGGCTGCATCTGATAGAAATTGATTAAATTCTTCAGCTTGATTTAATTCATTAAAATAAGTTATCAATACATAAGTCAATAAAGCAACAAATATTGTCAGTCCCGTTAATTTAAATATGTTACTTTTCATTTGTGTTGATCTGTTTGTCTTTACGAACAGTATTGTACTTCTTTATTAAGTCTAAGAAAACTAATACATTTCACAACTATCATTGTTACTAAATGACAAATAGCAAAGCAATATGGACAGTAAAAACTGAATGCGGTCCTATTAGAAAAAAAAACGAGGACGCTATATATCCTGATAAATCAGGTTCCTCAAGCCTGCCTATCAAAGCAGGAGTATTTGACGGGATGGGCGGTCATCAAAAAGGTGAGGTTGCTAGTCTTTTAGCTTCGGAGGTAATGGATGCTAATTTTATAAATATTTCTGACTACGTAAATCTAGCTAATAAAAACATCTTAGATTATCAAAATAAACATACAGAGGCTATGGGAATGGGTACAACAATGACTATTGTTGAAATCGATAAGGAGAAAGTTCTGCACTTGGCACACGTTGGAGATAGCCGATGTTATGTATTAAATAATAGAAATTTGATGCAATTGACTAAAGATGAAAATGTCCCAGGCTATCAGAATGTACTTACACAAGCACTAGGTAGTAAAGAAAAGCTTAAGATTCAAACTAAAGATTTTCAGCTTACAAGTGGTGATGTTGTGTTTTTATGTACTGATGGTATTTATAACGAAATAGGTGATGAATATCTAAAGAATAAATTAATGGATGGAATTACTGCTGAGTCACTTATAAGTGAAGTGCTTTTACAAAACCCAAAAGATAATATATCCGCAATAATAATAAATGTGATTTGATTATGAAAATTGGACAAATTATAAAAGAGCGATATGAGATAGTAGAAATCCTGGGCGAAGGTGGGATGGCATTCGTTTACAAAGCAAAAGATAAACAACTTCAGAGAAATGTAGCAATTAAAACACTCAAGCCAAATTATGTTAACCAGGAAAAATTTGTAGATCGTTTTAGGCGTGAAGCACAAACTGCTGCAAATTTAAATCACCCAAATATTGTACAAATATTTGATTGGGGAATTGAAGATGAACCTTATTTTGTAATGGAGTATATAGAAGGCAATACTTTAACTTCTATAATTACTGGAAACAAGACGGTAGGATTAAATGATATTTTATATATTGGCTCACAGGTAGCGAATGGTCTTAAAGAGGCACACAAACATGGTTTAGTCCACAGAGATATTAAGCCAGGAAATATAATGATTACTCCAGACGGTAAAGTAAAGGTTACTGACTTTGGAATAGTTTCATTACAAAACGAAGAAAGTGATATTACTAAGACTGGTGCTGTTCTTGGAACCGCAAGCTACATCTCGCCCGAACAAGCACAGGGTAAGCCCGTTTCATTTGAGTCGGATTTATATTCTTTAGGGACAGTGCTGTATGAACTTATAGTAGGAAACCCACCTTTTACTGGTGATTCTCCAATAGCAACAGCTACGAAACATCTAACTGAAAGGCCAGAAAAATTATCAAATTATAGAAAAGACATACCGAAAGCACTAGAAAATGCAATACTAAAACTTCTTGAAAAAAGACCTTCCGATAGATTCAAATCTGCCGAAGATTTAAGAGCTTTGCTTTTACAACAAAGGAAGCAAATTCAAATCAATCAAACTCAAGAAAACTTAGTTGATTTAACAAATCCAAAAATTAAATTTAGATTTACTTTACCTGCCTTAATAGTTTCTGTAGCACTTGTGTTTGGAACTGTTTGGGCATTATCAAATGTGTTTGACGGTCTTCCTGCTGATGGTGGTGCTCCAACGTTAGTGGAAATACCTGATTTAACTGGAAGTGAGCAAGCACAAGCTCTTAACGATTTACAATCACTAGGTTTTATTGTTGGAATTGAAAATGCTGCTGACTCTTCTGTTCCTGCAGGGTTTGTTATTACTACACAGCCGCCAGCAGATACTATAACTAATCCTGATACGTTGGTTACGATTATTGTTTCGGTAGGTCCTGAAGCATTCCCTATTCCTTACGTTGTAGATCTTGAAGTTGCAAGAGGAGTTTATGTTATTAAGGAAAGCGGCTTTCAGGTGGGGCAGCAACTGGAAATAAACGATGATAATATTCCTCGAGGATTTATTATTTCTCAAAACCCAATTGCAGGAACAAAAATGAGTCCTGACTCAACAGTAGATTTAGTTATCTCAGCTGGACCAAGCTTAATTGAAATAAGCGATCTATCAAGAAAGTCTATAGTTGATGCTATCCAAATTCTTGATACACTCGGATTTGAATATGAGTTTATAGAGGAATACTCCGAGGATGTATCTGTGGGACTTGTGTCACACACAATTCCACGTGCGGGTGAACTAGTAACAATTGATCAAGTAATTCAGGTAATAGTTTCGATTGGGCTCAAAGTTGAAGTACCAAACTTAATTGGATTTACTTATCAAGAGGCATCTAATGTATTACAAGAAATAGGCCTCTTGCCGTCAGCAAGTGGGGATACTGGAGGAAGAGTAAGTGAGCAAAATCCAAGAGAAGGTGAGTTTATTGACCCTGAAGGATTTGTTGAATTAAGTTTTGGAAGTTAAAACTAAAAATTTCAAGAATGTACTTTTACATTGGTACAAAAATAATAAAAGAGAATATCCGTGGAGAAACAATTCTGATCCTTGGAGTATTTACTTACTTGAAGTAATCTCTCAACAAACCCAGCTAAATAGGGCGGATAAGTATTTTAATAAATTTATAAAAGAGTTTCCTACTCCAAATGATATGGCTACTACTTCATTCAAGAAGGTATTGAAGATGTGGTCAGGTTTAGGTTATAACAGCAGGGCCAAAAGAATGTTTGAGTCATCGAAAATAATAGCTGAGAAATCTTTTGATGGTTTATATCCTGACTTCCAACAATTACCGGGCGTTGGACCTTACACAGAAAATGCAATACTGTCTTTTGCATACAATGAACAAGTAATAGCTGAAGATATAAATGTAAAACGAATTATTTCTAGATATTTTGGTATTGAAAATACAAAAAAATATATTGACCGTTTTTCATTTTTGCTTTTAATAAATACGGACTCAAAAAATTTAAATCAAGCTTTCATGGATTTTGGAAGTAGTATTTGTAAACCTCGAAGTCCTTTGTGTTCAGATTGTCCACTTGAAAATACCTGCGAAAAATATTTTAATCATGAAACAAAGCCTGTAGAAAAGTTTTCTGGATCTAATAGAGAACTCAGAGGCAACCTGGTTAAATTGCTTCTAAAAAATGGAAATCTGAAGGTCAAAACGATTCAACAGGAGCTGGACACCGATAAAGATAGACTGAATGAAGTATTAGAAAAGATGCAAAATGATGGTTTAGTAAAGTTGAATACAAATAATCTTGTTGAAATAAATCCTGGTTGATATTAAGTTGTAAATTATGCCAGTATCAAAAAAAAGAACGAAAAATAACAGGCCTACTCAATCAAAAAATATATCAACTCAAATGTCTTCGGGGAAAGGGCCTTCTCCAAGATGGTATGTTGTAACCATGTCTTCATTGATGATTATTGGAGTTTTGTTGATAGTCTTTAATTACCTAACACTTTTGCCTGGTTCAGTATCGAAATGGTATTTGTGGAGTGGTTTAGCTTTAATTGGTGGCGGTTTCTTAATGACCACTAACTATACCTAATCGTTAATACTTATTAATCAAGTGGCTGCATCTCTTCCTTGCAGTGCTTCGGGGGTTCATTAGCAACAACGGATTGTCTATTGATAGTAAGTTGTGTACCACACTTGTTACAACTGAATGATTGTGAAATTTCAACAACATCATCTGTATCAAGCTCTGGAGGAATGCTTGCTAATGAAGATATTGAGTTTCTTAAAAACCTAAAAACAACAAGACCAATTAAAAGCGCTATTAAATAATCCATATATTTAGATTACCTTCCTGTGGAGATGATGGGACTTGAACCCACGACCCCCTGCTTGCAAAGCAGGTGCTCTTCCAGCTGAGCTACATCCCCTCGCCTTAATATTATGCCCTTGATATGAGAGTAAATGAAAAAAAAATTTAAATATTTCTTTTAATAGACTATTGTTAATTAGACATATGGGCCTATAGCTCAGCCTGGTTAGAGCGCATCCCTGATAAGGATGAGGTCGTTAGTTCAAATCTAACTAGGCCCACTACTTTTTTAAAAAAGAGTTCACACTTCTTCTCTATAAATTAATCTTGTTCCCTTTTTGTTAAACAAGTATGAAAATATCCATTCAATAACTACTAACAATTTAGATCGATAACCAATTAAATAGACGATATGAATTACACTCCAAACAATCCAGGCTATAAAGCCTGATACTTCAATGTTTCCAATCTTTCCAACAGCTTTATATTTGCCAACAGTTGCCATCATGCCTTTGTCAGAAAATTTAAATGGCTTTCTATCAATTTTTAAAATTTTGTTTTTTACAATTTTAGCAACATACTTTCCCTGCTGAATAGCTACGGGCGCAATGCCTGGTAAAGAATTATTTTTTAAATCTTTATGATTTGCTGCATCACCTAACACAAAAACATCAGGGTCTTCTTTTAATGAACAATCTGGATCAACAATTGCTCTTCCATAATTGTCAGTAATTGTGTTTAATTTACTAATCAATGGAGAGGCTTCATTTCCTGCAGCCCATATAATATTTCTAGATTTTATAACTTGTTTATTAGTTTGAACGATATGATTATTGACATTTTCTACTTTCTCGTCTTTAAGTACTTGGACACCGAAGTCGGATAAATATTTTTCTGTTTTATCTGATAATTTATTGCTGAACATTGGAAGTAACTTACTGTTTGCTTCAATTAAATAAACATTCGGATCATCAGAGTTAAAATTTTCGAATTCTTTATTTAAATTTTTATACGCTATTTCAGCAATGGACCCAGCCATCTCAACTCCTGTTGGACCACCTCCAATAACAACAAAATTTAAATACTCTTGTTTGATTTCATTATCTAATTCATTTTCAGCTTTTTCGAAAGCCTTTAAAAGATTTTCTCTAATTACTAGCGCGTCATTTATGCCTTTGAGCCCTTGAGAATAATTAGACCAACTATCATTCCCAAAGTATGAATGAAGTGAGCCGGTTGCTATAACCAACTGATCATAACTTAAATTAATACCTGAATCTAATTCCAAATTCTTCTTATCTCTATCAACAGAGGTAACCTCACCTAAGACTACTTTTACATTTTTGGATTTTTTAAACATTCTTCTAATTGGAAAAGCAATATTTGCAGGTGATAAAACAGCTGTTGCAACTTGATATAAAAGAGGTTGAAATAGATGATGATTTTGCTTATCTATTAAAGTAAATTCAATCTCTTTATTTGAACTTGCATTTCTAATGAAATTTAAACCACCAAATCCCGCTCCAATAACTATAACTTTTTTCATGGTAATAAAATTATATCTTGAAGACAGAAAAAGATTTACCAGATTTAAAAACAGAACTTAAATATTAAGTTTTATTCTTTCTTATCCATGAATAAGTTATAAATAGTGCCAATATAAAAAGTATTGAATTTGAATAAGACCAATTAGACAAATTGAATTCAGAGTTTCTAAACAAAACATAGTCAATCAATCTAAAAATTAAACTGACAATTGTTCCTGAGAAAAAGAAAGCAATAAAAATATTTATATACCTATTTTTCATCTAAATGTTTCTCCAGATCACTTAGGTTGTTTACTATTTTGCTACCATTATCCAATAGTCCCCAGATGAAAATATTCAAAAATTTTACATTATTTGCATCAATACCAATTAATCTTTTATTGTTCGCAAATGCGTAACCAATCTCAGCTGCAGTTCCAGAGTCTACATCTCTTCCTGTTAATAATGCGACTATTATGTCTGCTTGCTCTAACGCATTAAGATCTGTTGTAAAAATTTTTTTCTTTTCATCTTCAGTATATTGATCTGAAACAACACCTGCATCTCGATGAGGCAAAAAAGTTTTGTAGCCCCTAGTTTCAAATATTTCCGCGATACTTTCTAGATAATTTCTCTCATGATCATCAAATAATGGTCCTGCAATATATACATAATTCATCTGTATTAGAATTTTAAACTATTTAAATACTTTTTTATATCTGTTAGTTTTTTATAACTCAAAATACTTTCACTCATAGAGTTAATGCTATCTAAAATAGTAGATTCCCAAACTTCACTCAATGGATATACTTCAACCAAAACAAGGAACAAGCTTGTGTTGGTGTCTAGTGGTGTAGATATTTGTGTTTCAAGTCGAAAGAATAAATTTTCAAAACTTACAACTTCAGGTCTCGCTACTTCTGGATGATTACTCAATTCTTTAATTGTTGTTACATTCCATACCCACCTTTGGATTGTATTTTTGCACATATATTTCGTTAATTTATCACTTGATTTCATAAGTAGCTCATTGTCCGCAACAGGCTTATGCAAAAACGAAAAATCTCTCCCTATGGCTTTCGAAGGTATCCAGCCACTTGGAAATACAAAACTTATTCCTTCTAGCTTTCCTTTATGCATTACAGCAATATCTTCTTCTATTTGAAAAGACAGATCTTTTAAAGAGTTGTTTTTATTAATTTTGAGTTTTTCTTCAACTTTTTCTAGTAAGTTTAATCGTTGAAATAATTCTGTTTCACCATATAGATCGCTTCCGTATAAAGCAACTTGGTTTATTTTTTGTTCAAGATAACTACTCCTGGGTGTTTCACTAATCAAACTACCTGAATATTTTTGCATTGAAGGATTGTTGTTAAATGGTGTTTTGATGAAGTCCAAATACATTATCAATTATTCTATATAATTAATAATTAGAATGAGTAAAACTGGACTGATATTATTTCACGGTTTTTTTGAACACAAAGAAAGACATAGACTCAACAAAGAATGGTTCGAAAAACTTGGTATCGAGTCACACCTTATTGATTTACCAGGTCATGGAGAAAATGCTCTAATCAAAGGAGATATTAGTTCTTGGGAAGAGGTTGATAGTGTATTACAAACCTCTTTTAAGAAAATTGAGCATTGTGAAACAAAAATTTTGTTTGGTCACTCTTTTGGTGGGCAAGTTGCATTATATTCTATACTGAGTGGGCTACTTGACCCCGACTACTTAATTCTTTCAGCACCTACATTAGATGACAATTATCCAAACGTAGTAAAAAAACTATCAATCATAATTTCCAAAATAGCTCCAAAATTTAGGTTTCCATCATCTGTCAGTAAAAAAAATCTCTCAACAGATAAAGAAGTTGTTGAAGATTATTTTCAGGATCCTCTTGTTTTTCGCTCAGTTACTGCAAGATATGGTAAAGAATTGATTGATAACCAGACATTTGTAAATAATAATATTGAAAACTTGAGTACTCCGACAATTTTATTTCACGGAGAAAATGATACTATCGTTCCAATTGAGGCGTCGAATGGAATTAAACAATTGGAGAATGTGGAGTTTATAACTGTAGAAAATTCAAAACATGAAATTCTTAATCAAGATACTAGGCCATTTGTGTTGAGTGAACTACACAGATGGTTGAGGGAAAAACAGATAATTTAATCTTATTGCAAATAATTTGCAATAATTTATTCCTTTTCTAAACTTACCTTATGCATGTACCTGACGGATTCATTAATGCTTCTGTGTCAGCAGCAACGGGAGTTATTAGCTTTGGAACTTTGTGGGCATACATAAAATCTGCAAGTTCCTTGATAGCTGATAAATTTATTGCTCTAACTGGGATGATGACTGCTTTAATTTTTGTTCTACAAATGATAAATTTTCCTGTTGCAGCAGGAACTAGTGGCCATCTATTAGGAGGAGCTTTGGCTGTCATAGTTCTTGGACCTAGACTTGGTTTAATCTGTCTTTCAGTGGTTGTAATAATTCAGTCTCTTCTATTCGCAGATGGTGGACTAAGTGCGTTGGGAATAAATGTGATGAATATGGCAATTGTAACCTCTGTTACCGCCTGGGTCGTCGTGAAGTATTGGATAAAGTTTATTGGCAAAACCTCTTCATCATTAATAATTGTCAGCGTTTTGTCTGGAATTGTTAGTGTTGTTTTTTCGTCAATTGCGTTTATGGTTCAGTACATATTAGGTGGAACTATATCTATACCGGTTGGGACAGTTTTAATAGCAATGATATCGGTTCACTTTTTAATTGGACTTGGAGAGGGAGTAATCACAGCCCTAATTGTTGGATTGCTAATAAGGGTTCGACCAGATCTTATATTCGCTTACGATAGAGAAGATAAAAATACGAGAGCTGTTTCTTTTTATGGATTGTTCATCATGTTAATTTTACTACTGAGTCTAATTACACCATTTGCCTCCTCTTCCCCAGATGGCCTAGAATCTGTTGCTGAAGAATTCGGTTTTCAGGAAACAGATGGCATAGTGCTTTTACTTGAAGATTACGGAATAAGTACTATAAATAATAATTTTGTATCAACATTTCTGAGTGCTTTGCTTGGGATTGCATCGATAGCAATTATTACAGCTATGTTTATGAAGAGACGTGAGAGTGGGAAAAATTCCTCATAAATTTTTTGATTTCTATTATTTATAGATATATATTTAAAGTACTTTTTGTGAAGAAAATCTTTATAGATGATCATTACAAGAAGTATCAAGAGATAACCCTTGAGACAGGAAATCTGGAAACAGATTGCGGAGTTTTCAAGGGTTTTCTCGTTTTATATCTGTTCGAAAAGTTTCCTATTGTTTAAAATCTGTTTACTAAAAATTTAACACTCTGGTAAAAAATAAATTTAGTTATTAAAACAAACGCTCCCAGATTTGTTGGTATACAAAATCCCAAGGAACCTAATAACCTTAGGTGTTCAATTAATGAAAAATGGCTAGTATTTTTATAAAATGGTTAATCAAATAAAATTTCAAGCTTTAAATAGCGAATGCATTGAATGTAAGAAATGTTCTTTATCTTTAACACGAAAAAATGTAGTTTTTGGTCGAGGAAATCCAAACTCAAAGCTGTTTGTAATAGGTGAAGGGCCAGGTCAACAAGAAGATGAACAAGGGGTTGCTTTTGTTGGAAGGGCTGGAAAAATGTTAGATTCAGCATTTTTATCAGTTGGCATTGATACAAACAAAGATTGTTACATTTCAAATATTGTTAAATGTAGACCGCCGGGAAATAGAAAGCCACATAGAAGTGAAGTATCAGAATGTATTCCTTGGTTAGATAAACAAATTGCAATTATAAAACCAAAAGTAGTTGTACTGGCAGGTTCAACTGCTGTAGAATCTTATCTTCAAGTGAGTGAACCAATATCAAAAATTAGAGGGAAATGGATAATAAAAGATGATACTAAATACATGCCTATTTTTCATCCATCTTACTTACTTCGAAATCCGTCAAAAGAAAAAGGTAAGCCTAAATGGCTAACGTGGCAAGATCTGAAAAAAGTAAAGGAAGAACTTAATTTAACTTGAAAATTCTTCCTTAGTGTTTAGCAACAGTGAAATAAAAATAAAAACCCCGGAAACAAAGATATTTGTATTAAAAGATTCTCCTAAAAATAATACACCGGCAGTCACCCCAACAATAGGTACTAGATAGTCTACTGAGGCAACTTGTAGTGCACTTACTCTCCTTATTAACCAGGTAAAAGCTGTGAATGCACTTAAATTTGCAATGACTAAAGCGGCTATCCTAAATACTTGAGATAAATTTAATGTTTCAGCCTCAATATCAAAAAATATATATGCAATTAATGATGCGATAATCATCAATGGGTATTGGTAGCTCAACCAGGTAGCAACTTTATATTTGGGTGCGTACATTCTATTTAACACTGTTGCCAATGAAATACACTGCACTCCAAAAAATGCCAGTGTTCCTCCTAGGAGTATGTTTCCTTCATCCAAAAGCCCGGTTTCCTGCCTTAAAAATAAATATGCAATACCTGTAAAGCCTACAAGTATTGCTAAGTATCTAGTTTTTGAGATCTCTTCATTCTTTAAAAGTAGCTTTATCCAAATTACAGTAAATACTGGTGCAGAACTAATGAGAAGAGTCACAAGGCCTGAAGAAATATGTTGGAGTGCAAATATAAAAAACCAACTAATTGAAAACACAGAGAAGAACCCCGTTATAGTTGCTTCTTTAAAAATTGTTGATTGAAATCTTTCTCTAATAAAAATGGCATAGTATAAAAATAACAAAGACCCAATCAAACAAACCCTTACCGTAACAAGATAAATTTCGTTAATACCTTCTATGAGGAGACTTCTAGATAACACATTACCCATTCCCCACATAAATGCAGCAATAAAAATAGCAGCAATGGTTTGAAATAATGTTGGCTGCTGTATTGCTGTGTTCGTAGATGATTTCACCCTAGAAATATTAATGCTCTCATAAAGATAACTCTTATTGACAATTGTCGCTATTATTAAATTAGCGGGAGCAAAAGCTGAGAGGGTTGTAAAACCGACCGTATGAACCTGTTGGGTAATTCCAACGAAGGGAAATCATAACTTTTATCCCCATTACAAACTATTGAAGGTGGTTATTAATGAATACAAATATAGCTTATTTGGTAATTGCATCGTTGCTTGTAATGGTATTTCTTGTTACTAGAAATATCAAGACAGTTGATAGCGAATACTTTGTACTTGATAAGACAGAAAAAACTTTTGGATTAACTATGAGTTTCTATGCAAGCGGAATGGGTTTGTGGATATTAACTTCACCAGCTGAAGTTGCATGGTATGGACTTGGATATGATATTTATGGATACGCAATTTCAGCTGCGACTCCTTTTATTTTGATATATATATTTGGCCCAAAAATTTCTAAGCTACTTCCTAATGGTGTTACTTTAGCTCAGTTCGTTGAAAAAAAATATGGATCTGTAGCACAAAAAATTGTTTCTTTAGTAGCTGTTATTTACATGAGTGCATTCCTAATAGCTGAGTTCGCATCAATAAGTTATTTATTTGAGGCAATCTCTGATGTTTCAGGTATTGTGGTTGCAGCATTAGTTGCAGCTACTACTTTTTTGTATCTAAATAAGTCAGGATTTAAAGCTTCTTATCTAACTGATAAAATTCAAGGGATTGGAATAATACTTCTTTTAACCTTTTTGTTTAGTATTTGGTTTAGTCAAAATAGCATCGATGAAATTGTAGATTTTGCAGTGCTTGGTGGGTTAAATACTTTTGAAACATATAGCTTGAAATCAGCGCTCGCAGTCATAATTGCGGTTACAGCAGCTGAGATATTTTCTACTGGTTATTGGCAAAGAACCTTCTCAGCTATGAATGAAACGACAATCAAGAAAGCTAGTATCTACTCAGGATTAGGGGTTTTTATAACAATTCTTCTATTGGGCATTGCGGGTGCAGTTGGTGCTGGGAAAGGTTTAGAAATTCCCACTTTAAGCTTTATAGATCAATTGAGTTTGAATTCCATGACTGTTTTGGTTTTAATCTCCTTAGCAACTCTCTTGGTAACATCAAGCGTTGATACATTGGAAAATGCTATCTCGTCTACTATATCGATAGACTTAATCAAAAAAGGAAGTAGAGAAGCTAATAATATAACTTTATTAGTTATTATCTTGGCGCTTTTTGCTTCAACAAGAGTAACTAATATTTTTACCGTATTTTTAGTTGCTGATCTTCTAGCAACAAGCCTAGTTTTTCCTGCTTTTTACAGAATTAAAAAAACGAGTAAAGATATTCTGCTTATTCTACCTTTTGTAGGTTCCCTTGTTTCAGTGTTTGTGTACAGGTATTTGTTTATTAATTTAGAAGAAAATCCTGGAGGTTTATTTGTTCCAACAGACCTCTACGGATTAGCTGATCTTAATACTTTTGTTATTGCCTTAGTATCGTCAGTCATAATTACGTTTGTTGCAGACAGATTTACTAAATAGAATAAGCAAATGAAACCAGAGAATTTAAATTCGTTCAACACTCTATCAAATCTTGTAGCTAAAAATTCCAACTTAATTGTGCAAAGTACTCGTATGGATTTTGAAACTAATGCCTATGTAAGTGAACTTTGGAGAATGAACAATGGGAACTGGAGAAAATTTAAATCCGGTAATAATAATTTCAGTAATCCAAAATTCGCAAAGAAAACAAACGACATTTTTTATATAAAAACAAATAGGTCTGTTGAGGACAAGAGTAAGTCTAAAAAAGCATCTTCAACTATTGAAATACAGTCAGGAAGGTCTGTAAGCTCAATTTTTGAGATTGAGGGAAGTATTAATAACTATCTACTTAGTAATGATGAAAAGTTTCTATATGTTATTACTAGTGAGTGGAATGAGGAATTTAAGAATATTGAATCAAAAGATTCAGAGCCTATGTACTACGAAAATCTTCCTTTTAGATTTGATACAAGAGGAATCATCTATAACAAAAGAGGAAATGTCTACAAAGTTAATCTTCAAACCGGTAAATCTAATAAGGTTGTAGACGGTGATAAACATAATATCATTTCAATTGATTCTTTAGTAGAAAATAATGGTGTACTTACTTTCTCTTATGACAAGCACAATTCAAAAGGCACGATGCTTGAAGAAAGAATTGGATATTTAAAAAATAAAAAAATTGTAGATATATTTACAAAAGGCATGATGGGAAATTTGTTTTACTATGAGGACGAACTTCATGCTGTTGGCTTAAGGAATAGGTTTGAATGGCCTACCAATACTACAATTTTAAAATTCTCTCAATCAGGAAAAGTTTCCTTTAAATACAGATTGTTTGATAGAAATATAGTTAAAGCGGAAGTGCACGAATCTATTCTTTATTTTCTATATGAAGACTCTGGAAAAACACTACTAAGAAATGGAAATGAAAAAATTGACTTAATTGACCAAAATATCACTATCAAAGACTTTGCCTTTAGCAATGGGAATACTTATGTTATAGCAAACTCGTTTTCAAGTCCTGACGAGGTATATGAACTGATAGAAGGAGAGCTAAATAAAATATCGAAAGCCAATGATTCTTTTGTTCAAAACGTTAGAACAAGAGATTGCATATATGAAAGAATTGATACAGGTAAGTCAGAGATTGACACATGGGGAATATTTGTAGGAAAAGACAAGCCTACAATCTTAAACATACATGGTGGGCCTGCAAGTCAATATGGATTTACATTTTTTGATGAGTTTCAAACTTACGCTTCTGCAGGGTTTAATGTAATCGCTTGTAATCCAAGAGGTTCTGCTGGAAGAGGTCATGAATTCTTAAGAGATGTTTGTGGAAACAAGTGGGGTGTAAATGATATGCACGATGTTCTTACTTCATTTAAGAAAATGAAAAAAGTAATGGGAATAACCAATAAAAAAGATGGCATAATGGGTGGATCTTACGGTGGATTTATGACATCTTGGATAATTAGTCACAATCCAAATGCTTTTCAATCTGCAATTGTTGAACGTGCTCTACTTAATTGGGAAACCATGGTTGGAACATCTGATATTGGAATAGGTTTCCCAGAAATGTACCTGCTAGATGATATGTCGAAAAATATAGACCTATACAGAAAAAAAAGTCCTATGACATATGCGTCAAATATTAAAACACCGACTTTAATAATCCACTCTCAAGAAGACTATAGATGTCCAATAGAGCAAGCCGAACAACTCTTCTCAAACTTGAAAAAAAGAGGTATCAAAACAGCAATGTTACGTTTTCCAGGTGAAAGCCATGAGCTTTCAAGGTCAGGTACACCTGTTCATAGAAAACAGAGGTTTGACCACATCATAACTTGGCATAAAAAACATTTAGTTTAAATAGTTCGTTTAGTTAAATAAACTAGTTCATAATGAATAAATCATCAGTTGTTGTAGATGGGCACACAGTCAGTTACTGGAAATACCAGTTAATCAATAAATTGTATACAGAAAACAATCTAGAAAAAATATACATAACAAATTATGATGACTTTTCTTTAGTTCTTTCATTAAACCGTATAGTTTGTAAAAACTTATTCAAAATAACTATTTCTGAACTGTTTGAAGATGTAGAGAGAATTTCGGTAATAGAAAGTTCTCAGTACTCAGGTAACTTGATTTGGTTATCTGAAAAACCTATAGATTTTACATACGGCGAAAATATTATTTATTTTAGTAATGAAAATAGTGTTCAAAAGTTTGAAAAGTCTTATTACGGACAAAATTTAGATAAATTTAAATTTATAACTTACCTGACACAAAGAAATAAAAGTAAAAACAAAATAATCAATGTTTCATGGACTGAAGAAGCAAAATTTAGTGAAAGTAAATCTATATCAAAACACCTAGATTCTTTAAAGTTTCTAATCACAAACAGAAATACTGAAATAAGTACAAATTATAAAAAATTAATGCAGGAATCGACTTCAGTTATAAACTCAAGACTCACTTCTTTAACTAAAAAAATTTATTCTTTAATTTTCAATTATCCCTCGTGGAGTATTTATACGTATCCAAGAATCTTAGACATTTTTGGGCAAAACTATCTGGATGAGTCAATGCTAAAAAAAGTCTTCAATGATCGTGCTTGGAACTTCAAAGCAGATCCTTTTTATTCTGAAAATGAAAACTCTCTATATTTTGAAAAATTCAATTATTTCCTTGGAACCGGAAAATTAGCAAAATATAGCTTTGAAAACAAAAGCATAAAGGATATAAAAACTTCTGACAATATTCATTATTCATATCCTTGCACTTTTGAACACGAAGGAGAAACATATTTAATACCAGAAGGTGCGCAGAGTAATAAAATTGAAATTTATAGGGTAGATCAAGATTCACTTAAGAAAGTAAATACTGTAATAGATGGTTTTGCAGGTGTTGATCCCACTATCGTAGAACACAATAATGCTTGGTATATTTTTGCGACCGATGGACGCATGGGGGGACATTCGTACCTAAATATATTTTATGCCAAAAACCCACTTACCGAGTGGACTCCACACAGTCTTAATCCTGTAAAAATTAACTTAAGCAACTCTCGGGGTGGTGGTTCGATGTTTAAAGAAGGAGATTCTCTAATTAGACCTGCTCAAAACTGTTTTCCTGAATACGGAACATCTTTAGTGTTTAACAAAATTGAACAGCTTAGTCCTTATGAATTTAAAGAAGCTGTAGTTGGAGAGTTAAAGCCTACTGAGAATTCAATGTTCAAGGGAATTCATACATTTTCTAAAAATAAAGAGTCACTTGTTGTAGACCTCAAAACCAACGAATTTTTTCCTTTTGCAAGATTTGTTACATTGCTAAGAGCAAGGGTTAAGTCCGATGATGCGGCTCTGATTGCAGAAAATTCATTATTTAAAAGAATCACAGTAATATTGCTCTTTCTAGTTTTTGTAATTCTAATTTACCTATTTGGTTGGAGAGCTTTATCTTTATTTGTCTAGTGTTCTCTTGATCTGCTAGATTTGGTCATAACCTTATCTAATCCACCATTTGTAAAAACAAAAGACTCCACATTATCAACTAAATGTTTTCCATTTTGAGATTTTTGTGAAATTACTTGCACAGACATTCCTTCAAATGGAGATATCAAAGTTATTGATTGTTGTTTAAAACGCTTGGAAGATTGATCTCTTCTGATAATGTCATTTACCATATGGCCCGACTCCCAAGACCAATCTTCTTCAATAACCACAAATTTACATATATGCTTGGTTTGGGTTTTGTCTATTCTCGCACCAGGGCAAATAAGCACCGAGCCTTCAACCCAAGGATTCAGTCCTAAACTATCGTTTTTTGGAAATGCTATATCAAAAGAGTTGTCAACAATTGCTTCAATGTCACCTTTTTTTAAATTTCTTTCTTTTATGATTTCTGAAATAGTGTTTTGAATCCTGAACAAGGACTCTTCATCTAAGTCTTCTAGAAATTCTCGATCCACAATTTTTATTTAAACAACTAAATGAGACAAATTACTCTTCTTCTATCGCCAGTTTTTGACCAGCAGTTTCTTGGCCTCTTAAATCCCTTATGTCTATTCGGATAAGTCCGACCACAAATATTGTTAGTGTTACAACAGGAAATAACAATATAACAGTGAAAGGGCTTGATGTTAGAGTTTCTAGCATAATTAATCATAACAAATATTAGTAGTATAATTAAATCTTGTGAAAGGGATAGTGTGACAAAATTAGGATTGTACGCAAGTATGGTATCGGTTATAGCTTCTGTACTTATTTATATTGTTTTAGATGACTCACAATTAGCAATATATGTAGGTCTATGGGCTCCAACTTTAATTTTATATAGCCAAGCTTACGAACAAGCAAACAAGTAAGCTTTAATTTATCTAAAAAACACTTGGTTGCTAGTATTTAACTGTGAATAAAGTAGAGAAGAAATCATTCTTTGGGTTCTTGCTTGTTGCATTTGTATTGCACGTGTACCTTGTAATAACTACTTTTGTCGGTGGCTAAAAAACTTCTCTTTTTTCTTTTAGTAATTTCATGTGGACCAACAGGTGGTGTGGTATCAGAAAATTCCTCTAATGAAACGGTTGTTGTAAATGAAGTCTTAGATACAAAATCTTTAACATCTGAAGAAATATTAACTGAAATATTTGATGCGTATAAAAATTTTTCAGAAAATCCAGCTTTAACAATTGATACTATATGGAATTATGCACATGAAGACAACCGTGAAGCAACCGGCCCCAAAGAAAGGTTTTCAATGATGTTGACTTCTGAACCATACAATTCCATTGTTGATCTAAAAGATTATTCTTACGAGGTCATTTTTGAGAGTGATGAAAATATTCATTATGAAGTAAAAGTATTGGCTAAAAACAATAATTATTTTGTGGTTACATGGGTGTTTGAAAAAACTTTATGTGAAGAAAAGCCATGTTGGAGAACTATTGGAGTTACACAACCAAGATTTTTTGATTCTGGTATTTAGTCGTCTAAATCTTCTAGTGGGTTTTCAGGTTGGCAAATTTCAAAAGCATTTTGCACAGCTTCGGAAGTAAAGTCAATATCTGCATCTCTAAAGGCAAAGAAACCAAACTCGCCAGGTTTTGGATCGGGAAAGTCAATACCTTGATCTCTCATACATTGAGAAAATTCTAAAGATGCATCAACCAAAGCGGCTTCAACCTCTGGGTCTAAGTCAAATTGTTCTGGAAGTGCATTTCTTAATATATCTTCACAGTTTTCAAATGCACTTTCAAACTCTTCTTCATTTTCAATTTCTAAATTATCAAACTGAGGGTTCCCATCAATATCGAATGTTGGATCTGGAAAATTAATACCCTCTTCTCTCATACATTGCGCAAAATCTAGTACTCCTTCCTCAAAAGTTA
The DNA here is from genome assembly GCA_902534495.1 of uncultured Candidatus Actinomarina sp. GTDB lineage: Bacteria > Actinomycetota > Acidimicrobiia > Actinomarinales > Actinomarinaceae > Actinomarina. The sequence continues at coordinate 38,025 of CACAQC010000001.1, read as the reverse complement.
TTTCTTCATCTACAATTGTTGTTTCTGTTGTAGATTCTATAGACACAACACCTTGTGACTCTTCACCACCAATGGTGCATGCAGAAAAAATTGATAACAAAAGAAGTATTCTTACTTTCTTACTGCCTCTGCTGGTTGAATTTTGGAAGCTTTTATTGCTGGATACACCCCAGATATTGCTCCAATTAATAGTGCTAGAAGCACTGCGCCGAATATTTGCCATACTGGTATTGAGAATACAATATTTGTGTAATTAGTGTAACCCAGTGTAATGCCTGTACCCAAAAGAACCCCTACAAGACCTCCAATACCAGACAAAACTATGCTCTCTAATAAAAATTGATATCTAATCTCTCTTCTTGTTGCACCAATTGAACGTCTAACTCCAATTTCCATCCTTCTTTCTAGAACAGACATGACCATAACATTGGCTATAGCAACCCCTCCAACAAGTAAAGCTACAGACCCTAACCCTAACAATAAATTAGTAAACGCTTCTTCAGCTGCTTGTTGTGCTTCTAGTGCATCTGACGGACGCGTAACTTCAACTTGGTCAGGATTTTCAGGATTCATCGATGGAGCAAGTACTTCAACCACATCCTCAATAAAAGTTGGGTTAGCTCTAAGATATATAGTTGTGGGTTCTTCGTTAATGTCGAAAAGGGTTTTTGCAACACCATATCCAATAAACACAGACCTGTCTAGGTCAGGATGAATTTTTAACTCTTCTAATATACCAACTACACCAAACCACTCGTTTTCAATTAGTATTTTTGTTGGCTTAGTTAAGTTATTAATTCCTAATCTTTGAGCTGTTACACTTCCTAAAACTGTTACTGGGATATCAGATAATCCATCTTGAATAAATCTTCCATCGGCTAAATCACCACCAATAACATCTAGTAGTTCTGCACTAGTGATTATTGTCGAGATGCCGCCACCTTCAAATTCAGAAATAAAATTGCTTCTCCTGACTAATAAGTCTGTCTGTGTAGTTGAAGTAACTTCTTGGACGGGGCCGATTCTTTCAACCATTCCTAAAACACCTTTAGGGAGTTCTTCTTGGGTCCCAAAAAATCCAGCTTGTGGTGATGCTTTGACTAGATTCGTACCTAGAGATTCTAAAGTTGAAAGAAGATCCGCTCTTCCAGATGCTGAAATTCCAGACACAGCAACTATTGCCGCAATACCGATACCTATTCCTATAGAGGTGAGTGTTGCTCTTCCTTTTCTTGCTCGAACACCATACAAAGCTACAAAAAACAAATCTTTAGTTTTTAATCGTTTTTTCTTCATTTGCTTACAATTTTTCCATCTACTAGTTCGATAACTTTTTTGAACATATTGGCGTGTTCTTGATTGTGGGTAATCATTATGACAGTTTTTCCTTGGTTATTAAGGTCTTTTAAAATGTTTAAAATATTTATTCCAGATTCTTTATCCAGATTCCCAGTTGGTTCATCCGCTAATACAAATGCTGGATCTTGGACAAGTGCTCTTGCAATTGCAACTCTTTGTTGCTGTCCACCAGATAATTCTTTTGGAAGGTGAGTTAATCTATCACCTAAACCAACTTGATCTAAAACTTCTGTTGCTTTTTTTAGCCTTTCTGTTCTTGAAATGCCTTGATAAAGTAGTCCTTCAGCTACGTTTTCCTGAGCAGTTAGCCCAGGTAAAAGAAAGAAGCTTTGAAAGATAAATCCTATCTTTTCACCCCGAAATTTGGAAAGTTCATTGTCAGAAAGTTTCGAAACATCACTTTCTTCAATTTCAATTGACCCTTCTGTTATACTATCCAATAATCCAATCATGTTAAGTAAAGTAGATTTTCCACTTCCAGATTGACCTACTATCGCTACAAAGTCACCTTCTTCTACCTCAAGAGATACATCATCTAAAGCTCTTACTGGTGGTGGGCCTTCGTATACTTTGGAAATATTGTTTATAGATATTACAGTTTTAGTACTGGTTTTCATCTTGGAACAACTACGATTTGACCTTCTGAGATGTTACCTTTTACTTCAACGAAACCATCAGTAAAGACTCCTATTTCAACAGCAACATAACTGGTATCAACCCCAGACTCACCCTCAAAGGTGTCTCCCTCTATTTCTCCATCATAAACTTCCAAGGCATAGCCACCTTCTGCCAAAGCAAGTAATGCATTTACGGGAACATATAATACATTCTGAGAAACTTCGGTCGTTACAAATACTTTCACAGGTGCCTGATCATATGCTTCGATTTCCTCAGGATTTAGAACTTCTAATGTTACTTCTATAAATTCTCCTGCCTGCGTTTGTGTTACAACTTGATCAATGAATTTGATTACCGTTGGAACTCGTTCATCTGTTGGAAGTTCTATCTGAACACTGTCTCCAAGAGATACTGTTTCCTGGTCTGAGGCATCTACTTGAAAAACTACTTCTATTCCTGTTGAAGAAATATTATAAAGAGGTGAATTTAGTGCCACAGCCGATCCGACATCATTTATATATGATCCCACAATAACTGAAGTTTTTGAGGCAAAGGCATTAGTGGGGCTAAATGTTTCTGATACAGCGCTTAATTTCAATTCTACCAGTTCTTCTCTGGCTTTATCTAATTCAGCCTCTCTGTTAACACCTTCATTGTAAGATTCGAGAGCTTCGTCATATGCTTTCTGAGCATTTTCAATTGCTAGAGCTTCTGTGGCATCAATTCCAGAATCTTTTCCTGCTTCTCTGCTTTGAATACGCTCTTGAGCTTTAATATCCTCTTCGTATTGTGCTTTTTTCCCAGCACGAGTCGATTCGGACATAGATTCATACTGAAGTTCATCTATTAAGTTGCGGATTCTTTCAATTTCTGTTTCTGCAGCCTGCCAGGCAGCATTTTCTTTCGTCGCATTTTCTTTTGCATCATCTAACAATTTTTTCTTATTATCAACTTCTTTAAGGGTTGTTCCTCCATCAGCAACTACCTCTTCAAGATTTTCAATTTCGTTTTCTTTCGAATTTATTAAAACTTGTTCGGAGGGTGTAATCTCTGATTTAGTTTCAATTCCATAATCAATATATAAACTATTAAGCATTTGAGATGTTTCGGTATCAAAAATTTCATCTGGTACAAAGGAGCTTTCTGCATAACCTAAGTAAACTAATGCTTCTTCAACTTGTTTTACATCTTTTCCAGGATCTGAATTTAAGTCAAGAGTTCTATAAAAAGGGGTACTTCCTTCAAGCAGTATTACTGGCTTGTTGTCAATAATAAAAAGGACTTCTCCAAAATTAATTATTGTTCCTTCTTTAGGTAAAAAAGTAACAACTCCATTAGTTGGTGAGTTTAAAACTTTCTTGTCTGTTTGTCTCAGTGTTCCGTTGTATTCTTCTTTTTTTTCTAAATCACCCTTTTTTATAGCTACTGTAGTTAATTCTAGAGTTTTGTTATTAGATATTATGTCGGTATTTTGTGTGCCAAAATAAAATCCACCGTAAGCTAAACCGGCTAATGCGATTAATATGTACAAGTTTTTTAATTTAAATATATTGTTTAACATTGTTCTAATTCAATTAGTTTATTAAATCCTCACACTTTCTGGGAAATTATTTTATTAAGTTTTTTATTCATCCCACTCATCATCTTTTAATTCCTCTGGAAGTTTTTCTTCGCATGCTTGCCATGTTTGTACAATTGGATCATCTTCTCTCAGTTCCCAATCATCATCAATATAAACATCTAGCCTGACATCTCTGTTAAAGTAATCTGGATCAGGTACTTTTGGGTAGCCATTTTCTCGAAAACATTTAGCCATGAAAAGAGATCTATCAATCTCTTTTGATACTTGATCAGGGTCTTCAAATTGATTTTCATCAGCCACTCCCCACAAGTTATACTTCAAAGCACATTCCTCAATAATGCTCCAGAGTTCTTCTGCCTCTTGTTCAGTTATTGTCTCAAAATATGAAGCTATAGTCGTGTAAAGGTCTAAAAAGTTTTTTGGTTCTTTAAATTTATAACCAGACTCGTTTACACACTGAACAAGAACTAAAGGAGCATCTTCATCTGAAATTTCTTCGCGTTCGTCTGCTAAGTCAACACCCAAAGCAATTGCCTCTTTTCCTTTGTCGGTATCTGCAACAGAGACAACAGCTTGCTCATCTTGTTGAAAAAAAGAGCATGCTGTTAAAAATATAAATACAACTGATGCTTTTTTATACATAGAAAAATTATAAAGAAACCTAGTCTTATCCTCCACCTTGTTCTGGCGGTTCAAGTCCGAGATCATCAAAGCACTCCGCAGCAGCTTCTCTAATTTGATCTTCAAGATATTGTCCAGACTGTACTAATCCAACAAGAATTGGTCTTAGGGGTCTGTCTGCACTTGGGTCTTCAACCTCTATGCCTTTTTCCCTCAAACATTGAGCAAACTCAAGTTCTGTATCAAGCCTATCTGCAACATCTTCTGGATTTTCAAAATCTGCGTTATCTCCTAATGGTATATTGTTTTCTTCTGCACATGCTTGAATAGTCTCAAAAAGTTCTGTTCTTCCTTTTTCATTAGCTGCAAGAAAAATTGGCGTTAAAACACTTCTAAGACCTTCATCATTTTTTGGATCTTTGACGTCATAACCATTGTCCCTTAAGCATCTTGCCATTAAAAGCTGAGCATCTTCAGGTGATAAATTATCTTCAATAATATTTTCTACAATTGTTGTAACTGTAGTGACTGTAGATAGATCTTCTGTGGAAACTACACCTTGTGAACTATCTGGAGCTGAACACGCAGCAATCAAAATAGACATAAAGATTATTAAGCAATTATTTTTCATATCCTAATTCACCATATCCACACTCTTTCAATAATGGAGAAATTTCCTCTTTTGATTTATCTAATTCACTTAAATCTATTTTAGGTTCTTGTTGAGTTGGGTCTGAGACGTTGATGCCTTTTTCTCTTAAACATTTCGCTAGTTGAAGGTTTTCATCATATAGTTTTGCAAGATCATCTGGGTTTGATGAAGATGAATCTGACCACAGATTATATTTATTTATACAATAATTAATGTCTTCTCCTAGCTGTGACTCCTCATCTTTAGTATTACTTAATTGACTAATAGTTGTTTTCAAGTCTTGTATGTCAAAAGGGGTTGCAATGTTGTAATCCTTTTCTTCATTTAAACATTGAGTTAAAACAATCGGATAGTCTTCTTCTGCAATTACTAAAGAAGTGGTCGTGGTATCTGTTAGAGAGGCTACTCCTTCATTGCTAGCTGTTGAACATAAGTTCAAAAATAGAATAAAAATTAAAAGATTTGTTTTTTCCAAACCTATTTATTCCTTAAACCAAACAAGGGTCTTAGTAGTTTAACATTTTTTACAGCATGATAAATAGTTAGAGATAAGAAACAAATTAAAAATAAAGCAATTGGAAATTTTATTATTGGATGAATGTTTATACCAGCAAAAAAATACATGACTGCCATTTGTACCGGCAGATGAACTATATATACAGGGTAAACCGCTGTTTTGTAATATGTTAATTGTGGTGTGTCTTTGTTAAGATAAACAGCCCCCAACCCCAACATTAAAAATATAAAATTAAACGATTCAAAAGAAATTAAACGATTATCCAAAGAAAAACCATCTTCAAAATTATTAAAATATCTGTAAAAATAGAATGTAAAACCAATGAAGAAGTGGTTTTTCCAATTTCGTTTATTTGATTCCCAAAAAGTATCACCTTGGGAAACTAAAAGTATTCCAAGAAAAAACCATATGAACCCTAATAAGAAGCCATGGTTTGTATTTGCGTACTCTTGATATGACCTTCCGTAGTTTACCACCTCGGAATAGGCAGTAATGTTTAGTAGATGACCTTCAAGTATAACTGGAATTGAAAAAACAAAAACTCCACCTGGCATGTTTAGAATTTTTGAGAGTATAGTATCCTTATCTGCTTTGTTTGAAATTAGATTTAAAAATGGAATCAGAATAAGACAATAAATAAATATATTTTTTAAAAACCACAAATGAACGCCATCAAATATCGTAAGAACACCTAACCACAGATAATCACTGGACCAACCTTCGTAATAAGTAAAAGCAATTGCAAGTGATGCAGTGCCAAAGATTGTAGTACCGAAAATATAAGGAATAATTAAAATTTTTATTCTTTCTTTAAGCATTTCTATTTTTGTTCGCCTTTGAAAAGATAGTCTTAAAGCAATTCCCGAAATCAAAAATACAAGAGGTATTCTCCATGAATTCATTACGCTTAATAAATCCCAAACGCCATCGTTAAATCTTTTGTTTTGTACAAATGCAATGTAGGGAGCAACAGAAGTAAACGAAATTGCAAGATGATAAAAAATAAGTAGGAACATTGCTATAGAACGCAACGCATCAATATCATATCTTCTTTGATTCATATTGATAATGTTAGTGCTTACGTTCTGATTAATTAAACTGTAGGTTTTCTTTGAGATCCTCTGTTATTGGTGTTGGTTGCATGGTTGTTTGGTCTGTATATACATGAACAGCTTCACAGGAACTTACTAATTCACCTGTTTCTTTTAAAAACATTCCCATTATCCAGATCATACTTGATTTACCAATTTCCTTAATTTTGACACCAATCTCAATGTCTTGGTCAAAGTAAAGTGGCTTGTTGTACTGAACTAATATCTGTACTGTATGAAAATCTTTTTGAGTATCTTCTATGTCTTTTAGATAGTCATAGTTTACATACTTAAAATACGCAGTAATAGCTTGATCAAAATATGCAACATGATTTGCATTATGCATTACACCTTGTGGATCAAGTTCATAATACCTGACTGTTGCTTCCCAAAAAGCTTGGAAGTCATCTTTAGAGAGAACTATTTTTGACATTTAAACAAAAATTTGTGTTTTTGGTTCTATTCCACCAGTTAGTGGCATGGCATATTCAAAAAAGTCATTTGTAACATATGGCTTGTTTTCTGCTAAAAACTCTTGTGGCATGTCTTTTGTGTGCTTAGCAACCTTGCTTAGCTCAACAACATCTACATCACAGCTGTATGTTTCTGACAATTGTCTTTTGAGAATTATTGATCCAGTTTGAATTTTATTTGAAACAACTACAGCGTGTTGACCAACTCTCTCTGCTTCTTCTGCATCTACCTCAGAAACATCAGCCAAAAAAGATCTTTGTAAGTATCCAAAAGTGTCTGCTCTTACTCTTGCTCCGTCAATATGTTCATTAACAATATTGGTTAACGTATCGCCTAATACTCCCGAGCCTGATAGTTGGATATTTCCATGACTATCTTTTTTTCCAGCTAGGCCAGACCCTGTTTCACTTGCATAAGTTTGTAAGAAGTATTCTCCTTCTTCATTATGGATACCTTCCGAGACGGCAACTACACATCTTCCAAGTGAATCATAAACTTCTTTAACTTCCTTTAAAAATTCATCAATTTTGAAGACTTTTTCAGGAACATAAACTAAGTGCGGCCCATCCTCTTCAGTGGATTTTCCTAGGGTACTAGCAGCAGTAAGCCACCCAGCATGTCTTCCCATTAGAACGTTTATTTTAATTCCTTTTAAACTTCTATTGTCAGCATCATCACCCTGAAACGCATGAGCAACAAAACGAGCAGCTGAACCGTAACCTGGACAGTGATCTGTTTCAAGTAGGTCGTTATCGATAGTTTTTGGAATATGAAACGCTTTCATTTCATACCCAATAGATTTTGCTCCTTCAGAGACTAAGTTTGCTGTTTCAGCAGAATCATTACCACCTATATAAAAAAAATTTCTAATATTTTGACTTTCAAATATTGATACAAGGTTCTCTATATCAGAGTCTGTAGGCTTTTTTCTTACTGAGCCTAGAGCCGCCGCAGGTGTTTTTCCAATACCATAAAGCTGTGCTTCAGATAGATTTGAAAGATCTACAAAATCTTCATTAAGCATTCCTTCTAATCCATGCTTTGCTCCGAGAATATCGTCAAAATCTGATTTAATTGCTTCCTTAATGAAGCCAACCAGTGACCTGTTTATAACAGCTGTTGGACCTCCTGATTGTCCAATAACCGCTTTGCCTCGTGGCATTTTTTAACTCCCGTTTTGATATACCGAAATGAAACTTAAATAAGAATCAGCAATTTCTGAAACTGCTTCTTCTCGGGATTTGTCACCGATGTGCCAACCTTTAAGTGAATTCCAAAATATTGATCTTCCAATTGCAAAGCCCTTATAACCATCAACAGAAGAGCCCGCTCTAAGCCATTCATTAACTTTTTCATCATTTGCTCCTCTTCCAAGAACAACTGCAATCACATCTTCTCTTCCACCGTCTTTAATAGCTTTTGAAACATTTTCGTTATCTTCAACCGTGTCTAAGCCTTCAATCTTCCATATATCTGGATCAGCACCTTTTTCTCTCATTTCTTCAACAACCTGTACTGCCAGCTTAGGTCTTATTTCAGAATCATATTTAGCTTGGTCTCCACCTACACTTGCTAATTGTTCTTCAGTCGCAGGTACTAAAAACTCTAAAAGAAATTTTCTTTCGTTTTCATCTAACCACTCTGAGAGAGTTTTAATTCTTTCACCTTGAACCTGCCTAGTTTCAGAATCATCACTGGGGTTCCAACGAACAAGTATCTTCGCAAAGTCTGCATTTACTTCTTTTATTTTTTCACCAAAGTCACTGCCGTATTCAAAGTCAAAAATCTTTTGCCCTGATTTTTCGACGGGAGCGGCAAACTTTATTCCCATTTCTTTAGCTTTTTCTTGAACTTGAAGTCCAAAGGATTCGTCAACAAGAATTGCTGGATCTCCACCATCTATACCTTTATTTTGTGCTTCTAAGAAACCATCAAAAATAATATCTTTCATGAAGGATACCCTGGCAATTTCATCCTGTGTTGGTGGTCTTCCTTCCACCCCTAAAAGTCCTTTGGTTAAAGTTCCTCTGTGGTCAAAAGCAAGGATATATAAATCGTTTGGGTATCCTTTCATAAAATCTCCTTTTATGTTTTTATTTTTGAACTATTTTGTGTAAAAACAAATAGCATGATTACTAAAAACAATAATGATACTAATAGTAAATAATCAGAATATTGGTTTGTTTCAACACTTTCTTCAAATGTCGCCGCCAAAACTTCTACAAGCTGCAGCGTTGTTGTTCCCCAATTACTGGCGAGTGTGTCATCTACAAAGAAAACCCTAGAATTTTGAACTGCAGATATGTCACTCCACCCACCTCTAATCGAGAGATCTTTATTTAAGTAATCAGAATGCCCTACAACAATAAAGTCTGGGTTAGACTCTATTACCATTTCTTCAGATAAGGCTGGGTAGCCGCTTCCATAGGGATCTTCTTCGGAGTTAGCAATATTTGTTACCCCTAGTAAGTTATAAATTTCTCCAACTAGAGATTCTGAGTTAACACTATAGATTCCATATGTATATCCAATTTCATGGTACACGGTTATGTCCTGATAATTATATTTATTTATAATTCTATTGATTTCTAGCTTCATATCTCTGATTGTTGAAGAAGCCTCGCTTTTCTTGTTCACTATTTCTCCTATGTTGGTAATTTGAGCGTATACGTCGTCAAGGTTTCTTGCTGGAGGTAATAAAACATAGTTTATTTCCTGTGCTTCAAGCCCTTCAACTATCCCATTAAAGTCGAATGCAATAATCACTACATCTGGATTAAGTGGAACTAATTCTTCTGCAGTAACCGTATAAGCGTCTATTACCTCAACGGGGGAATCAACTTCAGAAAAAGCATCTACTCCAACAAGTGTATTCTCTGCTCCTAATGACTGGATTATTTCAGTGTGAGTTGTAGACAGCGAAATGATTTTTATTTCGTCGTTTTCCTGCGCTTGGTTTGAACACATCGAAACCAACAAGGCAAGAAAAATAAGTTTGGTTTTCATTATTTCCTTTCTTACCCTGAGAAAATAAAGAAACTTCAAGAATTTCTAGAAACTTCATTCCTTCTCTCGAGGACTGTTGTTTAAACAATAACGAAGGCGACCTGACTTATCTTTCGAATCACAGTTGCGGGACAGTGCTAGAATTTCACTAGCTTCGCTCCATTATTCTTGAAGAATAGTAGCAGGTTAAATTTTTTCGTCTTCTTCGTTTTCTATATTTTTCAAGGCATCCATAAGAGTAGGTTCTTCTATGTCTCTAGGGACATCTGGTCTTGGTAGGTCCTCATTAATTGAACTTTTTTCTTCTGATGATTCTTGTCTAACTTTTTTTATCGAATTTACAATCGACATCAACACTGTTTCTTTTTGTTCGTTTTTGTTGTAGTCATTAGTTTCTTCAGCTGGTGTTTTTGATGGAGTCTCTAAATGTGACTCTTCTAAGACAACTACCTCAATACCTCCAACAAGATCAGAAACTAGATTGTAGAAAAATGCACCAATAGTAGCAAGAGCTGTTTGTGTCAACATATAAACTGCTGCAAGAGAAACTACGCTTGTAAAGAGTGTTTCAATATTCCCTACAAGTGAAGCATCTTGATCAAGAAGGGCCAATCTTCTCGCAATGTCTTCAAGACCTTGTGGAACTCCGGCGTTAACCAATAAAACCCACATTATTGATAACCCAAGCACTACAGACAGTGCAACTACAAAATTCAGTACTAACGTTACTTTTAATACAGTCCAGGGGTCTATTTTTCTAATAATTCTTCTAACTCTGTTTACTCTGACCATTTTTAGTTCTTTATAGGGATAAAAGCTGAAACCTCTTCTTCAGGTGATAGCTTCATAATCCTTACTCCTTGTGCCGATCTACTCATTTGTTTTATTTGCTTTACTGCACATCTTATTGCAGTCCCGCCTGTACTCATAAGCATAACCTCAGTATCCTCATCTACAGACCTTGCTCCGACTAAATTTCCTTTATTTTCAGTAATTTTGAGAGCTTTTACTCCCATGCCGCCTCTTCCTGCTCTTCTAAATTCATCAAGTTTTGTACGCTTCCCATATCCCTTAGCTGTAATAAATAGAAGAGTTTCATCTCTTGAGGTAGCAGCACCTACAACTTTATCTCCCTCTCTAAGCTTTATGCCCCTTACACCCATTGCTGTTCTTCCTTGGGGTTTAAGATTGTTCTCATCAAATCTTATTGCTTGTCCATTTTGAGATACGAGTATGACGTCTTCTTTCCCAGAGGTCGTTTTTACAGAAACAACCCTATCTTCGTCTTTTAGTTTTATTGCTTGTAATGATTTATAGTTCGAATCAAAGTCTTTAAAGCTTGATTTTTTAACTGTTCCTTTTTCTGTCATTATTAATAAAAACTTCTCAGTTTCATAATCTCTTGTATCAATGATTGCCTGCACTTTTTCATCCTGTCCCATTGAAAGAACATTTTGGATTAAAGAACCCTTTGCAGTTCTATTGGTTTTTGGAATTTCATGAGCTTTGGCTCTATATACTCTTCCACGGTCTGTAAAAAATAAAAGGTACGAATGCACAGATGTAGAAAGAAGGTGCTCTATTACATCTTCGTTTGATGAAGCTGCTTTAACTCCTTTACCGCCTCTTCCTTGTTTTTTATATGAAGTCGATGGTACTGATTTTACATATCCGTTTGCAGAAACAGATACAATAATTTCTTCGTCTTCAATAAGGTCTTCTATCGAAACCTCGCCAACATCTGGGACAATTCGTGATCTTCTTTCGTCACCATACTTATTTGTAATTGCTTCTAATTCTTCGATTAAGATCTTATCTTGTTTTGCTCGACTTTTTAAAATTGAAGTAAGTTCCTTGATTGTTTCTTTTAGGTCTTTTTTTTCTTCTTCTAGTTTTTCCATTTCAAGAGCAGTTAGTCTCCTAAGGGGCATATCCAATATGTGGGAAGCTTGTATTTCACTAAGTTTAAATTTTGTCATTAAAGACTTTCTTGCTGTGTCTACGTCTTTTGAAGCTTTTATAACTTTAATAATTTGATCAATCTTTTTTAAAGCAAGGAGTAGGCCCTCTACTATATGAAGTCTGTTTTCGGCTTTTTGTAGTCTGTGCTTTGTTCGTCTTTGGATTACGTCAATTTGGTGTTCAATATAATATTTAATTAATTCCGGTACCGAAAGAACTTTTGGAACCCCCTCAACAAGAGCTACTGAATTTACGGAAAAAGTATCTTGTAGCTGGGTTTGTTTAAATAGTTGATTGAGTACGACTTGTGGAACTGCATCTCTTTTAAGCTCAACAACTAATCTTGTTCCATTCCTGTCACTACTTTCATTCCTAAGGTCAGAAATTCCCTGGAGTTTCTTGTCTTGAACAAGTGTCGCAATTTTTTCCATAATCCTGTCTGTAGATGCTTGATAGGGTAATTCTTTTACGACTATTGCAGATCTGCCTCTACCTAGCTCTTCTACATCAGCAACAGCTCTTATTTTAATTGAACCTCTTCCTTTTAATATTGCTTCTTTAATTGTTGGTGTATCAACAACAAGACCTCCTGTTGGGAAGTCTGGTCCTTTAATTATTTTTAAATAGTCTTTTGGTTTTACATCCTTATTTTCAACAGTGTATTTAACAGCTTCTGTTATTTCTTTAAGATTGTATGGGGGCATATTTGTTGCCATTGCTACAGCAATCCCTTCTGCGCCATTAACAAGAAGATTTGGAAACCTTGCAGGTAAAACTTTCGGTTCTGATGTCTCGCCTGAATAATTTGGTTCAAAGTTAACAGTATCCTCATCAATCCCATCCAATAGTTGTGATGAAAGTGATGACATTCGTGATTCTGTATACCTCATAGCAGCAGGTGGATCATCGGGAGTTCCGAAGTTACCTTGAGGCTCAATAAGAGGATATCTTGTACTAAAGTTTTGTCCAAGCCTTACTAATGTGCCATAAATTGCATCATTTCCATGAGGGTGATAATTACCCATTACATCACCAACGACTTTTGAACATTTTCTAAATGGGCCCGTTGGTCTTATTCCGGTTTCATACATAGAATACAAAATTCTTCTCTGAACTGGCTTTAACCCATCCTTAACATCGGGCAAAGCTCTTGACACGATTACAGACATTGCATAGTCTAAAAAAGACTTCGATATTTCGTCCTCTACAGCAATAGTTCCATTTGATGTATTGTCAGTGTTTTTTTCTTCTTTTACAGATTTTTTAGCTGCTGGTTTTTTTGATGGTGGTTTTTTAGCTGCTGGTTTTTTTGATGGTGGTTTTTTAGCTGGCATTATACGTCAAGAAACCTAACGTCTTTAGCGTTCTTTTCAATAAAAAGTTTTCTTTTTGAAACGTCATTTCCCATTAAAATTTCAAACATATCAGAAGCTTTTGCCATCGCTCCTTTAGCGTCTGCAAGCGTAACTTTAATTAGGGTTCGAGTCTCGGGATTCATTGCGGTATCCCACAACTCTCCAGCGTTCATTTCTCCTAGCCCTTTGAATCTGCTTATATCAAACTTTTTATTTTTATTTTCTTTTTTAAATTTATTGAGTGCTTCGTCATCTTTTAAGTATGTAATTCCTGATGAAGCTTTTACTCTGTATAACGGTGGTTCTGATATCCAGACTTTTCCGCTTGTTATCAAACCAGGCATAAATTTAAAAAAGAATGTAAGAAGCAGTGTTCTAATATGTGCACCGTCAACATCAGCGTCTGTTAAAAAAATTATTTTGTCATATCTTGATTCTTCTTCGTTGAACTGAAGCTTTATACCGGTACCAATAGCCTTAATAAGTGCGCTTATTTCTTCATTTTGAAGAGCTCTGTTTTCTGTAACTTTTTGAACATTTATAATCTTTCCCCTGATCGGCAGAATTGCTTGTACTCTTGAGTCTCGTGCTTGTTTAGCAGGACCAGCTGCTGAGTCTCCTTCTACAATAAACAACTCACTTTCTGTTGGATCTGTTGAAGAGCAGTCTGCAAGTTTTCCTGGAAGACCTGAGGTCTCTAAAATGCTTTTACGTTTAGTAAGCTCTCTAGCTTTTTTTGCACTCATTCTTGCTTTTGCAGCAACTGCGCATCTTTCTACTATTGCTCGACCTTCTTTGGTGTTTTTAGTTAACCATTTTGGAAATTCTTCATTAATTAGGACTTGAACCCTTGATTTCATTTCAGTATTTCCTAATTTTGTTTTTGTCTGTCCTTCGAATTGAGGTTCTTTAACTCTTACAGATACCACACCTGTAAGCCCTTCTCTTATGTCGTCTCCTGTTAAAGATATGTCTGAATGAAGGTTTCTTTTTTTTGCAAAGTCATTAATTGCTTTGGTAACGGCTGTTCTTAGCCCCTCTTCGTGAGTACCGCCCTCTAAGGTGTGTATGTTATTAGCAAAGCTTTTTATTGTTACGTCATCTTCGTTTTTCCACTGGAGTGCAACCTCAATTTCTGAGTCTTTGGTTTGATCTGAAAAAGATATTATTTTTTGATGTAGAGGATCAAAACCGTCATTTATATATTCAACAAAGTCTGTGAGGCCACCTTTATAGTGATACTCCTCCTTTGTAGCTGGCTTAACTCTGTTATCAATAAGTGTTATTCTCAAACCTTTATTAAGAAAAGCAGTTTGTCGAAGTCTTTCGTCAACTATGTTGTAATCATATGTTTGAGTCTCATCGAATATTTCTGGATCTGCTAAAAAGTTTATTTTTGTACCTGTTTTTTTTGAAGCTTTCCCTTTTTTAATTTTTGATTTTGGTTTTCCTAAATCAAAGTCTTGATTCCAAAAATGACCGTCCCTTTGAACTTCAACTTTAACATAAGTCGATAAAGCATTAACAACAGATATCCCAACTCCATGCAACCCTCCACTAACGGTATAGGCACCTGATTCAAATTTTCCACCGGCATGAAGTGTTGTTAAGACTGTTGTTAGTGCCGATATTTTTGTTTTAGGGTGAGGTTTTACGGGTATTCCGCTTCCGTCATCTTCAACGGTAACTGAGCCGTTTTTTTCTAAACTAACTTTTATTTTTGAACACCTTCCAGCCATGGCTTCGTCTACAGAATTGTCTAAAACTTCCCAAATTAAGTGGTGTAATCCATTTGGACCTGTTGATCCAATGTACATTGCAGGACGCTTTCTTACAGCTTCTAGACCCTCAAGAATTTTTATATCTTTTGAATCATAGCTACTATTTGAATCTTTTTTAGACACGAATTATCTCCAAGATACGCTTCTTTTTGCTTATGTTACAGCCCCTTGCTGAACTCTTATTTTACTAGATTTGGCGATTATTGTTGGTTATTATGTATTTGAATATTTAGATTCTTTAGCTTGATTTTTGTATTTTTTTCTATTTCAATTAAGAGTTTTTCTTGTTGAAGTTCGATTAGGTTTTTTAACCTTTTTGTATCAACATATAAAATTAATTCTTCTCCAATAACTGGCCCTGGTGTAGTTTCGCTATAGAGTTGTGAGTTGTGCTTTTTAAAATATTTACTAATCATCTCAGATTTTGAAAAATCAATTCCTGAATCGCTTGAGTTGATTTTTTTGGGGTCTTTGTTAAACATTTTTTACTGGTTCGTTCTAACAGGCATTAGTAAATATTTATAGTGCTCTTCTTCACCTTGAATCACGGCTGGTTTGTCGTTTCCAGAAAACCTTAGATAGGCTTTATTTCCTTCTAAAACCTCAATTCCTTGAATCAAATAGTTTGGATTAAACGATATTTCAAAGCCAGATATATCTCCTATTTCAAGCCCTAATAACTTTATGTCTACAACTTCGTTACCACCACCAATATCTTTATTAGTAGAAGAGATATTAAGAGTGTTGTTGTCTACTACTTTAAGTGTTACGGGTATAAAACCTTCCGCAACAACTGTTGATCGATCTAATGACTCTAATATAGACTTTTTATCAACTTCTATTGAAAAAAGGTTTTCTTTGGGAAACAACATCTTATACTCAGGAAATGTTCCTTCTAGTTTTCTTACTGACGTATAGTATCTTTTGTTGTAAAAGTGTAGTTCTCTCTCTGTTGAGTTGATGTTTATTTCCTCTTCACTGTCTTCAAATATTTTTATGGTTTCACTTAAGGACCTATACGAAACAATTCCTGCATCGGATATAGGGATGTCAAAAACAACATTTGTAGCAAGTCTGTAGCTATCTGTTGAAACAAGGTTTGTTTGGTTGTCTTCGTTGTCAAAAAATACACCGGTAAGTATTGGTTTTCCACCCTCTGGAGAAGCTGCTACGCCAACTTTTTTAAGCGCGTCAAAAAGGTTTGTTGTTTTAAGCTGTTTACTTTTAGTGGTGTCGTGTTGTTGTTCTAGTAGTGTTTTGGGATAGGTTAGGTGGTCCAGTTTTCTTAGTCTATATTCTGTTTTTTTTGTTTCCACTTTGATCTCGTTCCCTATGTCAGAAAAAACAACCTCTCCTGAAGGCAGCTTTCTCACAACTTCTGAAAATATTCTTGAGTTAACAAGGCACTCTCCATCAACTATTGACTCAACCTCAAAACGGGCTTTTATAACCAAGTCCAAATCAGACCCCGTTAGTTCGCAGTTATTTTTATTAATTTTTATATAAAGACCTTGTAGTGCCGGAGTAGAGGGCTTAATATCAACAGCTTTAGACACCGTTAAGACGTGATCTTTGATAGTTTTGGTTGTTGTTTTAAACTTCAACAAGAACTCCTTGTTCTTTTATATATATAACAATAATAAAGCTGTTCGATATGTTTAAAAACATAAAAACACCCTACAAAGCTTTAAAAACACATTAGTAGTTTTCAACACTTTAAACACCAACAAACTTCAACGAGCTGTCTTCTAGTTTATTGTTGAAAATGTTGACTTCTTTCTTAAACAAATTCGAGCTCTCCACTTTCTTTATAGAAGACAAAACAGTTGAGTGAGATCTGTTTCCGGCATATAAACCTATTTGGTTCAAAGAATACTCTGTATGTTTTCTCATTAAATAAACAAACAAATGTCTAGCGTTGCTTACGAGCTCACTTCTGTTTTTTGAAAGAACGAGCTTTTCGTCAACCTGGTAAACCTCAGAACAATATTTTAGAATAAACTCGGGACTCAGCTCCACAACCTTGTTATTACTATACAAAGAAACAAGATCAGATAAATATTTGTTGTTGCTTACACCTGTTTGTTTGTTGATAATTAAATTGTTTATAACACCGTTTATCTCTCTGAAGCTTTGGAAATCCAACGAAAGCAACATTTCAAACTCGTTCTTAGAAAACAACAGACCGTCAAACTCAACATTGCTCTTTTTTAATACCTCAGAAAAAATTTCTTTATCAGGCTTTGTTATGTCTGTAACTAAGCCGTTTAGAATTCTTGAAACCAAACGATCTGGAAAACCATTTAGATTTTGTGGTTTCTGGTCTGATGCCAAAACAACTGATTTTGCATTATTCAAAAAAAAGTTAATTGTATGAAAAAGTTCTTCAGAAACACCCTTTTTTCCAACAAAAAACTGTATGTCATCGATTAATAATATATCTACAGATCTAATTTTCTTTTTAAAACTATCAATATCCTTATTTTTTATACCAGAAATATATGATTCAAGAAAAGACTCCGAATCAATATAAAATGAAGACTCACTTGAATCATCAATTGTTTTTAAAAGATGTGTCTTTCCGACACCTGGTTTACCATAAACAAAAAGCGGGTTGTATCGTTTACCAGGGGAAACAACAATATTTTTAGCCGCTGTTATTGCAAGGTTGTTACAACCCCCAATAAAAAGCTCATCAAAATATGATAAATCATAGGGTTTATTAATAACAACTTCTTGTGGTGTTTCAACAACCGTGGCTTCTTCGTTTAGCTTTTCATATAAATTTGAATTTTGAAAGTTTTTATCAACAACAAACACACAGTCAGCCTTTTTGTTGTAATTGAGTTGATAGACAGACTTAATTTTTGAATAAACCTTTTTTTCAATAGAGGACTTTATAAAATCAGACGAAACAACAATACAAAGATTGTCTTCATCGTTTATTTCAAACCCAACCTGTTCTAACCAATATTTATCAGTTTTGTTAGTCACAGATTTTTCAAGTAAAGCTTTAAACTCTTCAAGCATTACAGTATTACTTTCCTTACTCCCTATACCCAGTAACAAACTTAACTACAGAAACAACATCTTCATAGAGTGCTAAAAACAAACTAAAATTTCATAACTTGTTCAAAACTTTAAAAAACTTCAATAAACACTGACTAAAACGATATATAAATACAGTAAGTGCAGCTCAAATAAAGCTCTTTTTTAAAGCTAGTTAATCTGTTTTTCGCGAACGAAAGATCTTTTTCGCGAACTAATCTAAAAATAAAATTTATTTTGTTTTGTTTAATTAATTTCTTCATATATTCTTACAGACAGGTATTAAATGAAAAGAACATATCAACCTAGTAACAGAAAAAGAAGCAGAAAACACGGTTTTAGATCAAGGATGCGCACAAGAGCCGGGCGCGAAATTCTTAAGAGAAGAAGGAAAAAAGGTCGTAAAATTTTATCTGCCTAGGTAGTGAGAGTGAAGCTAAGTTCGCTAAATAAAAAAAATCATTTTGATAACCTAAGAAATGAAGAATTTTGTATAACCGTAGACGGTTTGAAGGTTTTTATAAAAGAAAACAATACACTTTCTTCACGACTTGGAATAAGTATTTCAAGCAAGCATGTAAATGCAGTTAATAGAAATAAGTTTAAAAGAAGGACAAGGGAAGCAGTAAGGAGCCTACCAGACAATAAACATTTTGATATTTTAGTTGTTGGGAATAAAGATTCATCAAACCTAAAACCAGCTGAAATATTAAAAGTTTTGAAGTCTCACCCCTTACTCTAAAAAAAATGAAATTATTAGGATTTTTTCTTCAAGGAGTACGATCTTTGCTTGCATTATTCGGCCTTGGGGCCGGCAACTGCCTTTACTATCCAACCTGTACAAATGTTATTGTAGAAAGTTTTGAAAAAAACGGATTATTAAAGACCATACCTGTCATTCTTCAAAGAATTATTACTTGTAACCCTATATATAAGAAATTTGGTAAAATTTGGCAATATTAGAACCATTTGCACTCGGAATTGGGCTTCTGCTCTCATATGTTTATGATTACACAACTTCATATGGTTATTCCATAGTCATATTAACAATCATAATTAATGTAATTATCTTTCCACTGACGCTACGTCAGACAAGATCTACTAAGAGAATGCAAGACGCTCAGTCAGATATTAAGAAACTTCAAAAACAACATAAAGACAACAAAGAAGAGCTCAACAAGGCAATGGCTGCAATGTACAAAGAAAAAGGAATTAACCCCCTTGGCTGTATTCTTCCACTTTTAGTACAAATGCCAATTTGGTTTGCATTGTTTAGAGTATTGCAAAACCCACAAAGGTTTATACCAGATTCTTCAAACCTTTCTAACAGCCTTTCGGTAAGTACTAACCTTAAGTTTTTCAATATGGATCTTCAAATTTCTCCTTCAGAGGTTTTAGAGTGGGTGGAGAGAATCCCCTATTTAGTATTAATTTTATTGGTTGTTGTTACTGCGCTGTATCAAACCACACAAATACAAAAGAAATCCAACAAAAACGACAATCCTCAGGCGCAACAAATGCAAATGATAGGAAAAGTCATGCCTATATTTTTTGGATTTATATCTTGGACTTTACCAACAGGCCTTGTTGTTTATTTTCTAACAGGAAATATATTTCGAATTGGTCAACAAGCCTTAATCGTAAAACTTGATGATAAAGAAACTAATAAAAAAGAACAAAGGAACGAAGAAAACGAGGAAAAGCAACAAAAGCCTGTTCAAGAAGATTCTCGTAAAAACCGCAAAAAAAGAAGGAGAAAGTAGTGGCTAATAATAAATGGGTTGAGGTTGAAGCAAAATCCATAGACGATGCAATAAAAGCTGGATTGAAAGAACTAAACCTACAAGATGCAACACAAGCAAATATAAATATTTTAAGAGAACCAGAAGGAGGCGTTTTTGGGGTTGGTGGAACCAAAGCCCTTGTTCGAATTTCTGTAAGAAATGGAGGATCAAGAAACTATAACAGTAAAAACAAAAGAAATTCAGGTAGTAAAAATGGAAATAAGAGACAGTACACTCCTAAAAAACCACGTATCGAGGCCGATAAAGATGAACAATTAAAAGTTTCTATGAATTTTTTAGAGGGACTTGTTAAATCCTTTGGGCTTGAAGGAAGTGTAGAAGGATTAATAGAAGACGAAAATCTGGTTGTTAAAATAACAGGCCAACAAACAGAAGCATTAGTTGGTGACAAAGGATTTATTATTAGGTCTTTACACGAACTTACAAGAACTGTTGTACAGAGAAAAACAGGTGCTGGAACAAGGCTTAGACTTGATGTTGCTGAATATGCAACTAAACGCAAAGAGGCACTAACAATATATGCAGAAAGGCTTAGTAAACAAATTTTAGAAGACAAACAAGAGGTTATGTTAGAGCCAATGAATTCAGTTGATAGAAAAACGCTCCACGATGCAGCAGCTACTTTTGATGGAATTAGATCCTACTCTGAAGGAAGAGAGCCATACAGATCTGTTGTTTTTGCTCCTGAAGAAGAAGAATGACCTTTGAGCCCCAAATTCCAAATTGGGGTGACGAGTACAAAAGTTACACCGAGAAACTCAAATATTACCATGATTGGTTATGCACCACTGGCATAAATACAGGTTTAATAAGCAGAAAGTCTTCACAATTTATATGGGACGAATTTATAGTTCATTCATTGTATTTTGGAAAAATTTTAAACAATATTAAAACCAAAGAACAAAATATTTATGATTTAGGTACTGGTGGGGGAATCCCTGGAGTTCCTGTTGCTATAACTAATCAAAACAAATTATTTACACTTGTTGATATCAGTGAAAGTAGAGTTTTTGAACTTCAAAGACTAAAAAAAATACTTAATTTAGAAAATGTCGAAATTTTCAATGGAAATGCTAATTTAGTTTTAAAAAGCAATAACACCTACATTTCTCGTTGTTTTATATCATCTAAAGATGTTTTGAAGAACTTAAAACAACTTGAAAACGTAACATATATTGTTTCCTCAAACGGGGAAGAGCTAAATGAACAAAAAGAGATGTTTCACGTGAAACAGGAAAAATTCACCATTAATTCAACAAACATTAGACATATTGATGTTATAAATGTTAGGTGAAGATTCTTACAGTATTGTGCCAAAAAGGAGGTGTTGGTAAAACAACTTTTGTTGTAAATCTAGGAAAATTACTTTCACACAAAGGTTACAAAACCCTTTTAATTGATACTGACCCTCAAGGGAATGTATCGACATATTTAAATTTTGACAAAAATTCCAAAGCGGTTCTCAGCGCAACAGACTTATTTGAAAATAGGCTAGATAAAGAAATTACGAAAGTTTCAGAAAACCTTTATTTAATTCCTTCGAACAAGTCAATAATTAAGCACAGCAGTGAAAAAATTATCGGTGGCTCAAAATTATTTAAACATAAAAACTTCTTAATTGAAAAGGGTTTTGATTTAGTTTTAATTGATACGCCACCAACAATAAGTTCTTTAACACAAGAGTCTTTGACAATAAGTGATTACTACCTAATTCCATCAAAACCTGAATTTTTAGCAGTTGAAGGAGTTTCTCAAGCAATGGATTTTGCAAACGAAACAATAAACAACGTTACCAAAGCTGACCCCATATTTTTAGGTGTGGTTTTAAACCAAGTAGACACTAGAAGATCAAGTTTTCAATCCTTTGAAAATGAACTTAAGTTTTTGCTGGCTGACAAGCTTTTTAATTCAAAAATTTCTCAATTGACTGAAATAGCTGACAGCCCCTTCTATGCTAAGACCGTGCTTGATTTCAACGAAAACAGCAAAGCAAAACTCGAATTTATTGAGCTTTCTAATGAAATTTTTGAAAAAGTAGGGTTATGAAACGTTCTTTAAGCGATTTAATAAACAATAGCGATACAAAAGATCTTGTAATAAAGAACGTAGATACTGCGTTTATAAAGGAAAGTCCAACACAAGCACGGAAAAAGTTCGACCAAACAAAATTAGAGGAATTGAGAGATTCAATATCTAAAAACGGAATACTCCAACCACTTATAGTTCAAAAGCTCGAAAATAATCGGTATGAATTAATTGCTGGCGAGAGAAGATTGAGAGCTTCTAAAATGCTTAAATTAGAATCAGTACCCTGTCTAATAAAGGATGTCAGCAAAAGAGATGCAGCGGTTCTTGGAATAGTTGAGAATATTCAAAGAAGCAAATTAAGTTCAATTGAAGAAGCTTTAGCTTATAAAAATTTAAAGGAAAACTTCGAACTTTCAAATGATGAAATAGGTTTTTTTGTTGGCAAAAGTAGACCTCATATTTCTAATATGCTCAGAGTTTCAAACTTAAGCTCGAACGCACAGAAAGCTTTGAATAATGAAGATGTCTCCTTTGGTCAAATAAAACCAATTATTGTTTTGGATCACAGCGTTCAAGACAAAATACTGGAAGATATAATATCACTAAACCTTTCTAGTAGAGATGTCGAGGAAAAAGTTCGCCAACTTAATAGTGCTAAGGCAGATGAAGAATCTATCCACTATAAAAAATTATTAGAAGATTTCCTTGGAACAAAGGTTTTATTTAAAAAAAACAAAAACAAAACAAAAATAAGTTTTACATTAAACTCAAAAGAAGACCTTGATTCTTTTATAAAAAAAATATCTTAATCTTTATAAATTTCCATTATTTCATCAAGAATATTATTAAGTAAATCAGTAATATTATATTGGTAAATTTTACCAAATATTACTAAAGCTACTGGCTTAGTGTTTTTTAAAATAGTTAAGGACCTGCCTTCCGAAACAAAACCCATAGTGGATTGAATTTTTTTTGATATCCTTTCTCCAATTAAGCTTGATGAATGTTTGCCTTGAAAAAAAATTACTTTCGGATCTGTAGAATCTCTTAAGCTCAAAAACAAAGTTGGATTAACTTTGTTGACGTATTCAATAGAGTTTTCTTCGTTTGTATTTTGTGTAATTTCTGAAGAAAAAGCTACACTCAAATTGTTTTCATTACAAAAATCTTTAATTTTTTGGTATAACCCAAGTTGTTCCTTGTAATCTCCCCTATTTTCTATGTCAAAACATATTGAAAAATTACTAGTACGCCCCTTAAAGCTTTTTACAGCTTCATTTAAAGAGGTTTTCATAGTAGGCCTTAGTAACCTTCGAATTTCACCTGCAGTCTCTAGGCCTACTGTACCATCGACAGACAACCCTCGATTTTCTTGAAATAACCTAACGGATTTACTTACATTGCTATCAAAAGTGGAGTTGATTGGTTCAGAGTAAAAACCTAATCTAGAAAGATACTCCTGAAGCTCTTCTACATCAGAACCATAAATAACAGGGTTTGATAAAAAAAGAATCCTATCACCTAAAACATAACCGTTATTTAGTAATTCAAGCCACAAATGCTCTTTTGAAATATTTTTTGCAAGGTTATGATCTTCTATAAACAACTCCACAAAATTAATTAACTCTTCAATATTTTTAGACACAGAGTAACCACAGGAGTTAAGTTTTGTGGTTAAGTCATCTAACTCTTCTGTTGAAAGTTCTTGTAAGTATTTTGTAAAATTTAAATTAGTGGTCAAGCCATCTCTCAACATCCATGGCTGCTTGACATCCGGTTCCAGCAGCAGTTATTGCTTGTCTATACAAAGAATCTGCTACATCACCAGCTGCAAATACACCAGGAACGGAAGTACTTGTTTCTGTTGTGAACCCAGTTTTTATGTAACCTTTTTCATCAAGCTCTAAAAGGCCGTCTAAAAATTTTACATTTGGATCATGTCCTATAGCAACAAATACTCCATCAAGCTCTAGTTCATTTATTGATTCGTTTTCTACATCTTTCAACTCAATCGATGAAACACTTCCATCTCCATTAATCTTTTCAACAGTTTTGTTCCAAATAACTTCTATTTGTTCGTGATTTAGTACTCTGTCTTGCATTATTTGGCTAGCTCTAAATTGGTCTCTTCTATGTATTACGTAAACTTTTGCAGCGAACTTTGTTAAAAACAAAGCCTCTTCCATTGCAGAATCACCGCCACCAACAACTGCAACTGTCTTCTCCTTAAAGAAAAAACCATCACAAGTTGCGCACGCAGAAACACCGTATCCTTGTAATTCTTCTTCACCCTCTACACCAAGCCATCTTGCTGATGCCCCTGAAGCGATAATTACTGATTTGAACAAGTATTCTCCTTTGGAACTTGTTAGCTTAAAGCCATTATCTAATTTTTCTATGGAATCAATTGTTTCTGTTTTAATTTGTGTTCCGAATCTTTCAGCCTGTCCTTTAAAAACTTGCATTAATTCAGGACCCATAATGCCATCAACGAAACCTGGATAATTTTCGACATCTGTGGTTAACATTAATTGACCTCCAGATTCTAAACCCTCAAAAAGCACCGGAGACAGGCTTGCTCTTCCGGCGTAAATTCCTGCAGTATATCCTGCGGGTCCAGAACCTATAATTGCTATATCATCCACTATTTTTTCTCCAATAATTTCTCAAAGACATAATTAGAAAGAGTAGTCCTATTGAGGCAAAAGCAAAGCCAGTTGGATTAATTCCAAGAAGCAACCCCAGCCCTTGCATAATTTTTATTATCCCAATAATAAGAAACCCTAGAGCCATTAACAGTAAAACAACTAACATAAAGCCCATAGATGCAAATCCAGCAACCCTTTTTATAGGTTTAACAACTAATCTCTTAATAGTCTCAATTAAACTTTCGACAGATTCTACAAAACTATCTTCTTGTTCCATATATCTAATATTAAGCGTTCAAAAATTATTCATGTAGTTCTAAATATCTAACTAGCGTTTAAAATTGTAAAATTAGTTTTTGTTAACTCAAAGCCGTGTTTTATATAAAGGCTTTTTGCTGCCTTATTATTTTCTTGAGTATTTAACCTTATATTTGTGAATTTATTATCTTTAGCGAAATTAAGAACATTTTTAAGCAACTCAGAACCATGTCCTTTGTTTTGATATCCTAAACTAATTCCAAATCGTTGTAAAAATGAAAAGTTTCTGGTCACACCTAAAATAGCATAACCAACAAGGAGATCCTCGTCATATTGTTTAAACAAATAATTTTGATTACAACTGTCTAGAGTTTCTATGAATGCAGCTTCAGAATTTTGCCAATAAGGATCAAATATAGATTTATCAAGGCTTACCAACTCATTAATATTATTTTTTGTAAAATTTTCAAAATTTTGAGACATTGTATTACTCAACTCTAAATTTCTTAAATTTACCGATAGGACATTTAACCTTTCCACCACACTCCACCCAGAAGCCAACCAACTATGTGTTTCATTTTCTTGAACCATTGATGAATTAAAATGCAGGCCTGCATTTTCAGCTTCTAGTTTAATTTTTTTAAGAAGACTTTTTCCACCATAAACTTTTTCGAAGTAAATTATCGATGTGACATCATTCCATTTTCTTGTTTTGTAACTACCAACCCAAGAACTATGTTTGGTTTTTTCATTTGTTAAATACATATTTAAGTATTTTCTTATCCTCTTTGTGTGTTAGTAGATTTAAAGCTGTTTCATAATCAACTAAAGCAACTTCTTCAATTTCTTCATCAGGTTCGCTATCAAACGCTTTTAAAATCTTCATTTTAAAGAACCAAACAGTTTTCTTAACTATTTTTTTATCAACAAATATTTCATAGCGCGACTCAACTAATGGCTTTTCACCTGCCAACTCAACGATAAAACCTGTCTCTTCCATAACTTCTCTTTTTGCGGCATCTTTAGGTGCTTCTCCATCTTCCATGTGTCCTTTTGGAAAACCCCAGAACGATTTTGGGTTGTCTACATATTCACTTTTTTTATTTTTGACAAGAAGTATTTTGTTATTGTCTAAAACGATCCCTCCAGCTGCAAAATCTACTTTTAAATTCATATTTCTTGTTTTATTAAATCTCTTCTAAGCTATCAATATGGTACCAATAACTCTTCTAGATTTAATAGAGAATAATGGATATTTAAAATCTTTAACGGATATTTACAAGTTAAATGGTTATGATTTTTATCTTGTTGGAGGCGCAGTAAGAGATGGCATTTTAGACATTTCAACAAATGATTTTGATTTCACAACTAATGCTTCCCCTGAAGAGTCTATAGAAATACTAAACAATGAAGGTTTTAAAACTACAGAAGTAGGGAGAGCATTTGGAACCATTGAATTACAACTTAAAGAAACCTCAATTCATATTACGACTTTCAGAAAAGACACATATGAAAATTCTTCAAGAAATCCGTCTATTGAATCAGTACCAGATTTAAATATGGATCTTTCAAGGAGAGATTTCACAATTAATTCTATAGCTTATTCAATTAGCGAAAATAAACTTCTTGATCCATTTTCAGGACTAAAAGATTTAGCATCAGGAACTATTAGAACACCTGATGACCCAGTTATCTCGTTTTCAGACGATCCTCTCAGAATGTTAAGGCTTTGTCGATTTATCAGCACTCATGGATTTTCTCCAGATGACGATACTTATACAGCAATGAGAAACAACGTCGAGAGAATCAAAATAGTATCAGTTGAAAGAATTAGGGATGAATTTAATAAACTTTTACTTGGCCAAGACGCCCCAATGGGTATTCGAGCTCTAGTTGAAAGTGGTTTAAGTTTGTATATTATTCCTGAATTAAATGAACTCAAAATGGAAATTGATCCAAAGCATCACCACAAAGATGTATACGAACATTCTTTAGAAGTTTTAGATGGAGTACCACCAAAACTCAAGTTAAGAATGGGAGCCCTTTTTCACGATATTGCGAAACCAAACACTAGGGGAATAGAAAATGGAAAAATACACTTTAGACATCACGAAGTAGTTGGTGCAAGGATGACTAAAAAAATATTAAAACGATTAAAGTACGATAACAAAACTATAGAAGATGTAGCTCAGCTTGTAGAGCAAAGTGCACGTCCACATACTTTCAAGATGGGTTGGACTGACTCCGCAGTAAGAAGATACATTGTAGATGCTGGACATATGCTTGAGGATTTAAATGCACTAGTAAGAGCAGACGTAACAACTAAAAATAAAGAAAAAAAACAAAAAATACACCAAACACTTGATGAGATGGAAAAAAGAATAGAGGAAGTTAAAGCTAAAGAGGAGCTTTCTAAAATTAGACCAGCTTTATCAGGTGATGAGATTATGAAACATTTTAATATTCAACCTGGCCCTAAAGTCGGAGTAATTATGAAAGCATTATATGATCAAAGAATTAATGACGGAGAGGTATCCAAAGAAGAGGCTTTACAACTAGCCGAGGAAACATTTAATAATTTATAATTGTATAAATATACAAACAAATGTATATTTATAAATATGACAAAAGCAACCATTCAAAGACAAAAGCTCATAGCTAACTTTATTGATTCTGGAAATGTTTCATCGCAGAACCAACTTAAGGGAATGCTTAAAAAGAATGGGGTAATTATTACACAAGCTACATTATCAAGAGATTTAAATGAGCTTGGCGCTGTAAAGAAAAGATTAAAGAATGGCAAATTAGTTTACTTACTCCCAAAAAATCAAGATAATAACGCACAGTACAAGATAGCTAAAAAAGCGCTTCAGGATTTTGTAACTGAAGTACAACCTGTTTCCAACCAAGTGGTTGTAAAGACTACTACTGCTGCTGCTCAGGTCATTGCGGAATCTATAGACAACCTATATCTTGAAGGAATTGTAGCTTCCCTTGCCGGCGATAATGTTGTTCTTGTTATTACAGCTGACCAAAAGAACGCAAAATTAGTAGCACAATCAATAGAGGATTATATAGAATAATTACTCTATGCTTTTATTTTCAGAATACGACAGAACTCTGAAAAATATTTCTATAAGCCAGCCAATGGTCGATGTAGATATAGAAGATACAAATAGCCTCATTATCAGATATCCAAAATTTAAAAGAGTAACGCATTTAATTCTCTCTTACGACGCCCAGAATTTATTTTTAAAACAAAAAAAAGGCTTTGGATATTTTATGGATCTTGAAACTACTCTTCAGGAGCAAGAAGATAATACTAATAATGGCTATTTCGTTATAGGTGTGACTTCAAATTCAAGCAGAAAAATACAATACAATCCTTATCCAAGGAAAGGTAAAAGAAATTATGCCATAAAACATATAGATAACATCATGAATGAATTCCTACCTCAAATTATTGGAGATTACGATATTGACTATAACGAAGTCAAAAAAATTGTTTTAGGAAGTTCTATGGGGGGTCTCATGTCATTCAAAACCTCAATACTGTACCCACAGTTTGATAATGTTATATCTTTTTCTCCTGCTTTTTGGTACGGGTATCCGGGAATTGAAGAAGACTTGCAATACTTGAGTCAAAATACTCTGTGCAACTTGTCAGTAGGTTCAGATGAAGGCGATATATTTGGTGATGAGGTAAGAAATATTTTTCCAAATGAATGGAAGTTAGATTTTTCAAACAATGATAATTTTTATATTTCTGGTGTAAATAGAATCTTAGAAATTTTGAATCAGAGGAATGTTAAAACAAATTTTGTATTTCAGAACTTAGGAAAACATAACGAAGAGACATGGAGTTATATTTTCAAAGAATTTTTAAAGTCCCTATAAAATTTATTGGCAAAAATAAGTTTGTTTAGATTAACCTTAAGTAGATATGAATAATGCAACAAATGCCAGAGAACGTTTAGCGAAAGTTATACAAAACGGAGCTGTTTTACTTCATGGAAATAGTGTTGTGTATAGAAATAATGACACATGGTATCCCTTCCGACAAGATTCAAATTTTCACTACTTAACAGCATGGCCAGAACAAGACGCACATGCAGTAATTATTATTAGGGATTCAAAATCTGAACTTCATTTGTTTGTACAAGATCGTAACGAAGAAATGGAAACATGGGAAGGAAGAAGATTGGGACAAGAAGGAGCACTAGATAAGTTTGGTGCCATCAAAGCATACTCTTATAACAATTACCAAAAACAACTCCCTAAATTACTTGATGGAATTACAGATATATATTGTGATTACTCAAACTCTTCATTCGATAGATTTGATAAGAAAACATTGAATACTGCTGTTCCGTATGATCAACGTGGAGCAGACTTTAGTAAGGCAACACTCCATTCTCTTCAACCAGTAATTTCTGAATTAAGGCTTATTAAAGATGCTGGTGAATTAGAGCTTTTAACAAAAGCATGTGATATCACAGTTTTGGGTCATATTGAAGCAATGAAGTATGCAAAGCCTGAAATGTTTGAATATCAAGTAGGGGCTCAAATGGAAAAAGTTTTTTTCGAACAAGGCGCTGAGAGATTGGGGTATCCATCTATCGTTGCAAGTGGGAATAATGCTTGTATTTTGCATTATTCAACAAATAGAGATCAAATTAAAAAGGGGAATTTACTACTCATTGATGCTGCTGCAGAATGTGGAATGTATTCCTCTGATGTCACAAGAACCTTCCCAGTTGGAACCAAATTTTCTCCTCCCCAAAAAGATGTTTATAATGCAGTTCTTAAGTCACAAATTGAGGGAATAGAGGGAGTTGTTGAAGGAAATACTATGAAGAATGTCCACCAACAAACAATACGCTCTCTATCTGAGTCAATGGTTGATCTTGGATTAGTCCCGATGGGAGTAGAAGAGACTGTTTCAATGTTACACTTCTTTGAATTTTTTATGCATGGCACAGGTCACTGGTTAGGTTTAGATGTACATGATGCTGGAAGTGGTGAATTTCAAGGTAAACCAAGAGAGTTTTCTGAGGGCATGGTAACTACTATTGAACCTGGCATTTACGTAAGACCAACAAAACCTGTAATCGAATTCCCCCTACTGGAGAGAGATCCTGATGCAATAAGAGAGAGAAGAAAACACTTAGGAATGGAGGAAGCCACAAAGCTTGAACAAGAAGAAAAAGCAAATGCAAAAACTGTTTCGCACGAAATTCCAAAAGATTTACTTGGTATTGGTGTAAGAATTGAAGATGATATAGTCTGTACAAAAAATGGTCCTTTGAATCTTACGGCAGATGCACCAAAAACAATAGAAGAGATTGAAAATTTAATTAGTTAACCATGAATTCGCCAAAATTAATTTATTCAATTTATGAAAATCGTCTGCAAAAATTAATTACAAAAGAAGACCTTCCAAAGCACATAGGTTTAATCCACGATGGTCACAGACGTTATGCTAGAAAAGAAGGCCTCCTTAGTTATGAGGTTTCTTATAAAATCGGAATGGAAAGACTAAAAGATTGTCTTCTATGGTGTGATGAAGCAGGTATTGGACATGTAACTAGTTGGTTACTGTCTAGAGAGAACCTAGCAAGACCAAATGAGGAGCTTGGTCCATATTTTGAGGTTTTAAATGAACTTTTTGAGGAGTTAATAATTGATGATGTTGTGGATAATTTTAAAATAACTTTTATAGGAAGTACCGACCTTCTTCCACAAAAACTACAAGAAACTATTGAACGATTAAAAGAAGTTAGAGGCGGAGGTCAAAAATCATTAACCATAGCGCTAGGATATGGTGGCAGACAAGAGATTCTGGACGCCATAAAAAGTCTAATAGACGAGAATAGAAATAATGAAAATGACTTTGATGCCCTGTTAGAAAATGTAACTGACGACCAATTAAGACAGCATCTTTATTCACCTGAATCTCCAGATATAGACTTGATTATTAGAACTAGTGGAGAGTCAAGACTCTCAGGTTTTTTACTATGGCAAAGTGCTTACTCTGAAGTAATTTTTCAAGATGTATATTGGCCAGAGTTTAGAAAGATTGATTTTCTTCGATGTCTTAGGGAATATACACAAAGAGAAAGAAGATTTGGACAGTAAAATATTGGTATGAAATCACATACACCTTTAGCGAAATTCATCCACTGGAGTTTTTCAATTCTCTATGCATATGGAATATTTAAACAAGTAGGAGATTTGTCAGAGCTTGAAGATCCAGCTTTGTTAAATTTCGAAATCTTATTTGCTGTTGCGTTTTTAGTGATTGTTTTCATCAGATATTTTTACATGAAAGACACTGAAACCTTGCTTGGTGCAAATATCGACATTCGTAAAGGCCATTTGTTCATCGCAAAATCTGTACATGGGCTTGTATATTTTACTCTTGTAATGCTTCCACTGACTGGACTTTTGATTGCAGGACTCTTTTCCATAGGCGCTGGAGGAATTGAATTAGCAATAGGTTTACATGAATTTTCAGCCTTTTTAAGTTACGCGCTAATAGCTGTACATGTTGGCGCTTCTTTTTACTCAAAGTTAAAAGGGGAAGGGATATGGAATGCTATGACCCCAGTTTGGAAAGAAAAAGGAAAGAAAGAATCAAAATTAATATCCTATTTAGAAAAAACTGAAGACAAAGTTTATGAAACAATTGAAAAAACTTTAAGGTTATAAAACACTTAGTCTAAAATCGATACATGCAAGATTTTCTAAATTCTACAAATTTTACCCAGATTTTTATTGCTCTTATTTTGATTAAGTTTTTACTAGAAACTTATTTAAAAATAAGAAACCTCAAATCTATTGACAACAACAAAGCCTCTGTACCGCCTAGATTTAAGGATGTTGTAACGGATGAGGAGTACAAAAAATCAATTCTTTACAATACAGATCGAATCAAATTCCAGATATTTACTGCTTTATTTGGCTCAGTTGTTCTCGTCATTTTTACAATAGGGGGTTTGCTTAATTATTTAACAGAAGTTGTTATGGATATAACTTCATCAAATGTCTTGGGAGCGGTACTTCTTGGATTACTTTTAATAATCGTTGAAGAAATAATTTCAATTCCAATATCAATATATTCAACTTTTGTGATTGAAGAAAGACATGGTTTCAACAAAACAACAAAGAAAACATTCGTAACAGATATATTTAAAAGCCTTGTTATCTCTGGTGCAATATCTTCTATTCTTTATGCAACTGTAATTTTTATTATTATTAGCGCAGGCGACCTGTGGTGGATTTATGCATTTGCGGCAGTCTTTACTTTACAAGCTATAATTTTCTTCTTATATCCTGTATTAATAATGCCTTTGTTTAACAAATTTGAACCACTAGATGATGAACAGTTTAAAAAACCGATTGAAAAACTGTTAGAAAAAGTTGATTTTAAATCAAAAGGTTTATTTGTGATGAATGCAAGCTTACGCAGCACACATGGCAATGCTTTTTTTACAGGATTTGGAAAAAATAAGAGAATTGTATTTTTTGATACACTTTTGAAAACAATTAACCCTGATGAAATGGAAGCAATACTTGGTCACGAACTTGGTCACTATAAATTAGGACATATTCGCAAAACATTAATCAGCTCTCTAGTTTTTGGGTTTTTAGGATTTTATATTTTAAATGAAATATTTAAGAGCGATAATTTTTTCATAGCTCATGGATTGGAAAATTTAACAGTATATTCAAAGTTTTTAATGTTCTATTTAGTTATTGGTTCCTATACATTCTTCACTAAACCTATAACATCGGCTTTATCTAGGAAGAGGGAGTTTGAAGCAGATGACTTTTCTTTTCAATTTACAGATGGAGAACACATGATTTCTGGTTTGTTAAAACTTACTAAAGACAACGCTTCTAATTTAACCCCGGACCCACTTTACAGTTCGTATTATTACTCACACCCTCCAATAGCTGAAAGGGTCGCAAGTATAGAAAATAAGTTACAATAGTACTAGACAATGAGCACTGCAGACGAAATTAAAAAGCTAAATGAACTACTTAGAGAAAGGGTTATATCTCAAGAAGAATTTGACGCAGAAAAAGATAAACTTCTAAAAAAAAGTAGCCCATCAGAAAGTGACTCCCAATGGGTTGTAACTTTGCTTTTAGCATTTCTACTGGGAGTTATAGGAGCACACAGGTTCTATGTCGGGAAAACAGGTACAGGAATATTAATGCTTTTAACCTTTGGAGGTTTAGGAGTATGGCTATTAATAGATTTAATCCTCATTATTACAGGACAATTTACTAACAAAGCCGGAGAAAAAATAGCTAGAATCTAGTCATCTAGGCTTATCCAGTAAACACCACCAGCTCTTGTACCAGCGTACAAAATTCTCGTTTGAGGGTTCAACTCTAAAGAGAATACTCCGGGATGGAGTAATCCTTTATTGAAATCTTCCCATGTTGTTCCACCATCAGTGCTTTTATAGATTCCAAAATCTCCTAATGCACCCCTGTCTCCTGCAAGCCTAAAGTAATCGACAGTTGCTAAATAAATCATGTTGCTATTTTTTGGATCGACTGCAATATCACCCACACCAAACGGTTCAGATATTTGTGGTACATTAAGCTGTATCCAGTTTGATCCTCCATTAGTGCTTTTATAAAGCCCGTCATCGTCAGTACCTAGATAAAGAGTATTTGAATCATTTGGATCAACAACTAAAACATTTGTTTCTAAAGTGTCTAAACCATTATTTATCTGTTCCCAGCTTGAACCTCTGTCTACACTTTTGAAAACACCTGCACCATCACCTATTTTATCCGTGTAGTCTGTTTGACCTTGAGTAGTAGCATAGAACACATCATTATTGTTTGGATCTATAACTAATTTGCTTACGTGAACATCTCGAGTAAAACCATCATCTGAGTTTCTCCAAGATTCACCTAAATTTTCAGAACCTGTGATACCCACTCCTCTTTTAGCTGATTGATCACCTCCGCTACCTACTAATACTTTGTAGGGGCTTTCTGTCTCAACTATTATTCCGTGGTAATGACAGTTTCCACCTCCTGGTTCTGGATCGTCACAGAGATCCGCACCGCCAATAATTTCCCAGGAACCACCAGCATTTTCGGATTTGTAGACACCACCACCAAATGTCGCAAATAAAATATCTGGGTCAATTGGGTGAGGAGCTAGTTGCATTCCGTACCAATTTTTGATCCCAAAAGAGGCAAAACCCCAATTTTTACCATTATCAATGCTTTTAAATATTCCAATATTGTATGTTGTCGCATACATTGTTCCATCAGTAGCAGTTGCTATATCAACAACCTCTGAACCAACAAATCCTGTATTTGTCTCAATCCAACTACTTCCTTCGTCGTATGTTCTATACACTCCTTGAAGTCCGGCCATGATTACTTCTGTACTATTTTCACCTGTCATTATTATTTCAATACCTACATCAGGAATTATTGGGTGTTCGCTAGTGCTTAGAAATTCTTCAGAAGAATTACCCCCATCTTTACTAATAAACGTAACTCTTGAAAACACAGAATAAACTACGTTTTCTTTGAAATCATCTACATAAACACCCCCCTCAGAAGGGTCTCCACTTACTCCATCTAGTAAAACCCAACTATTTCCTCCATCAACACTTCTGTAAATTCCGGCACAATACCTAGCAACATCATCTTCATAATCTGGGTCATCATCTTCTAAGTCAAAACAGTCTGCAAAAGTATATTTTCCAACTCTTACATAAACTACATCTGAGTTCTCTGGATGAATAGCAATACCATTGACATCGGACCTATGAAAAGATTCACTTACTATTTTCCACGTTTCTCCCGAGTCCTCAGTTTTTGCTACTAGGTTGTCAGTTCCAACAAAAATAATGCTTGGATTTTGTGGATCGACATATAAAGTTTCGATTCTATCAATTTCTTCTTCATCAAGCTCTTGTCCTTCTTCTAGCTCAATTTCTTCAAACACCCCTTTTGGTACCGGATTAGTTCTTGTCCACTGATCTCCCCAATCAGGAGAAATATAAACAGCCGAATTTTCTATCGGTGAACAATCTCCATTTTCATCATCTTCACAGTCTTCTCCAAATGGTAAATATCTACCTGCTACATATAGAAAATCCATAGTTTTGTCTATAGCAATTCCTGTGTATTCAACCACATCAGACTCAAAATTTCCTACGGGATTTGTTTCTGTCCATGTGAGGCCTTTGTCGAGCGATATAAATAATTTTGAGTCTGATGTATTTGATGCTTCTGTAATGAAAGCGACTCCATCTGGATTATGTTTACCAACAACAACTCCAGCCATATTTCCGCCTATAGTTTTTTTCAATTCCCAAGTAAAAGTTTCTTTGTCAATAAAATATAAGTTACTATCGGCAAACCCAGAGTTATCTGTTGTAGTTGCCCAGTATCCATCTACAGTTTTAAATAAGCTTGTTACAGTTCCGCCAAATGGTCCATTTACTTGATTCCATTTAGAAGAACTTAGTGCGGGATCTGGTAAATCTGGTAATGCAGGAGGTATGAATTCTGTAACTTCATTATCAATTTCTTCTTCATCGCTATCTTCTTCATCCTCATTTTCTTCTTCAAAATCTTCACTTTCTTCATCAGAAGATATCTCAACCAATGTAGGACCAGAGGAATCACTACTTGAACAGGCAGAAACAACTAAAAAAAACAAGAATAAGACGATTAATTTATTACTTATTTTTAACACTCACCGAAATATTACTAGTAAAAACTATACGTCGCTTGAATATTTTATGGAACACTCAGTACAAATAAAGCTTGCAATGTTAATGCCACAGTTATAAATAAGAAAATATATTGTGTTTTATCGCTTTTTTGATGCCCAAATATTTTAACCGACAAATCATGAGCTAAAACCACACTTAGCATATGTCCTGCAAGGGTAACGATGACCATAACTGTCCATAAAACAATTGGCTCCAAAAAATAATCAACAGTAGTTTCTTGTGCGTTAAATAGGTTCCACCCAAAACCTAGAGGATCGTTAAGTCTGTATAACAATGTTTGAGACTCAAACAAAAGTAGCCCTAGGTAATGAGTTACATGATATGCAAAAGCAATTGGCAGCATAGTGTGGCCAAATTTAAGCGAGATTTCATTAAGATCATAATTTTCTCCACTGACGCGTATCGCAAAATAACAAGCAAACCTATAAAAAATTATGACAATCAAATTCATTGAGAGAAAAGCCGTTGTTGAAAAAGATGTTTCATAGCTTCTGGTTCCAAATAAGTTGAACCAAAATGTTGTTTCCCGCAGCCCGTCGTAAGTAACCGTTCCAATCATTAGAAGAATAAAGTATTCCATTCCTTTTAGCTGAGCCAGGTTGGAAAGGTTGTTTAAAAGACTTCTAAAAACAGGAGCTTTATGAGTAATCCTCATCTTGCTATAAAGATGATGTAGAACAAGCAAAGGATCAACTTCGATAATAGTTTTTTTGTAAAACTTTTGTACAAGCGACACAACAACAATCAACAGTAAAAACACTATACCAATATGTCTTGGATTGCCGGGTTTAGTCCAAACTAGTTCAAACCAAGTTAAACAAACAAACAGGAACGATGCAACATATACATTTTTAGAATCTCCTTCTTGATTCACAATTATTGACAAAGGATTGAACTTTGCATATAAATCACCAAAAAGAAGTCCAAGAACTGGAACTCCAATCCACAAGAAAACCCACAAAATTAAGGGAGTTACTGAAACCTTAGCTGCTTCATTATTTACTAAACCAGGAACAGTTAGTAAAACTAGTACCAGGAGACCTAGAAGCTTCCCACTTGAAGATTGCTTTGTTGAAAAAAGTTTCTCTTCAGAAGTTAAGATTGATTCTTTCCAAGAAACCTTCAAAAAGACAAAAGTAACAACTACAGTCAAAACAGCAGCATTTAAAACCATATTAAAAGGAATGGGCAAGTCACCTACATTTATGATTCCGTGACTTAAGTTTTGTTGAATTAACATATGATAACCTCATTATATGTTTTCCAATTACAAAATCTCCACTAGAATTAAAATGATTAAACAGGGAAATCATTATGTGTATAGTTTGTAACATTACTCAAAACGAATTTATTGAAACAGCTTTAGCCGTAGAGAATGTTTTTGATGGTGAATACATGACAATACCGTTAAGAGCGACACCTGAGCAAGTTCATTCATTTGAAGTTATTCAATCTATGCTGTTGAACGCAAATTTGATAGCTTTAATCTTTTAAACTTATTTGCAATTAGAACACTGATCGGTACACGTACCAAACATTTCGACTCTGTGATCATTGATATGAAAATTAAACTTTCTTTCAATTTTTTTTATTTCTTCCGATAAAAGCTTTTCAAACTCATCGCTTAAACCAACATCAATAATCTCACCACAGTCACCACAAAATAAATGATGATGATGTTCGGCATCATGCAGTAGTAGCTCAACAACTGTTGTGTTGTCTGGAGAGGTAAATTCGTGTAAAACATTTATTTTTTTAAGATCTCCTAGGACTCGATATAGCGTAGACTTTGCTACTTTATTTTCTAACTTTTTTTGCAGGTCGTCTATTGTTTGCGGATTCCGACTCTCCATGAGCGCTTCAAGAACAAGAATTCTTGGGTTTGTAATTGAAACATTATGATCTGATAAAATTTTTCTTGAACTCTCTGACATATTTTTATTATAGAATGCTGTGTCAAAAAAAATGAGATAAATTCTCATCTATACTTGACAATAAAAAAAATGAGACTTATTCTCATTTATTGTTATAAATTAGAAGGAGAAACTTTTGAAAAATAAATATAGTTTCAAATTTGGTGTAATCGTACTTTCTTTAGTATTGATAGCGTGTTCAGGCGGAAGTGCTGATGCAGGCTGTCCCGAAATAGACGGAAGAGAGATTAATGTTGTAGCGACAACACCAATGATTGGAGAATTTGTTAATCAAATAGGTGGAGATAGTATAAACCTTACAGTTTTAATGCCGCCAGAAGCAAATCCCCATACGTACGAACCAGCTCCCCAGGATGCTGGAACAATTGCTGATGCAGATTTAGTTTTCTATACAGGGTTAATGTATGAACCAGCCCCACTCATAGAGTTGCTGGAAAACTCCGTCTGTGGTTCTGAAGCTTTGGCTGAGGTTGGCGAAAGTGTTTTTCCCATAGAGTTT